>NZ_BAAAIR010000084.1:0-2017 GCF_039526165.1 Brachybacterium tyrofermentans
ACCCCTCCAGTGCCCTCACCAGTAGAAACACCCTCCGGAACAGCGCTCACCGCAAAGAGAGGTCCAACTCAGGTGCGAGGCCCAGTCCGGCTCAGTCCAAGACATCACGGTCGCCCGCGAGCACTCACTGCCAGCACTGTAGCCAGGCCCAGGCGAGGGGCTACCGACGCTGGCCAACGAGGGATACGGCGGAACCGGCATCGGGATCGTGATGCCGACCGGAGGTGCGAATCCTCAAATCGCCAATCACGCCAAAAAGCCAGCTGGCCAAGGCGCCTCGAGAAACCGCTGTAGCCGCGAACGCACTGCTCCAATATATTCGGAAAGCCTTCGAGGCCGTTGACCCACGCCCTGAAATACCGGCGTCACCACGGCAGGAGTCCTCGTGCTGCTCTTGCTTCGAATTTCCGACCCGCAAAGTCACACCGGGTGAGCACACTTCACCAACGATGCACGTGGAAGATGCGCGTTAGGCGCGCCCACTCTCCTTGACGTATCGACCATGGAAATATCTCACTATATCAAGATCGACGTCGCGGGCCCGCCCATGAGTTGCATACCGATGCAAATTTAATGAAGGGGCCGTATTTACCTCGAGAATGACTCCGGTGCCAACATCATCAAGGTCCTCTATAAGAATATCGACCCCTCCGATTTCCATTTCTGGAATAGCATTTTTCGCCCGGATGGCCAGGTCTTTCACCTCCGCATTGACTGAATCAGTTACATCAACTAGAAACGCGCCGTAGGCGGCCAGGCCTAGAGGATTTAGGTATACAATTTCGTCCTCAGCCGGAATGGATTCCGGGTCGTGACCTTGCTTGCCTATGAAGTCCCAATTGAACACGACGGGCATTTGCATCGCTCTGTAATGAACTTTCCGTGCTTCATTTGAATCGTCAATCAAAGTCTTTAAGTTGGCGCTCCCGTTTCCCACCACAAACGGTTGGACGCGCGCTACAATACTGACAACCTCGTCGCCGATTACAAGTGCGCGCAACTCAACACCGTGTACAAACTGCTCGATCAAGACATTGGAGTTCTCGCGGCCCCCATCGAGGGCAAAGTCCCACGCGGATTCGAACTCTGCCGATTCGGAGACTCCGACCGTGACCCCGTGGGATCCTCCTGAATTTGTTGGCTTTACCACTACAGGCTTCGGAACTTTTTTGAAGTAGGCCAGCGCGACATTCTTTTCCTTCGACGAAAAATCGGCTCCGGCAGGGGTGGGCAACTTGTCAAATTCGAGCATTCGCTTCGTCAAATGTTTACGCTGGCAGATCTGCTCAGTGTGCATGGGGTGGCGAAACACTTTCGCACTATTCATCGAAAGTTCAATCGTTCCATCCGGCGAAAATAGCTTATGACGGGGTGGTCGAGGCTTTTCAACAACCACCTCTTCCGTAGTCCAGCCAAGATGTTTGAAACCGCCGATAATGCTCTTAACAGCTGAAGTGGTCGTGTTCGAACTGTTGAAATTCAGCCCTGGTGCCAAAATGTAACTTTGTATAAACTTTGTCAAAGATGCGTAGTCGCCGGTCATTTCGTGTTCCTTTCAAATGTGTGCGGAGATTGAAGAACGCGAGTGCTGCAGTGGGGTCATTGGCGGCAGGGTGGACTATCCATATCCCCTGAGCCTCGATCCGATTTCACCAAGATCGCGCAATGGAAGTAGGCGACACCCTAAGATTGCCAGCCTGTCCGACACGCTAATCATTTACCAACTTGCAGTTGTCGTGCCCCAACGGTCCGTAGAGATAGCAAGTCTGGGAACCTCGTTCAGGCAACCATTCAGGTTATTCTAATACAGACTACAGGTACGGCGATCTACCCGTGGCCCTATCATACGACGTATTGACCTCGATGATGCAGCAGTGTTCGGTTACCAGGGTGAGCGACCCGGCGGCGACCTGTGCCGTCGAAATGGACTGCCTGAGCCGGGTGACATCCTCCTAGCCTCGATCTTTCATGGGGCGTGTAGGTCAGCTCGGACGTCGGCGTTGCCGATGTTTGCGGG
>NZ_BAAAIR010000085.1:0-2322 GCF_039526165.1 Brachybacterium tyrofermentans
GTATCCTGCTCACCAGCGCCGCGAGAACCGTAGCGTGAATACCCGCCACAGCAGGGTCATTCACCACGAACCGCGAAGAGCCCATAGACGGCGACGGGCAGCGGCACCTCGTAGTAATACTTCTTCCGCTTTGCGGCGAGACGTGCGTGCAACTACTCCCCCTCGCGGTCTAAAATTCGCATCTCGCTCGATGTCAAGCTGTGTGGAGTCACGCGGTCTGCTTTAGCGGCTCTTGCTCGGGCAGGTTGATGCCGACTATCTCGGCGGGGGCCGGTGTCCGTGGGCGTGCGCGGAATCGTTCCGGGTGCTTGTGGAAGTAGCGCTGCAGCGCGGTGTCACGGGTCTTCCATGCGTCACGCCAGGTGTCGTCGTGGACCTGCGCGGGTGAGAACAGCGCGATCCCGGAGTGCTTGTGCTGGTGGTTATACCAGGGCACGTAGCCGGCGATGTATTCGCGTGCGGCGGAAAGATTGGTAAACACCTTCGGGTAGCCCGGCCGGTACTTCATCGTCCGGAAACCAGCCTCGGAGAACGGGTTGTCGTTCGACGTATACGGCCGGTTGTGAGAGAGGTTCACACCCTGCTCGTGGAGGGAGTCCCTCAGCAGGTTCGAGGTCATCGCGGCCCCGGAATCGGCGTGCACCACCGTGGGCGGGCCGTGCTCGGTGAACGCGGCGGCGAACATCTCCACGGCGAGGTGGTCAGCCTCGCGATCCTCGACTCGCCAGCCGACAATCTTTCGGGAGTAGATATCGGTGATCTTGTATGCCTTGAACACCTTCCCCCGCCACGGCGAGTACAGGTCGGTAATATCCCATGACCACACTTGCCCGGGGCCAGTCGCTTTCAGCACTGGTTTGTTCCGCGGCTGCCGGCGATCCTTCCGAGTCGGGACCGTCGGCCGGAGCATCTGGTCCTCGATCCGTGCCGCGATCCGCCACCAGGAGCGTCGCGACGCGAGCATCACCCCGTCATCCCACGCGGTCGCAAACGAATGATCGACAGAGTTTTGCTGCGCCCACCCGGCGAGGATCAGGCCGCCGATCCGTTCCTCATCGGCGGTGCTGATCCGTGATTCATAGGCACGCTCAGTCTGCGGGATCGGATCAGCGATCCGCTCTCGCGGACGCTGCCGGTAATGCCACGTCGACCGTGACACGCCCGCGAATTCGAGTGCCTGCCGCTGCGATCCGGTCGCGGCGGTGAGCTCGGCGACGAGGTCGTTCTCCGCGTTCAAGAACCGGGCTGATCGGTCTTCGTCGGGGGCTCGGCGGGCTCTTCCTCGCTCATCGCGTGCAAGAGCCCGATAGCTTTTCCCAGCGCGCTGTTGGTCTCCTCCAACTCCCGCACCCGGGCGCTCAACCGCACAAGCTCGGCCTCATGAGCAGCGCGCTCGACCGCTCGTTGCTTCTCCAGCGCAGTGCGCTTGCCTGGTGGAACAGTCATAGGACTACCCTCTCGCGGAATGAGCCCCCGGTCGAGGTCGCCCTCGAATACCGTCCCCCGCCACCGCCGGAGCCGTCCATACGGAACGCCGCGCGCGGCGAGCCACGGTCCCTTCGCCCCGTGCGGCTGCACCTGATACTCATGCACGAACTCGCGGATCTCCGCCGACGTGAATCCCGGACTGATCGTCATCGCCCTGCTCTCCCAACTGGTCCTGAGGTGACTCACAATCAGCCTGGCAAAGAGGGTCTCCGACGGATCTGCGGAGCGGACGTTGGCGACGAGGTAAAGGCGAGCGCCAAGGACCCTCTCGAGCGACTCGACTTGGTTTGACTCGAGCCAAATGAAATCACCGCAGCCGGGGACGCCGAAGGCCTTGATCTCGATCAAGCGCTTCTCATGGGTGGCGTCGTCAATGCTCTAGATGTCGACACGGGCGCCTTTCGTTCCACGCGTGTCCCCGGCAGTACGCCCGGCTGCTCTTTCGAAGGCGATAACCGCCCCGATGGCACAGTTCTCGATCTAAGGGCAGGACAACTTCGTCGGCTCACACGGCGTCAAGACGGAATCATGGTAGGGGGGCCAACAGGCGGATTTGATCTGGGCAGGCCTTGCCCGCGGCAAGTAAATCACCACGGGTTTGTCAGCAGCAGGGTCTAGCTTTGCGTCCAAAGCCCTTACGCCCCCTTCCCGAAGCTCATCAGGGTATTTCCGGGTGCTGTCATGCCCCACATCGCCCCGTGGGATCAGAGCCACCACCAACTCCCAGCGCGTTTCAGTGCGCCCGACGGCCATGACGGCTCTTCGCGGTTCGTGGTGAATGACCCTGCTGTGGCGGGTATTCACGCTACGGTTCTCGCGGCGCTGGTGAGCAGG
>NZ_BAAAIR010000086.1:0-2371 GCF_039526165.1 Brachybacterium tyrofermentans
GAGACCTCGACCCTCACCCCGACACCGACGCGCCGGCCCGCCGCGCGACGTGCGCTACACCCTCATCTGGGAAGAGCCTCCGAACCTACCGGAGTCCGAAAGTACCGCGGTCCGAAACTATCTGATGCGCATCTTCTACAATGAGGATGCGCGTATGCACATGCATACGCACACGCACACTCCTTGGACGCCGTAGCGAGCTTCCGGGCAGACGGTCGCAGACGTCGTCCCCCTGGCTCGTTTCCCCGCCCATCAAAAAATGAACGACCGCGGACTAGCTCGGATCAAGGCGACATCCCCTCAGCATCATGACGCGCTTGTGATGCAACTGAATATAGGAAGCTTAGAGATGACGCAACCAGGACAGACCACCACGACTTCGCACGAAGCGATCGATGCGTTCAAGAGAATCGTCGGCGACGAACATGTACTGACCTCTGAGCGTGCCACGATGCCATTCAGCAAAGGCTATCGATTCGGCGGAGGACCAGTCTTCGCCGTGGTGCGCCCCGGCACGCTGGTCGAGATGTGGCGGGCGCTGCAGGTATCCGTCGACAACAACCTCATCGTCATCCCGCAGGCATCGAACACGGGCCTGACTGGTGGATCCGGCCCCGGCTTCCAAGACTACGATCGCCCCATTGTGATCATCTCGACTCACCGCATCGATGAGGTGCACCTCATCAACGACGCGCGCGAGGCGATCTCGCTCGCGGGCACCCCGCTGACACACCTGACCGACGCGCTCGCCAAGCACCAGCGCGAGCCGCACTCGGTGATCGGGTCGACATCAATCGGCGCCTCGGTCATCGGCGGCATCGCGAACAACTCGGGCGGCAGCCAGATTCGCAAGGGTCCGGCATTCACGCGCGAAGCGATCTTCGCCCGCGTCAACGACGACGGCAAGGTCGAGCTGGTCAATCACCTGGGCATCTCGCTCGGAGACGACCCTGAGGTCGCACTCGACCGTCTACAGCGCGGCGAGTGGTCTCCCGAGGATGTCACCCCAGCTCCCGAAGACTCGAACGAGACCGAGTACGCCGAGCACTTGCGCAAGATCGTGCCTTCGCCTGCTCGCTACAATGCGAACCCCGAGTACCTGTTCGAGGCTTCCGGCTCGGCCGGCAAGCTGATGGTGTTCGCGGTGCGCACCCGCACCTTCCCTCGCGAAGTGCACCCGACCGTGTTTTACATCGGCACGAACAACACGCACGAGCTCGAAGAGATCCGTCGGTTGTTCCTCGAAGCCGACATGCCGCTGCCTATCTCTGGTGAGTACATGGGCCGCAGTGCCTTCGACTTGGCCGAGAAGTACGGCAAAGACACCTTCGTCTTCCTGAAGTTCATGAGTCCAGCGCTGCAGACGCGCATGTTCTCGTTCAAGACGTGGGCCAACGGCTTGTTCTCGAAGATTCCCGGCATTGGTCCGACCTTCGCCGACACGGTATCGCAAGCCATGTTCAGCGTGCTGCCCAACCAGCTGCCCAAGCGCATGATGGAGTACCGCAACCGTTTCGAGCATCACCTGCTGCTCACCGTCAGCGAGTCGCAGAAGGTCGCGAGCGAGAAGATGCTCAAGGAGTTCTTCGCAGAGCCCGAGCACACTGGTGAGTTCTTCATCTGCACGTCTGATGAAGAAAAGAGCGCGTCGCTCAACCGGTTCGGCGCGGCCAGTGCCGCCACTCGCTACGCCGCGTTGAAGCGCCGGCACATCGCAGGGCTCATCCCCATCGATGTGGCCCTGCGTCGCGACGATTGGAACTGGCTCGAGGTGCTGCCGGAGGAGATCGACGACCAGCTTGAGGTCAAGGCGTATTACGGGCACTTCTTCTGCCATGTGATGCACCAGGACTATGTCGCCAAGCAGGGCGTGGATCCCGAGGCGCTGCACGACCGCATCCAGCACCTGCTGGAGGAGCGCGGCGCGAAGCTGCCCGCCGAGCACAACTACGGTCGCATCTACAAGCTGCCGGAGTCCATGGAAGAGCACTTCAAGGAGCTCGATCCGACGAATACGTTCAACGCCGGTATCGGCGGCACGTCGCCGCACAAGGACTGGGCCTAAGTCCCCAAGGTAGCGCGACGCCGTGAGAGCCTGAGCGATGTCTTATCCATCTCGGGTGGACCTAGGGCTCGACTCCCTAGGTCCACCGGGACGGATGAGTCGAGACATCGGTCAGAGGCTGGGCAGGCCATAGAATCGCGTGGCGGCGAGGGCCGCGCCCGGTCCGAGAACGGGTCATCGCCTCACGCCGTCAGCTGACCCGCGACGGCCGGCACACCGGCGAAATCCGGCTCATCCGAATCCAGGGTGTAGTCGGGGTCTGAACCCGCCGGTCTCGAGCAGGGATCTGGCGATGTAGTTGGTCAG
>NZ_BAAAIR010000087.1:0-2584 GCF_039526165.1 Brachybacterium tyrofermentans
CCGTTCTACGTCAACGACGCGACGCTCCCCATCACCACGAACCGGGAAGAGCCGCGTAAGACGTGTTCTTGACTTCCTCTAGCGTCCCGTACCAACCGGGGAGCTGCCGCTGCTGGAACACTCCCGCGTCCCCGTTCTCGTCCGGGGAAAAGGTGCTGGGGTGATCTCCTAGGCGAGATTCCTGCATCGCCGTCATAAGGGCGACAAGCTGCCCACCGGAGGAAATACCCTCGGCCTCCCCCACCTTGACGATGATCGCTGCCTGTTCCATCGCCGCCGGGGTGAAGTCTCCGACCGGGGCCGGCATGTCTCCCTCGACGCTGACGGAGAGCGACTGGCCGGCACAGATCGCGTCGTTGCTCCCCGAGCTGCCGGCAAAGATGCCGACGCCAATGACTCCCGCGCCGGCCACCAGCGCCAAAGGTGCGAGGCAACCGACCGTGAGCCCGCCGGCGATGAGCTTCTTCTTCATCCCTCCTGCGCCTCCTCGGGAGGTTCGATCGCTGACACCTTCCACGGGTCGTCCCCGGTCTCGCGCACGAGTACCAGGTGGAAGTCCCCGATCGAGGACGGCACCGTCACCTCAGCATCGGTGGCGCTGACCGCACCAAGCTCCACGATCCCCTCCACCTTCCCGCTGGGCACGCGGCCCGGATCGGTGTACTGCCACACCTCCTGCGCTGCCGGCGTGAGGTGGGTGGAGAACTGCGGCCACCACTCCTCGGCGTCCTTCGTGTCGAAAAACGCGGTGATGGCATCCGCGCCGGCTTCGCCTGCCGCCTCGGCGTCTCCCTCCTCGGCTGCCGCCGGCCCCTCGTCGCCCGGGACCAGCGGGGCCTCCTCGCTGGGCGCTACGTCCCACGACTGCTCGGTGGCTTCCTCGTCGGTGGCTTCCTCCTCGGCCGGCTCCTCGGCGGCGGAGGTCTCAGCCTCGCTCGGAGGCGGAGTCTCGAAAGTGGCTTGAGGTTCGTCAGCGCAGCCGGCCATGAGTAGGACGGCGGCCGCGATCGGTACTAGGCGCGTTGTTCTCATGCTCAGACAAGCGCGGCCATCACGACACCAATCCCACGCCCGTAGGCCACTGAGGAACTACTGATATACGGAGGTACGGATGTACTGAATGCAGTAATGATGGAAGATCCCCTCGACCTCTCCTCCCTGGACCACAGACCCCGGACCGACCACGGGACCGGCGGCCGGAGATTTCAGTCGGGGACGCCCTTGTCGGGTACGGCAAGCACGCGCCCACCTGTCATCGTTCCGAGAAGTGGCCACGGTCCTGGGTGCACTGACCTACTGAGGTACTGAACTACTGAGGTACTGAACTACTGATACGGCGGGTGCAGCCGTATTCCTCCATTGGTCCGCGATTTGCCTGGTCGTCACGGCAACCGACGCGCTCGTGCTGTCCACAGGCGCGGCATTCCCAGGTGCGGTGACCGTGCGAGAGGGTGTCTCGCCGGCACGAGCATGCTGCCCATCCGATGAGGAACCGGGTGCCGCTACAGCTGCCACACCGATCCGGTGTCTGCTCGATCCATCCGCGAGGTGTTCGCACGAGCGGGGGCACGACTGCGAGTCCGCCTATTTCAGTGAGAGTTCCGCCCATGGGAATGCCGTTGAGAGTCACTTGGGAACTGTAGGCCGGCTGCCTGACGCGCGGGGGCCGGTGCCGCCCTGGCTCTACGGCCGGAGAGTGGACTGCTGCTCCGCGCGCTTGCGGTAGGAGTCGTGACCGGGGGTCTCGTCGCGGGCGATTCGGGCGACGGTGCTCGCGGAGAGCCCGGTCGCGGCTGCCGTCTCTCGGTAGGACTTTCCCAGGTTTCGGAGCATGAGAACGGTGTCGTACTGCTCGGGAGTGATGGCGACTGGTCGGCCGGGGTGCCGGCCCCGCGCGCGGGCTGCTTCTAGGCCAGCTCGCGTGCGCTCTGCGATGCGGTCGCGCTCCCGCTGAGCCAGCGCACCGAGGATGGTCACGCTGAATAGGCCGTCGGCTGTGCTGGTGTCCACGTTCTCGTACAGGGACTCCACGGTGACGCTGCGGGCGGCTAGATCGTCCAGAGTCAGGATGATGCGCGCGGTGCGCCGGGAGAGTCGGTCCAGATCGGTGATGACCAGAGTGTCGCCGGCGGTGAGCACCTCGGTCAGTAGATGGTCCAGGACCGGCCGGCGCTCGGATGCGCCGGATGCCTTCTCGGTGTGGATGTGCTCCAAGTCCACACCGCGCTCGCGTAGAGCGTCGAGCTGCCGTTGGAGGGATTGGTCTTCGGTGGATACGCGCGCGTAGCCATAGAGGGTCATCGCTGCCGTTCCTCCTGTGTCACAACTGCCGGCTCTGGTTGAGTTCTGGCACAGATCATTATGACGCTCATATATGGCACGTGGTCACCTGCGCTGATGGGTGTCCGTGCAGGTGACCGCTGGGCGTGCTCTCAACGACCGTTTGTGGTGCGGGTGCTGCCGTCTGGCGGCCAGCCCCCTCATGTCGTTACTGTTCGCTGCCTAGCCTCGGGCTTTCATCGTTGAGGTGTCCGAGGGGTGGGTCGTGATGGGTGAAGGTGCTCCTGACCTGGAAGAATAGGGC
>NZ_BAAAIR010000088.1:0-2599 GCF_039526165.1 Brachybacterium tyrofermentans
CCGAAAACGGCGTCGCCTGCGCCGAAGAGTAGGGCAGTAGGAAATCCGATGATCACCACCACGGCGACCACAGCGATCCAGCCGATGAACCTTCCGGAGGCACGACGACTCCTGTTGCGAACGGGCGAGTCGTGTCGCTCGGGCCGACCCGGGTCAGAGCTCCTCGCCAAGACTAGATCTCCCCGAGAGCGCACTGCCCGGCCGCCAGAGCGAGCACGCCGACTACGCCACCCGGAAGGACGGAGTGCGCGGCCTTCTTGATGAGGAATTTCGCGATCTTAGGAGACGTCTTCTTGAGGATATTGAAAGCGATGGACGAAGCCTTCTTCCATTGCTTGCTCTTCAGTGCCTTTCGCACCTTAGGTTCGGCAAACGCTTTGATAATTGCTTTGATGTCCGCGATGCCGATCTTCTTTGCGAGACACTTGCCGAAATGAGAGTTGTCCCATTGCGGAGTGACAGCTGCGGGACTCCTGGAAGTGGCGGCTGCGACCAGCGCGGTCTGGTTCGTGTGGCCACCATCTAGCGCCTCGAACAGCATGTCGAAGTCGAAAGCTTGGAAGGTTCCGTCCTCCAACCTAATTCCGCCGTTGGTCTCCACGTCCGCGAGTCCAGCAGCAGTGTTGTTCACGACAGCCACCTCTTCGTCGGTCAGCGAAGAGGTGTCTGCCAGAGGGTCGGAGCCCTCAGCTCGGGCAACGGCGGGCGCGGTCATCGAAACTCCAGCGACCGATGCGGCAACAAAAAGCGATCGCCGAGAAGGCGAGTAGTGCGCGCCCGTTGCCTCGTTCGGTCCTGCGGCTTCGTCATTGCGTGTTGAACGCTCCATTGCGTGCACTACCTCTCTGCGGGATCTAACGGAACCCTCGGGAAAAAACTCGACCGTAGCATTCTCCACGTAGTGGGTCGAAGTTGCCGGCCGGGCCGGACTTCCATCCGAAGCCTCTACGCTGAGTACTCCAGTGGCGAGCTGATCACGATGGTGTCGAGCTTCCGCCTGGTCCGCGTGGGGATGGCGCGCCTCGTCCGATGGCCGGATCGCACCGTTCGGATGTAGTGGTGCAACACCAGCATCCGCAGCATCGAACACGCCCTCCCATTCGCGAAGGGCGGCCCGGGCTGCGGTGGACGTGCCGGCACACGTGTTCGTCCACGTCTCAGGCGGCATGTTGTTGCTCTCCTGATTCGTGGTCGGTCTGGTCGTCGGGGCGTTCGACGAGGCGGCCTTTCTCGAAGGCCGCGCCAGCGCGGACGAGGGCGACCAGGTGGGGTGCGTTCACGGCCCGCCAGCGGGTCTGGGCGGACTCGATCAGCTTGAACGCCATCGCGATCCCGGCAGCCCGGGAACCGGGGCCCTTGGTGACGCGCTGGCGCAACCGGACGGTGGCGAAGGTCGACTCGATCGGGTTCGTGGTGCGCAGGTGGACCCAGTGCTCGGCGGGGTAGTCGTAGAATTCCAGCAGCACATCGAGATCGTCGGCGATCTTCGCGACCGCCTTGGGCCACTTGACGCCGTACTCGTCGGCGAAGGTTGCCGCGGCGGCTTCGGCGTGGGCGCGGTCTTCGGCCTGCCAGATCTCGGCCAACGCCTTCTTCGCGCCCGGCTGGGCGGACTTGGGCAGCGCGTTGAGCACGTTGGCGATCTTGTGGAACCAGCAGCGCTGTTCCCGGGTGGCCGGGAAGACGTCGCGGACGGCGGACCAGAACCCCAGCGCCCCGTCGCCGATCGCGAGGACCGGGGCGGCCATCCCGCGGCGTTTGCAGTCGCGCAGCAGGTCGGCCCATGACTCGGCGGACTCGCGGTGGCCGTCATCGAGGGCGATCAGCTCCTTGGTGCCGTCGGCGCGGACGCCGATCATCACCAGCAGGCAGATCTTGTCCTGGTTCAGGCGGACCTTGAGGTGGATCCCGTCGACCCAGACGTAGACGTAGTCGGTGTCGGCCAGCGACCGGGTGTTGAACGCGACCGCCTCGCCCTGCCACTGGCCGGTCAGCCGGGTGATCGTTGCTGGCGAGAGCCCGGCAGCCGAGCCGAGGAACTGCTCCAGCGCCGGCGCGAAGTCGCTGCTGGAGAGCCCGTGCAGGTACAGCAGCGGCAGCACCTCAGCGACCTGTGGGGACTTGCGTGCCCAAGCAGGCAGGATCGCCGAGGCGAACCGTTTGCGCTGCCCGGTGGTCTCGTCGACGCGTCTGTCGTTGACCCGCGGCGCGGTCACCGGCACCGCGCCGGCCGCCGTGGTCACCTCCCGGGCATCGTGATAGCCATTGCGCACCACCAGCCGGTGACCGTTCTCGTCGACCTCGTCGGCGTGGGCATCGACGTAGGAGGCGACCTCGGCCTGCAACGCGGCTGCGAGCATCTGCCGGGCACCGTCGCGCACGATCGCATCCAGCAGCGACGATCCGTCCGCCGCGCCGTCGTCGTGGTTGGCGTCATCGTTGTCGGGGACTATCTTGAGCATAGGGCGTACCTTCCCGAACCAGCGCTCCAACGCCGGTCCTTGATCAGAGTCTTCGTTCCTTGCAGATCATCCTCGGGAAGGTGCGTCCCTTGCACGCCACCTCGCCGAGAGCCATCCACAGGTTCTGATCATTCCTC
>NZ_BAAAIR010000089.1:0-3134 GCF_039526165.1 Brachybacterium tyrofermentans
AGGACGGGCAGCTGATCGACACGACCACTCCGCGCCATGGCAACACGAAGACCGAAGCGAAGCGGCGCCGGCGGGAACCGATCTGGGACCCCGAGGCGCATCCCGGGCACTGGCGCGCGGTCTGGGCCTACTCCCGCAAACGCGCGGTTCACGACAACTACACGCTCACGCAGCAAGAGAACAAGGCACGAGCCGTAATCGCTGGCGACGCCGCAGTGAAGGGCACCCGATTCGTGAAGACCACCGCGGCGGGCCGAGCGCTGGACACCGCATCGCTGGAGCGAGCACGCCGCCTGGTGGGGTTGAAGGGCTACGTCACCAACATCCCCGCCAACATCATGGCTCCGACAGAGGTGCTCTCCAGCTACCACGAGCTCTGGCACGTCGAGCAGTCATTCCGGATGAGTAAGACAGACCTACAGGCCAGACCCATGTTCCACCGGCATCGAGACGCGATCGAAGCCCACCTCACCATCGCATTCACCGCGCTCGCGATCGCCCGTTTCCTCCAGGACAAGACCGGGTTCAGCATCCGCAAGATCATCCGCACCTTGCGCCCACTGCAAGACGTCACCATCAGCCTCGCCGGCCAGCAGATCACCGCCAAGCCCGACCTCACCGACGACGCCCGACACGTGCTCAACGCACTGACACACTAAAACTGTGCAACTCAGGACTATCCACTCGACGTGGATAAAACATGATTTATGTGACCGCTGTTCGGGGGCCGAGTCTCAAGTTAAACGGCGGGATCTGCCGACTCGGGCGGCGGCGGCGCGCGTGGCGGGGTCTGGAAATCAAGCCGCGAGGGCCGCTGAGTCGGATGATCAAGTCCTTCCCAATTCCAGAAAGGTCGACACCATAAGAGACCGGATATTGTTGAACGATCCTCAACGCTTTTCGTGTGCAATCTTATGGGCTTCGGCCAGGTATGCCCGAACCTGTCGAATCTCTTCCCAATCACGTTCAGAGTACGGCTCAAAGCCAAATTTATAGAGATTTTCCCAAAGGCCCTCACGCAATTCTCGCGGAAAGCTTGCGTAGGCGTCCCAGTTAACCTTCCCCATGAAATCCATGCTGCATTCAGATGCCAGATCCCGTGCACTAGAAGGAATATACTCAAAAAGTTCACTTATGGCATTCTCGGCGCCTTGGGATATGCAATATAGGGCGGCCAGGCTCGATGCATAGTCATCGCCCATACGGATATTCGGTGATTTGCTTGGATCGGATGCCGGAATATCCACGGATATGCCAAGTTTCGTACCCACGAGCGTACTTAGAGCGATCTTGCGGAAGATCTTACGATCAGCTGGACCAGATAGTGACTTTAGCGAGTTGTGGACATGCCACGGATCTGATTGGAGGATGACCGAAGCGGTGCCCACTTCCGTCAATCCGCGTGCGTAGCCTGCGTCGACGTATCCGAGTTCCGCGAGAACTGTAGGTGTGGGAACTCGTTTGGGGGTCCGCGAAAGCGATTCACCGAGGATCTGCCCAAAGCTATGGAAGCGCGAATTAAAATATCCAGCACTTAGGATTGCGCCGATAGCCATAAAGGTCCAGTGGTTCCGCGCCAACGATGTTCGATGCGAAGGTTCTGACCGCGCATTGGTTCGGATAATTAAGGTATCGAATTGCTTGAAAAAGTCAGCTTCCCGAGCGAACCATCCGCCGAAGTCCATCGAGACAAGGTGCGTCTCTTCGGGCATCAGTCGCCATGCACACAGGGAATCGAAGCCGCCGCTGAAGCTGAGAAGATTGCCTGTCGAGGATGTAATAGGCCGAGGCTGTTCGGAGGGTACGGCTTCGATGCTAGCACCCGTTGCTGCCCTAATGCTTTCTACAGCTGTATTATCGACTTCGAAGTCAAAGGTGATTGAGTCGTACTCGACACCGGCGAGAGTAGCCATAGCGAGAGCAACTTGCGTACTAGAGACGTTGACATCTCGGTCAAATTCAAACCACAGATCGACCGAATCTTGATACTCAGCACGGACCGAGATCGATTTATGGTTCAGCTCCAAATTATTGAATGTTATGTGCGACATCGGCTACCCTTCAATCATTGCATTCGCTGACCATTCGCGCCGACCGCAAAACTAGATAATGCACGTTTCGGCAATCATGTGCACTGAATTCTCTTTCGTGGTGGACTCGTGTCGTAGATAGTGAAGACCTGGCTGCCACACCCCCACGTGATACTGCGAGGTCGACTTCAGACTCTCGAACGCGCCCGTTTAAGCCTAGCGCAGATTTTGCGGCATGTCGCCTAACGTCCATCCGCCAAGACTCCTCGAAGCAGTGTACGGAGCATGGGGTGTCCGGCGCGATCGGTCTAGGGTAGTTTGCGCGCCCTATTTGTTGCGGGTCCTGACGCTGTAGTCACCGCGTAAGGGATGGAGGAACCGGCCCTGGAGTGCGCGCTGAGGAGTGGCTAAGTAATCCGTCTCCCAGAAGGCGGCACGCTCCAAGGACGACCGTGATGCGCCGCCGACCATCGTTGAGAGGTAGCGAGCCATAGCTCAGGTCGTCGGCTTCGCCCGCGGCGCTGTGGAGGTCCACATCGCGTGGGCTGCACACCCTGAATGCGTCAGGGGTCTCCGCAAGCACGGCGAGCCGGCACTGGAGGACCGCTTCAGAGCGCTGGCGCTCCGTCCCGCCCGCCTCCCAATCTGGGTGCTCGAGTTGCTCCAATCCTGGCGGCAGGAGCAGAAGTGGTTCGCGCCCCGAATCGGCCGCGAGCTCGCCGGCGGGCATGGCTTCGCGTACTACGTAAGGACGGTGACATGGAGGCTGAACTGGATCGGGCTGAACCCGATTCGCTACATCACCCCTGACGGCGAGAAGCGCCAATCACCAGCGAAGATGACGGCTCCTTGCCCAGACCAGATGCTCCTGGACGTCGAGAAGATCGGCAAGAGTCCCGACGGCGGCTGACGGACCCACGGCCGAGGAAACGAGAAGGTCCTCGCGAGGCCGCGGGAACGTAAGCAGGGCGAGGTCAGGGCTACACGGACGTCCCCTGAATTGAGGACGGGTTCTCCCGCCTGACCTAGCCTCGGGCTTTCATCGTTGAGGTGTCCGAGGGGTGGGTCGTGATGGGTGAAGGTGCTCCTGACCTGGAAGAATAG
>NZ_BAAAIR010000090.1:0-4482 GCF_039526165.1 Brachybacterium tyrofermentans
AGAGTTCGAGACGCTCCACTACGAGGCCCTCACCCGAGAGCCCGCACCCACAAAGTAGCGGCAGAGAACCCGGGCCGATTCAGAACTCTCCTGGTGGTGTCTGTGGCGTTGGTGCCGACGTGGTTTACGGGGCGTCCGATGATCCTGTGGGCACCGCTGCTGGGGCAGTGGTTCACGCGCATGGCGCGTGGGCAGACGAAGTACCGGGTGCGGCCGCTGGCGCCGCGTCCGGCGGGCACGCTGGGGCTGCCCGGTGATGCGGCACGGCTGCGGGTACTGGTCGACGACAAGACCGGTGCGGGGCTGCTGCATGATCCTCGGAGCCGGACTCTGACGGCGATCGCGCGGGTGGAGCCGCTGGATTCATTCGCGCTGGCCGAAGGCACTCAGCAAGACGTGGTGGCCGGCGGGTGGGGGTCGCTGCTGTCGAGCTTCTGCGCGGACACTTCCAACGGCGTGAGTCGTGTGGGTGTGGTGCTGCGCGCGGTCAGCGACGGTGGCGAGGAGATCAACAACTGGTTCCAGGAGCAGGGGAACCCGGACATGTCCCCGGCCGCATATGAGGCGTACAGGGACTACATCAGCGTTTCGCGCACCGACTCGATCCGGCATGAAGCGTTCGTGACGATCACGCTGAACATGAAGTCCCACGGGGTCGCGGCACTGATCCGTGAGGCCGGCGGTGGTGTCGCCGGAGGCGCTGAGGTGCTGCGCACACGGATGGAGTTCGTGCGCGGGCAGTTCACCGAGGCAGCGCTGCGGTTCAACTCGTGGGCCGGCTCCGATGATGTGGCGGTGCTGGCGCGGACGGCATATGACCCCGATGCACAGCCAGAACTCGAGTCGCATCCCGAGGTGGGCCGGTCTCTGGCCGGCGCGGGGCCGATGGCGCTGGATGAGTCGTTTACGTACTTCCGCACGGAGGCCGGCTATCAGCGGGTGCTGCTGGTCGTGGAGTGGCCGCGCAAGCCCACCACGGCAGGGTTCCTCCAGCACCTCGTGGTCGCTCAGGTGCGGCACACGTTCGCGTTGATCTGTGAACCGATCCCGACGCGCAAGGCCATGTCGCAGGCGCGGCGTGCCTCGACCTCGGCGGAGACCTCTCGGCAGTGGGAGAACAAGTCTGGGGCGGTGGACAGTGTGGAGCGCAAGCGGGAGCGCTCGGCGCTGGCACAGGAGGAGTCGGCGCTGGAGTCGGGGCACGGCGCGTTGAACTTCGCGGGTATGGTCAGCGTCTCGGGCAACACGCTCGATGAGCTGCGGGTGGCGACGGAGCAGGTTCGCACCGCGGCGTCCCGGTCGGGGTGCGAGCTGCGGATCATCGGTGGAGAGCAGGCATCGGCGTTCATCGCTGCGGCGCTGCCGTTTGGAAGGGGACTGTGATGGTGGAGGAACGATCACGACGCCGGGTGATGCGCAACCGTTTCGGTGAGCTGAGCCGGCAGGAGAAGCGCGAGCTGCGCAAGGCAGAGCGGGGCCTGATCACCGATGCGTACAAGCAAGAAGCCGCGCAGCGGGCGCAGACGGCCGCGCTGGAGCGGGCGGCGTGGAAGTCCCGCGACTATCTCCCCAAGGCCGGTGAGGACGGTCCCTCGTCGCTGTGGACGCCGCAGTCGTTCGTGGCTCCCACGCATCGTGCGGATTCGGGGATTTTGGGGATGACGTATCCGTTCCTCGCTGATCCGGGCCTGGGGACGAAGGGGACGATGGTGGGGCGGAACCTGCTGGGTGGGTCCGCGTTCGTGTATGGGCCGTTTGACCTGTACGCGCTGGGGCTGATCTCTGATCCGAACATCATCGTCAGCGGCAAGGTGGGCGAGGGGAAGTCCACGCTGATTAAGGTGCTGACCTCGCGGGGGGCTGCATTTGGATACCGGTCGTACGTGCCGGCCGACGTGAAGGGCGAGTGGACGGGTCCCTGCCGTGCGATCGGCGGGTCCGCGTTCGAGCTGGGGCCGGGGATGCCGGCGCGGATCAATC
Organism: Brachybacterium tyrofermentans; assembly: GCF_039526165.1. NCBI lineage: Bacteria > Bacillati > Actinomycetota > Actinomycetes > Micrococcales > Dermabacteraceae > Brachybacterium > Brachybacterium tyrofermentans. Next base: position 1,981 of record NZ_BAAAIR010000090.1, read on the forward strand.
CGCTGGCCAACCCGATCCCTCGTCCCGCGAACGTCAGCGAGGAGGAGTGGGTGATGACCTCCCGGAACCGCCGCGCGATGCTGCTCGAAGCGATCGCGGAGCGGCTGCTGAATCGCGAGCTGGGCGCGATGGAGCGCAGCGCTCTGGCGTACGGGCTGGAGCAGGTGGAGCGGCGCGAGCAGGAGGAGCCGACGCTGGGTGATGTGGTCCATGAGCTGTTCAACCCGGCCAAGAACAGCGATGACCGGGTGCCGGAGGGCTTCGGCCGGCTGGCTGAGGTCAAGGCGCATTCTCGGGAAGTGGGGCACGCGCTGGCACGCCTGACGACCGGCGCTCTCGGTGGTGTCCTCGATGGACGTTCCCAGGGGGTGCAGTTCGATCCCACCGACCCGATGGTGTCGGTGGATGTGTCGCGGCTGCGGGGCAGTGAGCTGCTGGACGTGGTGATGACGTGCACCTCGTCGTGGATGGAGTCGGCGCTGATGGACGGCACCGACTCACGGCGCTTCATGATCTACGACGAGGGGTGGCGAGTTTTCGCGCGTCCCCCGCTGCTGCGCCGGATGCAGGAGCACTGGAAGGTCGCCCGGAACTGGGGGATCTCCAACGTGCTCGTGATGCACGGCTTCGGGGATCTCCAGACCGCCGGCGACGGCGGCGAGGCCTCTCGCGCCATGGCCGCGAACCTCGTCAACGACTCCTCCACGGTGATCTCCTTCCGGCAGTCGGGCAACGCGGTCGCGGCGGCACAGGAAATGCTGGATCTGACCGATACGGCCTCGGATCTGCTGACGAAGCTGCGCCAGGGGCAGTCGCTCTGGCGGATCGGGCAGCGGATGAGTCTGGTGCAGGTCACCCGGACCGCGCGGGAAGCGGCGATCTTCGATACCGACGAAAAGATGGTTGGCCATGGCGCGGCGTGACACTCGTGAGGAAATGCGGCGGCGGGCCGGCGGGCTCGAATCGTTCCTGCCGTACGTGCTGCTGGTGCTCATGGTTCCGCCGGCGCTGTTCTGGGCGTCGGGGTGGATCGTGGCGCAGGTGTCGGGTCGGTCCTACGGGGCCGGCCCGGCAGAGCTGTTAGCGGCGGCGAAGGCACCGGGTGAGGCTGGCGCCGCGCTCGGGGTGGGCTCCACGGCCGGTGTGTGGCTGGTGTTCGCCGTGCTGCTGGCGGTGCTCGTGGCAGTGGTTGTGGCGGTGTATCGGTCGGTTCGTGGTCAGCGGGAGCGGGCACGGCTGGAGATACAGAAGGAGCGGGGGCTGCCGGAGCGTCGGCAGGTCGAACGCGAGTATGGGGCGTCCTCGATCATGCGTCGGCGTAAGCAGATTCGGCCTGACTTCGTGCCGGAGGGCCGGCGGCCGCGCGTGACGGATTATGCGTTCTGGGACGGTCGGGCGCAGGGCCGGAAGGTCTATACGAGCTTCGAGACCCCGACGATGCTGCTCGCACCGTCGCGGGTGGGTAAGACGCAGAACGTGATCGCTCCGCGCGCGATCGAGGCACCGGGGGCGATGCTTTCGACCTCCACCAAGACGGAGATCGTGAAGCTGACGTGGGAGCACCGGGAGAAGCTGGGTGGCCCCATGCTGATCTGTGACCCCGAGGGTGTGGGCGCTGAGGCGGGCCTGCCGGGGTCGGTGCGCTGGTCGCTGTGGGCCGGGTGTGAGGACGTGACCGAAGCGCTGTCGCGCGCGAAGGTGCTCGCGGCCGGCGGCTCCAGCGGCGTGCAAAACGGAGACTTCTGGGAAAACGTCACCAAGCGCGTGTTCACGCCGCTGCTCCACGCGGCGGCCGTGGACTCCGCGGTGACGATGACCGATTTTCAGAAGTGGTGCTTCGATCCGAAGTTCGCAGAGGACGCGCTGAACATCCTGCGCGAGCAGCCAGGCGCGGAGGATCTGGCGGCGATGCTGGAGTCCGTGGTGAAGATGGACGACCTGGAGACTCGCGCGAATATGTGGGCTCCAGCGGCGAACATCGGGACGGCGCTGGTGGACCCTCGTATCCGTGACACGTTCGGCCCGGACGGTGAGCAGATGGACGTAGACGACTTCCTGCGCCGTTCCGGGACCATCTACGTCATCGCCCAGGAGAACGGCAACGCCTCGGGTCTGGTGCTGACGCTCGTGGATGCGGTGTGGCGTCGCGCGGTGGTGCAGGCGAACAGTTCACCGGGCGGGCGGATCGAACCGCCGTTGCACCTGAGTCTCGATGAGATCGGGAACATCGGCACGCTGCCCGTGCTGCCTCGGATGATGAGCGAGGGCGGCGGCCTCGGTGTCCAGACCACGGCCGCGTTCCAGTCCCTCGCGCAAGCGGAGCTGCGCTACGGCGCGGCCGGCGCGCGGGCGCTGTGGGAAGCAGCGACGCAACGCTTCGTCCTCGGCGGTGTGAGTGACGACAAAGTGTTGTCAGAGCTGTCACGGATCGCAGACACCCGGAAGTTGAGTCCCGCATAGTGGTGTAGCGCGGTGGCCCCGTGATCGTCTCTGACGAGGACG
>NZ_BAAAIR010000091.1:0-4522 GCF_039526165.1 Brachybacterium tyrofermentans
TGCTCACGGCATCACTCGCCTAGTCCGGGTGGTCACCGACAACGGCTCCAACTACCGCGCGAAGACCTTCGTTCGCACTGTGAACGCGCATGCTTCACGGCATCAGCGGACCCGCCCTTACACCCCGCGGCACAACGGGAAAGTCGAGCGCTACCAGCGGATCCTTGCCGAGGAATGCCTCTACGCCCACGCCTTCTACTCCGAAGACGAACGGCGCGAAGCGATCAACATCTGGGTCCACCATTACAACTACCATCGGCCACACACCGCCTGCGCTGATCAGCCCCCGGCCACCCGAGTCCACGAACGTGTCGACAACGTCATGACCTCATACATCTAGGACCTGCCAGCGTTTTCGTCCAATGGCTCGAGACTCTGCGCGAGCACTACTTCAGCTCCCAACACGTGCCCGTGGCACGCTCGACCGAGCACCCTCGCGGGATTCGTACAGCCACAGCGCTGGAGAGCAAGATGATCGTGCTGGACCGACTGCGAACCCTGGATCCTGGCCGAGTGGTCCAGGTGGATCTCTGGGACCAGAGCTGACCCATCCCCTCGAGCCGTCCCCCATATTTTCGCGCTGACGTCAGAGCCGGCCGTCCCGGTACAGCCCCAGCAGCAGCTCCTGCATCTGCGGCGTGTACTCCAAAGAGACATATGTGCTGCGCTCGACCTCCAGCACGCCCAGCACCGCGGCGAGCCGCGTCGGCTCCCACTCCCCCGGTTTGCCGTCGAGCACGCCTGCGTCGGCGAGGCGCAGATTGAGGGCCGGGGTGCTCAGGTCGGCGTCGTCCCCACGGAGCTCTCCCGCCTCGCGCCACCTGCCGAGCACCGTGGACAGCGCGCCCTGCTGTGCCGCTGCGGTCGCGGAGGTGTGGGCCGGTGCAGCTGGGCGGGTCGCCTCGGGTGCTGAAGTGGATGCAGGATCGGGGAGCAAATCGGGCCGCTCGGGATCCGGGACGGCGATGCTCGACACCTCGCCGTCAGTCGGATCCTTGAACGCTGCGGGCCCCTCCGCCTCGGCAGTCTCGGTTCTCACCGCCCTCGCCGCCCGCTGCGCATAGCGGGACATCACGCCGAAGATCTTGCCGTTGTCCCAGCGGATCGGTGACGCGAAGACGACAAGCAGGTCCTTGGCCCGGGAGACGGCGACGTTCATCAACTCGGGGTTCTTGTCGATGAAGCCGGCCTGCGCGCTGTTGTTGCCGTACACGGCGGAGAACAGGATGATCGGGCGCTCGGCCCCCTGCAGTCGGTGCGCTGTACCGACCGTGATCTTCGTGGCGAGGTTCGTCGGGAGGTCCGCGTCAGGGTGTGCGGCGCGGGCGGCCTTCCTGATCTCCTCAGTGATGACATCGGCCTGTGCACGGAAGGGCGTGACGACGCCGATGAGCTCCGCCTCGCTAACCTTCTTGGCAGGCTCATTCTGTTGGTGGTGGTAGAGGTCGTAGAAGCTCGCGAAGTTCTCGACGATCCAGGCGGCGATCGCCTTCGCCTCCGGCTCGTTGACGCGGCTGGATCCCCGGCGGGAGTCCTCCGAGTCGGCGACGTCGATCCATTCGAACGCCGGACGCGTGCCGTGGAGCAACGACTTCTCCGCAGGACGCCTGGGCTCGAGCAGCCCGCCATAGAGCAATTCGTTGCTGAAGCCGATGATGTCGGGATGGCAGCGGAAGTGCTCGCGCAGCAGGAGGCCGGGATCGCGGTCGCCGAAGCTCCACCGTGAGGCGTGGCTCGCGGCCCGCATCAGGCTCGAGGGCGCGGAGGCGGTCACTCCGCGCTCGCGCAGATCGTCCGCCCACTCCCCCGCCTCGGTGCCGGCGCCCTCGGCAATCTCCCGGTCGGTCTCCTCGTCGAGGGCCCACACCGGTGCCAGCTGCTTGTCATCCCCCACGACGAGCGCGCGCTGGGCGAGCGCGATCGCCGGCAGGCCGAGCGGGGTATCCACCTGCCCGGCCTCGTCGACGATGAGCAGGTCGATACGGCCCACGTCGAAGGCTTTGGGCTCGCCCGGCTTCGTGTAGCGGCCGAAGTACTTGGGCACTTGGTACAGGGTCATCACGAAGCAAGGGGTGAGGGCCGCCGCCTGCGGCCAGACGCGCCGCACCACGCCCCAGGTGTTCTTCCACCGCTCCTTCTCGTCCAAGTGCTCGGCGAGCAACCATTGCGCCTCGAAGTAGTGCACGGCGAGCCAGAACTCCGCGTACCGGAGCGTCGTGTCGAGTGCCTTGTCGAGCTCCTCGAGGCTCGTGCAGTCGCGAAGATCTGAGAGGGCGCCGAGCTCGCGCAGATGCGTGCACTCCTCCACCTCGGCGCACAGCTGCAGATAGTCCTCCGAGCGGCCGTCGGCATTCATGGCTCCCAGCAGCGCGAGTCGATATCCGTCGACCTCCGTCAGCGCGTCGTGGAGCCAGTCCTGGACGCGAGCAGGATCCTCGATGCTGCCGAAGAAGTAGTGCACCTGGGCCAGGAAATGATCGCGAGCGTCGGCGAGGTAGCCCGGGCTGCTGTAGTCCGCGTAGAGCTCGCTGCGGTCCTTCTGCTCGACGAGATACTGCTTCTTCGCGGCGGAGAGCTTCGCCTTCGCGGGGCAGTACACGGCGAGGGACCGCAGCGGCTCCTCGGACGCTCCCCCGTCGCGCTCCTGGGGCAGCCAGCGCAGATCCAGGATGCCTGGGTCCTTCTTCGTCACGGAGGCGAACGAGGCGATGATGTTCGTGACGGCCTGATTGTTGGTGGAAGTGCCGACGATGACCGGGGCGTCCTCGCGCTCCAGCGCCCGACGGGTGATCATCCCCGCCACGATCGCCTGCAGCATCGTGGTCTTGCCTGTTCCCGGCGGGCCGCTCACGGCGGTGACCTCGCCCTCCCCTCCCTGGAGGAAGGCGTGGACCGCCCGACGCTGCGAGGCGGTGAGCGGGTTCTCGTCGTTCATGGAACCGCAGGCCAGGCGTGCGTTCCAGAGCAGACCGTCGCCGACGTGGATCCGCTCTTCTGGGATCCGCTGGCCGTCCCACCCGGTGATCATCTGCTCGAGGATCGGAGGCAGCTCCGGCTCACGGTCGAGCGCCTCGTAGACGTCGAGGAGTGCACCGACGGCATTGATCCGATCATGTTCCTGGACGTAGCAGAGCTCGCGCTCGACGATGCGACCGGCCTCGGTGTGCTCCGTCGCAAAGTCGTCGAGCGACCTGCCCGCGACGCTGGTGAACAGTCGTCCGGCGAGCTTCATCGCGTCGGCGACGCTCTCGCAGCGGGAGGCCTCGGCGGCGAGCTCGGTGCGGGTGAACACCCAGAAGTTCCGGAGGTCCCCAACCATCACCTCGCGCTCTGTCACTGCCGGAGCGATCAGTCGCTCGGCCGGGACCCACGGGGAGGTGCCGGTCTCGAGGTCGGGCTCCAGCGTGCCGTCGCGTTTCAGCGTGGCCGCGAGCAGCAGGATCCCCTGCTGGGTGGATCCGCGCTGTTCCGGGACAGAGGCGAGTGAGATCGCCACGGAGATCGAGGCATCGGGCGCCTTGTTCTTGTCCTTCTCCGACCTGGAGCGCTCGGCCTCCCTGTCGTGGGCGTCGAACAGCGCTTGCGTGTGCTCCGAGGTCAGGGAGCCTTCGGCGATCCGCTCCCGTGGGGTCGCGACGAACACCGAGCTGCGCTGGAAAGCCACCTCCTCGAGCGGCTGGCGGCGCAGGACCTGCGCGAAGTAGTCCGTGACCGTGCTCGGGTCCGTTGCTGTGCTGGCGCCCGCCATGGGGGTCCTTCCTCGAGCCTTGTGCTCCGTCGTCCTTCATCTCCGCCGACGACGAGTCGCTCACGCGCCGTGTGCCAGGAGGTAGTAGGTGAGGTAGATGAGGACCGCCGGGGAGATCAACTCCAGAAGCCCGGCGACGCACCCCCACCACGCCCTGCCGTAGATCCCGACAGCCATGGATGCCAGCCCGAAGAGCGGCACGATCAGGAACACCTGGCTGCTGACCAAGGGCGAGACGATGCAGATCAGCAAGGAGACGACGGCCAGTCCTGCGCAGACCTGATGCGCCATCTTTGTGCGGTCCGCGAGGTTGACGTCCGCTTCCGTGCGTCCCACAGACATCAGCCGGCTCCTTCGTCTCGTGGCGTGTGGTTCTCACTGTAGAGCCAGCTCTTGGCCTCGCGAGCACGTTCAACGGCACTCCATGCCCCTCCTTGGGCTCGCCACCGAACCTGATCCACCGAGGTTCACCGCGAGATGCCCGGGCTTGCTGTCATGCCTGCGTGGGCTGGCCAAGCACAGACTGACAATCTATCGAGGCGCACCGAACACCTCCCCGATGGAGGCATAGATTTCACCTTTTGGAGGGCATCAACAGGAACCAGCAAAATGAGGTCATGACGTCACGAACACCTTGAAAGAGCTGACGGAATTGGGCGCCCTAGCTGTTGCAGGGCACGACCTAGTAGTCGGTGGTGTCATAGCGTCGTAGCAACACTCCCGGTCGGTGGGGGCTTGAGGCGAGGAGGCCTGGGATGGTGCGGCGGCTGCTCA
>NZ_BAAAIR010000092.1:0-5064 GCF_039526165.1 Brachybacterium tyrofermentans
CCGTATTATTCCAGGTCAGGAGCACCTTTCTCTAAGCCGTCCGCCGGTCGGGACCACACCCCCATGAAATCCCGAGGTTAACTGCGGCGTCGCCATCGGTGGACGACACTGAGGGAACCCACCGCCTGCCACCGAGAGAAGGACCGCACCATGCCCGTCGAAATGGGACTCTGGCGAATCGATGGAGATCGACCCCGTCGACTTCCGGCTGCGACCCTGCCCAGCGAGGCGACCCTCGAGGACTTCCTGGAACAGGACCCATCCCTGCTCGGAACACCGCTGCTGGTCATCGGCCGACAGGTGCGCACTCCGTACGGAAAGTTCATCGATCTGCTCGCGATCGACGTCGACGGCAACCTGCACGTCCTGGAGCTGAAAAGGGACAGGAGCCCGCGGGACGTCGTCGCCCAGGTTCTCGACTACGGATCCTGGGTGACCACCTTGACCCGAGAGGAGGTCATCGATCTTGCGAACGATCACCTCGAGGCTCCGTTCGAAGCGGCATTCGCCGACACTTTCGGCGACTCGCTCCCGGACGAGGTCAACGTCGAGCTGCAACTCACCGTGGTTGCGACAGAACTGGATTCCAGCTCCGAGCGGATCGTGAACTACCTGCGCGACTTCGGCGTCCCGATCAACGCGGTGTTCTTCTCCTACCTCCAGGACGAGGATCGCCACTATCTCGCCCGCTCCTGGCTGGTCAGCCGCGAGGAGGGCCCATCGCTCGCTGTCGGTAGCGGACGAAAGAGCAAGCGGGCGGACTGGAATGGTCTGGACTGGTTCGTCGCTTTCGGAGAGGAGTCCGGGAGCCGCAACTGGGAAGACGCACGCCACTATGGATTCATCTCTGCGGGAGGCGGCGTCTGGTACTCGCGAACACTGCGGGCGCTTCCGCTCGGAGCGCGGGTCAACGTGCATATACCCGAATCCGGGTATGTCGGCATCGGAACCGTCATCGGGGAGGCGGAAAGATTCGACCGCGCGAAGACCACGATCGAAGGAGAGCAGGTGCTCCTCTCTGATCTCCAGCTCGCAGGCCGCTACTCCCATGGCCCAGGTACGGAGCAGGAGGACGACATGGCCGAATGGGTCGTGCCCGTGCGCTGGCAGACCGCGGTGCCCCGTGAACAGGCCTACTGGACCAAGGGCATGTTCGCCAACCAGAACAGCGCCTGCAAGCTCCGCCAGGAGTTCACACTGGAGCGCCTCGCCGAGCACTTCGGCGTGGAGGACGCATAACGGCTGCCATCTGCGACATGGATCGGGTACGCCGAGACGACGTGGGCTCACGTCCATCGGGGCGGGCCGACAGCGCGGCGTGCACTCCTTATCGCCCCGCCTACCCTGCCTGCTGCCGGTACTGCCGCGGCGGCATACCGCACGCGGCGGTCACGTGGGCGTAGAAGCTGCTGAGCGACCCGAATCCACTGCGCTCGGCGATGTCGGCGGTGGGCAGCGCGGTGGTGATCAGCAGGCGCTGCGCCTCCGCGACGCGGCACATCGTGAGGTACTCGCCGATGGTGGCGCCGACGGTGTCCCGGAAGACGGTCATCGCATGCGAGGGCGTCAGATGGGCGGCGCGCGCCACGTCCTCCACACTGAGCGCGGAGCGGTAGTTCTCGATCACGAACTGCGCCATCGCCATCATGTGGTCGATGCGCTCCGGCGGCACCCGACGGGAGCCGCCCTCACGGAACGCGCTGGCCACGGGACTGATCTGGGTGCCGGGCGAATCCGGATCGTCGGAGGAGCACGGGATCCCTGGGGAGCGAGGCCCCTCGTCGGCCCCTGCGCCGTCCCGCGCCGGTGCCGCCTGCAGGATCCTGCGCAGCATCGCCTGGATCTCCAGCAGCGCGACCGCGGAGCCGCCTGCCGTCTCGTACTCTGCGAGCCAGGAGGGGATCATCGATTCCATCCGCGCCCGCACCAGCGCCGAATCGGTGACCACCGGCCAGGGCTGCAGCAGCGCGCCGAGCTCCGCCTCCGGCAGGTTCCAGCCCATCACCGTGCTCACCGGGACGTGCACCCAGCACACGTCCCCGGCGCGGGAGTCGACCAGGCCGTGAGGCTGCGCCGCCCAGAACATGGCGACCTGCCCCTCGCGCACCACGAACGGCCGGCCCGCGAACACATAGCGCAGCTCGCCGCGCAGCACCACGTTGATCTCGACGTCGTTGTGACGATGCATCGACTGCATCGTGGGCGGATCGCCACGACGGCACCACAGGGCGGGCGCCATCGTCTCGACAACGGGTTCGGTGAGGGAATGGGCGGGCATGGGCCCACAGTAGGCGCAGATCGAAGGATCCTGGAAGAACATCGCAGAATCAGGCGAGACCTCCGTGCACCTGGCTCCCTACCGTGGATCCATGACCCAGAGCGCCTTCCTCGCCCACCCCAAGATCACGATCATCGGAGCCGGCGGCTTCGTGTTCCCGTTCCGTCTGATCGGCGACATCCTCAGCTTCCCCGCCCTGCGCGACGCGACACTCACGCTGATGGACGTGCGCCCCGAGAAGCTCGGCCCGGTCGCGAGCGCAACCCGCGAGCTGATCGCTCACCACGGTTTCGGCGCGACCGTCGAGGAGACCGGCGACCGCCGCGCGGCGCTGGACGGCGCCGACATCGTCATCATCACCTTCCAGGTGGGCGGCCTGGAGTCCTACGAGCACGACGTGATGATCCCGCGGAAGTACGGCATCGACCAGGCCGTCGGTGACACCGTCGGCCCCGGCGGGGTGTTCCGCTTCCTGCGCTCCGTGGGCGCCTACGACGCGATCATCGACGACGCCCTCGAGGTGTGCCCGGACGCCGCCTTCATCAACTACGCCAACCCGATGGCTATGGCCACCAGCTATCTCAACGCCCGCGGCCTGCGCGCCGTGGGCCTGTGCCACAGCGTGCAGGGCACCACCCGCATGCTCGCCCGCACCCTCGATGTGCCCTACGACGAGGTGCGCTACCGCTGCGCCGGCATCAACCACCAGGCCTGGGTGCTGGAGTTCTCCCGCGGGCGGGAGGACCTCTACCCGCGGCTGCGCGAGGTGATGGCGCAGAAGCACCAGCGCGACCGCGGCGCCGCGGACCTCGCCGGGGACGACGGCGACCACAGCGAGGCCGCCGAGCAGTCCAACGTCTACGAGGGCGGCAACGAGCAGGTGCGCACCACCCTCATGAACGCCTTCGGGTACTTCGAGACCGAGTCCAGCCACCACGCCTCGGAGTACCTGCCCTACTTCCGCAGGACCCCCGAGCTCACCGAGTCCTACATCCCCGAGCGCTGGGACTACTTCGAGATCTGCTCCGCGCACGACGACCAGGGCGACATCGACACGCAGCTGCAGCAGCTGAAGGCCGAGCTCGCCCCGTCGGTCGAATACGGCGCCAGCATCATCAACTCGATCGTCACCGGGGTGCCCAGCGTGGTGCACGGCAACGTGCCCAACAACGGTTCCCTGATCACGAACCTCCCGGCCGACGCCTGTGTGGAGGTGCCCTGCCTGGTCGACGCCAACGGCGTGCAGCCCACCGCGGTCGGCGAGCTGCCGCTGCAGCTGGCCGCACTGAACCGCACCAACGTCAACGTGCAGACCCTCGCCGTGCAGGCCGCGCTGACCGGGAACCTCGAGAACGTCTATCACGCCGTCGCGATGGACCCGCTGACCGCCGCCCAGGTGACCCTCGAGGACGCTCGCGCCATGACCGACGAGCTGCTCGCCGCCCACGCGGATCTGCTGCCGGAGTCCTTGCGGGCCTGAGCACCCGCAGTCGCACGGTGCGATCAACTGCGGACTGACCGTCATAGCCAGCTGGACGGCTCAGCGTGTGACCGGTGCGGACTCTGCGGACTGGCGGTCGAACTCCTCGAACGTGCTGGTCAAGGGTCCGGGGGAGTCATCACAGAAGAGCAGGTCCAGGCTCCCGGCCGACTCGCGGGCAGAGTCGGCAGAACGCGGGAAGAGATCGGCCTCGTACGCGGCGAGGGCTTCCTCCGTGCTGCCGGCGTTCTCCGCGATCGCCAGGGCGAGCTGAGCGCCGTCGTACATGGCGAGGTTGGCGCCCTCGCCGGCGAACGGGGACATCATGTGCGCCGCGTCGCCCAGGAGCGTGGTGCCGGGTGTCCGCTCCCAGGAGTGGCCGACGGGAAGGGCGTGGATGCGGCGCGGCGTCAGCGGGGTGTCCGCGTGGGCGATCAGGCCGCGCAGCGCGTCGTCCCAGCCGTCGATCCGGGCGAGGAGAGCCGTCTTGGAGGCCGCGATGTCGGCGAAGTCGATCGTGTCGATCCAGCTCTCCGAGACGCGCAGGCCCAGATAGACGTGCAGGGTGTCATCGATCTCGCGGTGGCCGAGCACGCCGGTCGGGCCGTTGAAGGCGAACAGCATGCCCCGGCCCATCGCCGCAGCTTCGGCGGGGTGTCGCTCGTCGGCGTCGAACAGGTCGGCCTCGACGAAGGAGATCCCGGTGTAGACGGGGCGGGCGCCGGACATCAGCGGACGGACCATGGACCAGGCGCCGTCCGCGCCGATGAGCAGGTCGGTGGTGATCGCCTCGCCGTCCGTGAACTCGACCTCGTGCCGCCCGGGGAAGCCGTCCACCGTGCGCACCGCGCAGACCTTGCGACCCCAGTGGACAGTACGGGCGGGCAGGGAGACGAGGAGGATGTCGCGCAGCTGGCCGCGGTCGACCTCCGGGCGGATGAGCTGACCATCGTCCGCCTCGTCACGCAGCACCGTCCCACGGTGGTCGAGGATGCGCATGGCTTCCCCACCGCGATGGATGAGCGGGGTGAACTGCTCCCATAGGTCGGCGGCATGGAGTGCCCGCTGCCCGGTGTCGTCGTGGATGTCGAGCATGCCTCCCTGAGCGCGGGCGTATCGGCTGGCTTCCAGCTCGAACACCGCAGCCTCGATCCCTCGGGCGTGCAGGACACGGGCTGCGGTCAGGCCGCCGAGACCGCCACCGATGATGGCGATCGGGAAATGCGTTGACGCTCCTATAGTTGTCAACTCGCGATTTCGCCGGTGCGGGGGTTGACCTTGATGAGGTGGTAGACCTCGCGAATGA
>NZ_BAAAIR010000093.1:0-7186 GCF_039526165.1 Brachybacterium tyrofermentans
ATCCTGCTCACCAGCGCCGCGAGAACCGTAGCGTGAATACCCGCCACAGCAGGGTCATTCACCACGAACCGCGAAGAGCCTCTTACGCGGCGAAGGTGTTCTACAAGGGGAAAACCGTTGAGAAGGAAGAGAAGGGCGGGGCCGGCCCGAAGGGATACCACATTCCCGGCTTGGTCAACGTGAACGGTTGGGAGTCGCTTCCGCCGACCGTGGCCGCGCAGCGCGTTCAGCGCAGCGCGTACCCCGATGCGTACGCCAAGCACGAGGGACAGGCCCGCGAGATTCTGTCTGCCCTGTCCGGTGTGGACGTGACGATCGACGAGTCCGAGCCCGGTTCCGCGGTGTGCTCGATCGGCGCCAGCGACGGCTCCACCGTCGAGGCGACCGGAGACATGAAGGCCGTTCTGGAGACCGCGAACACCACTCTCGGATTGCCGTACATCTTCGGCGGGGGAGGCTGGGACGGCCCCACCGGAGGCGGCCAGGACTGCTCAGGGCTCACGACGTATGCCTACGCGCAGGCCGGTATCCGGCTCCCTCGCACCGCGCGGGCTCAGTGGGCAGCTCTGCGATCGCACGAAGTCTCTCCTTCGGAGATCCAGCCCGGCGATCTGATCTTCGAGTCCTGGGGCCGGCTTGGCTCTGAGGTCTCCCACGTTGGGATGTACATCGGGGACGGCAAGATGATCGAGGCCTCACGCGGAGCCAGCCGCACGAAGATCAGCGACGCGCGCCTATCCGGCCCGCAGACCGCAGGCATCGCGCGCGTGCCCGAGAACTTCACCCAGTGACCCGCCATGGACACCGCACAGCGCGCACCCCCTACTGGGCCACCCGCCACCACCTGACTATCGAGGAGGACCGATGAGCATCGTCGTCTGGTGCAAGTGCTCTATCGCAGTGAGCAACTCTCGAATGACTTCGCAGTTGCGGTGTGATTGCCCTTCCTGTTGAGGTCGCGGTCCAGCCGTCCCATGGCGACTCGTTGCCGTCGCGACGATCACGCCGACGATGCCCTCCATCTTTGAGATAGTGACGGCGAGCCCGATTAGCTTCGGCCTGAGCAACAGTCCCTGTAGCGACGCGCGCGCCGCAGACGAAACTCGCCGCGAACGGTCACCCAACGGCCGGCAGCGCCGATGTTGGTTCACCTTCACCTTTGCCGATGCTAGGAACTGAGAGCCCAAGCGGCTCCGCGCGCGGTTGCCGGGGAAATTGGGAGAACGAGCATGGTCGCGCCCCACGTCGTATTAGACGAGTATCATGCTGTGATCACTCGGCAGCTCAGCGGCACCGATCATGAAGCCGTTAAACGGCCGTCGAACTTCGATAGCTAGGAGGTGGGAGTATTGGAGCGATTCGGCCCGCTGGAAGAAGTGGCGGAAGGCCTCGCTGTCGGCGACCCCCGTCGCCACGCTCTGCTGCTCACACCCCCGGGAGTCGTTCACCTCGTCCAGAACGAATGGCGATCGGCGTTCGATTGGTCCGAGATTGTCTTACTTAACCTAGACTTGAAGAGTTCCAGGCACGCACTTGCAGGATGGATAACGCAGATCTCATACGCAGCGCTGATCGCTGCAGTGTACGACGATCCAGGCTTCGTCCCAAAAGACGGAAGCACTGCAATTACGGACGTCGATGGCGTTACTATCTCTCTCCCGGTTAGCCGACACCATTTCGGCGGCTACTGGTATCGGAGCCTCTTGAGCACTCAAGGAATGCTGAATCAGTTCATACGCAATCCGGAGAGCCGCGAGCTACTAACTGACCCCGGTGTGGTCATATCAATGGTTCGCAAAGTCGCGAAGTCCAAGACGCCAGCCAGCCCTCCGTGATCTTCATGGAAGGCTAGCTGATAGTTGTTACCGCTCCAGTTGCCGCGTTAGGCGCTTCTTCTGGCGATGGAGCCGCCACCAGCGCGTCGTGTTTCGCAACTGGACTCGACCTAGTTCCTCGAGGCTGGGAAGCCCCCGCTCAGCCAGAATCGAAGAGATCTTCTCCTTACCCTCCCCTTCGTTGCGCTCCACCACGCTCTGAGCCGCCACCACTCTTTCTGATGCGAGAGGGTTATCGCCGATCTGCCTCTCAACTTCTAGGAGATCTGCTTCGAGCTCGGATCTGCTTCGGCGTCTGAACATCGACATCACTTCATGAAGATGCAAGCTACGGCCCCACGGCCGAAGGCGGCCAAGATTGAGTAGGGAGTACCCAGCTGTGCGATGCGCGTGATGTCGGGGCCCTTGAGGCCAATGCCAACCAGGCACTTGACCATCCACGGTGCAAGGAAGATCGGATCAGACACGACGGGGTAAGCGACGTTCTCGGTGTCCTGGTGGTCCACGACCTGAGTCAAAGTCGGCCCGTCTACCTCGAACCAGGTATCGACGGGCTTGCCCTCCGCATCCGAGGCCCACGGCTCTCCGAACACCAGCACCGTATTACCAGCAGCATCAACCACCATGGCTGCCCCGCTAGGAGTCACTTGGATACTCTGCTCCTCAGCGAGGTCGAGCTCGTAGGTGTAGCTCGTCGAGGCTTCCTCATTCGCGATGGCAGTCAGCATCTGCACGCCACGCTCCGTCACCACGACGGCGTTAGCGCTGCTCGTATCTGGATATGTAAAAGTGCCGTCCTCAAGCAACTCCACGGAGTCAGCCTTTTCAGAATTCGGCAATTGAATGGCTAGGGTTTCACCTCCGGCTTCTTGGAACGTCACGCCCTGCGAGGCGTCGCTAGGAACTCCAACGCTCCCACCACCAATAGGAACCGAGTATCCCAAGCCATCAGCCCCATAGGCGTCCGGCGAAACCGGCGCGACCAACAAGTCGGAATCATGCGTCTCTACGTTCTGCAGAGATTCCTCGACTCGTTCCGCTGAAACGGTCTCTGACGCTGGCTGTTCCGCGACAGCGACACCGGTTCCCGCAAGAACCATTGCTCCCGCGAGCAAGACTGATGTCAGCGCCCCGAATACTCTTCTACCCCCGTGCGTGGATCGCGCCATCGTGATCTACCCCTCAGTGTGATTTGATAAACGACAGTGTTCGTCTGCGGCAATCTACCTGCGCGCGTACCGAGTCACAAGACGGTGACGGGCGAGCGTGGATATGTGTACGGTACGCCGAGCGTCCCTACTCCCCTGCATAGGTTCCCGAACACGCGGGTTACTCGTTCGCGCGACTTCGGACAGAGATGCTGTGGTCGGGCTCGGCTCGAGGCCGGATCGCGGGGTATTGCGCATAGGCGGATGCTGCGACGGTCTGCCATCTTGCAGCAACGTTCGGTGACGCTCCGGTGAGGTCGCAGAGTGGTGCGACGGGCATGGTGGCGGCGAGGTTTAGCAGTGCGGCTCCTCGGAGCTCGACCAGGCCGCAGTTGAGGTGTTGCAGTTCGGTGGTGAACCGGCTGGCGTGCACGTGTTCACCAGCTCGCAGCTTCGACGGGAAGATCCACGTTGACTCCGTGTCCCATCGCCGTGGGGTGGCGAGTTGCCGTCGGATCAGCGCTGGCAAGGGCGGCGGCAGCTGGAAGGGTGTCGCCCCGAGCCGGAGCTGCATCCCGTCGGTGTCATCGATGATGCTGGCGGTGGTCAGGCCTGCGATCGTCGTGCTTGGCCTGCCCGATATCCCGGCGAGTAGCCCGCAGATGCGGGTTCTGAGCCGGATTGTTTCGTCGGTCGCGAATCGGTGCATCCACGCCCGGTAGGTATCGATTGGGTACGCGGTATAGGGAATCGCATATGGAGAAGGGACCGGGTGGATCCGTTCGGCGATGCCTCTCTGCGACGCCCAGCGCAAGAACACAGCGAGCGGTTCGAAGTTGCGCGGGTACCGGTCGAGATAAGACTCCACGGCGTCTTGCGGGGCGGTCTTCAGCTCGATCCCATCAGTATCAAGGTGGGCGAGAAAGTCAGCGGCGATACGGCACACGCGGCGGGCGCGAACGAACGTGCCGTCTGTGATCCCGTTGCGTTGGACGAATAGCCGGATGCGGGCAGGAACGTGCCACCGGCAGAACGGGCCGAGGGTGCGCGTGATGTGTTCGGGGCGGCCCTGGAGGAACGTGTCGATCCAGGCCATGAACTGCACGGATGCGGTGTCCCGCGGTTCGAGCGCGCCCACGTCGACGAGCGAATGCCGTAGCAGGCTCGCCGCCTGGACCGTGGGGTGGCGGTCCAACGCTTCGTGGGTGAGCTCGATGTCCTCGGTGAGAATTTCACACAGGATCGCTGCGGATGCACTGCGGCCGGGCCAGCGTGCCATGCTCTTGGGTTCAGGGTGTTCGAAGAGGCGTTGCCGGAGCGGTTCGAGCGCCCGACGGCGGGCGGGCGTTCCGGCGGCGAACAGGTCGTCTATGGCGATGCGTGCAAGGCACGGGTAGCAGCGTTTCCCGTTGCGGATGTCCTCGACGCCACACTCGGCGCAGATGAACCGCGATCGCACCCCGGTGCATGCCGAGCACGCCAGAGTACCGTCGTCGGCGACCGACGCGACCAGGCCGACCGTGCCGCAGCGCGGGCAGGGGCGGCGTGTGCCGCGGATGATGCTGAAGCAGGGGTCACAAGTCGCGCCGCCGAGGAACTTGACCCGGACTCGCCGCTCCCTGCCGCAGTGGACGCAAGGCTCGATCTTGCCGGGCGCGCACTGGGGGCAGATCGGGCCATCCGCTGTTCTGTTCTGGACGAGCCGGTCGTGCCCGCATCGGATGCACGCCTCCTTCGCCTCCGGCTGCCGGCGGCGGCACGTGCCGCACACGCTCTTCCCCTCGATGCGGTGCGAGATCACTCTGGTCTTGTCGCACTCATCGCAGCGACGGGTGTATCGAGCTTTCCGGCACGTGTTGCAGACTCTACGCCCATCCTCGAGCGTTTGCGTGAGTAGCTGTCCCCCGCCGCATTCGCCGCATGCTGGCAGTACGACCGGGAACCCGCTGGCTCGGAGCATCCGCAGCAAACGTTGCGCCTGACGGGGAAGGTGCGGATCGGCGTCGCTGATCCAGGTCGCGTCCACCCTGGCAAGGAAACGTCGAAAATGTGCCTGCCCCTGTGGCGTGGGGGCAAGCTGCTCGAGCAGTGCACGCACCCCCGCCTCGCCGACCGCCGTCCACGGATCACCGTGAGCGAGCAGTGCGGCGGTGTTGTCGAGAAGAGCGGTAGATGATCGAGAGGTCACGATTTGTCGGGCCGGGTGATCCGTGCCGGGACAGTCTTGAGTGTGCCGATGTCGGTGACCGTGCCGCCATCGGCGGCTTTTGGCTGCGCACGTGCCGCAACGGTGAAGCTGATCAGGTCGTTCGGTGTGCAGTCGAGGATCACGCAGAGCGCGTCGAGGACTTCGATATTCAGTCGTTGCGGGTTGGATGTCACCAGGCGGTAGACCTGCTCGCGTGAGAGTTTCACGCCCTGCTCGGCGAGCAGCGGCACCAGCTCGGTGGTCTTGTAGATGCCGCGCTCGGCAAGCTTGCGGCGAAGATGCCAATCGAACTGCCGGGTCATGCGGTTTCTCCTTCTCCGAGCACGCGCCGCAGCGCTTCTTGGAAGATCCGATTCTTGAAATCGTCACCGACCGACGTGTAAATCGCGGTCGTCGACGAGTGATTGTGTCCGACCTGCTCCTGCACGAACTGGGCGGCGTAGCCGAACTCGACCAGGTGGGTCACGTAGGAGTGGCGGAGGCTGTGCAACGTCAGCGCAGGATCCAAGCCCGCCGCCTCGCGGATCTGCGCGAACCGGTGGTCCACCGTGCGGGTTGTCATGCGAGTGCGTCGCGCACTGACCCACAGAGCATCAGTCGCAGGTGCGAGCCGCGGACGGACTTCCTCAACCCAGTAGCGAAGCCCTTCCGACGCCCACGCGAATTCCGGGCACGCCAGCACGGTGCGGCGGCGAGGCGGTGATCCCCTCATCGCCTTGCCGTATCGAACCTGCACCTTCGCATACGCGCCCCACTCGGGAACGTAGGGATTGGGGCGGAGGTCGTTCAGATCGAGCATCACCGCCTCGCGACGTCGGAGCCCGAACGCGTAGACCGTCTTGAAGAACTGGGCGTCACGCAATGCGGGCAACGCACCCTTCTTGCGGCCCTCGAGTAGGTCGTGGGCGCGTTCATCGGCCTGAGCGAAGAAGGCCTCGAGCTCGTCGTACCCGAACGGCCGTCGAGTGGGCCGCGCTTCGAACTCGGCCAGGTGCGCGAAGGTGTTCCACGGATGACAGATCTGGGCTGGCGCGGCCCCGAACCGTTCTAGACAGACATCGGCCCAGTCGTAGGACGGGTGCGAGACGTACCCGCAGAAGCCCTTCAAGATCTGGTGGTAGCCCCGGATCGTGGAGTGCGCCAACGGCTCCGGGCGAGACAGCAGCGACGAGGTGAAGTCCTCGACGTCCTGCGGCCGCCACTCCCACGGATAGGTCCCAGCGAAACGGAAGAACCGCTTCACGCCAAACTGATGCACCCGGATCGTGCCTTCTGACAGTCCGCGAGAACGCATCGACACGGCGTACCGGCGCAGCATCTCATCGAACGTCGAGCGAGCCGGGTCCAGCAGCAACACCGGAGCCAGGGACCGGACCTCACGGGTCACCACCCACACCTCACGATTCCTTCTACTGCATCAAACATGCTGTGAACGTATCATGGAGTCTGTCAGCGCAACGAGAGGTCTGCGATCGGACGGTTTCCTCCGGAGCGGTGTTCGCAGCATGCAGCAAGCCCCGATTGGGCTCTTGACCAGGCAAAGAAAGGGTTGGATCCGCCGAAAGCCACGCGGCAGCGAAGCCGCTCAGTCACGTCGAACCGGTCCCGCGGTGCGCGGTGAGGCCGAGTCAACAACCAGACCATTGATTCATCCAATGCATCTCTGCTCGCTTCTGTACACCAAGCCGCAGTGCGTCCAGTGTGACGCCACCAAGCGCGATCTCAACAGCCGCAAGATCGAGCACGAGACCGTGGACCTCACCCAAGACGCCGACGCACTCGCCAAGGTTAAGGAGATGGGCTACCAGCGCGCTCCCGTCGTGGTGACCGAGGAGGATCACTGGAGCGGATACCGCCCAGACAAGATCAAGGTCCTGGACCCTAACGCCGGCGGCCGCCGGCAGAGCGGGTTAGCCTCGATGTTTCATCGGGGTTGTGAGCGGGGGCGACCGGCGTCGTTGCCGGTGTTCAGCTGCTGATTCTGGCATGTGGGT
>NZ_BAAAIR010000094.1:0-7995 GCF_039526165.1 Brachybacterium tyrofermentans
TGTGACTTCGTCTGCTGAATGGCGGGGTTCTTCGGTCGCTTCGTGGCGGGGTCAGGTGACACCGATGACCAGGGTGCTCTGTGCGGCTTCGATGACGTCGTTGGTGATGGTGTCGAGTTCGTTGATCTTCAGGACCCGCTGGATCTGGGGGAAGAGGCGTTCGAGGAGCCGGAAGTTGCCGCGGGTGATCCGTGCGATGGCTGCGATGGCTTGGGCGTCGGTGAAGTCGTCGGGGTCGAGGGTCTTGCCGAGGGATCGCCAGTGTCGCTCGAGGACGAACAGCAGTTCGTCTTGTCCCAGGGGCCGGTACTGGTGGGCGAAGCCGACTCGGCTGTAGAACTGGGGGTAGTGGCTGAACTGCTTCTCCAGGCCGGGCATGCCGATCAGGATCAGGGCGATGTCGTCGCGGTCGTAGCGATCGCGCAGCAGTTCCAGCGCGGCGGGACGCAGTCGTTCGGCCTCGTCGACGATGATCAGCTCCACGTAGTTCCTGCCGTGTCGCCATCCCCAGGCCTCGGGAGTGGCCGTGCCGGGAGGTACGAGGTGCTGCTCGATGCACATGTTGGTGCGGGTGATGGCTTGGGTCAGCTCGTCCTTCAGGGTCCGCGGGGTGGTCAGCACGCTGGGGGTGTAGAGCACGGTGCGGCTCCGGTTCAAGGCGGCGTAGATCTTGGCGTCGTTGTCGGAGCGCGGCCCCCAGTAGGTCAGCAGGTCATGAGCCTTCTCGTAGTGTGCGTAGCGGCGTGCGGAGAGTGTCTTTCCTACGCCGGCTGATCCGAAGCACAAACCGATGGTGTGCCCGCGGCGCACGGCGTCGGCGAACTCGGTGAAGCGGCGGTGCTCCTTGGTGACGATGAAGCGCTGGCTCACCTGAGGTCCTCCTTGTAGATCTTCAACGCCGACCTCGGCGCCGGAGTCGGTGCTTCGGTGATCCGTGGTGTCTCGGTAGGTGCGGCCACGAGGGCGATGCGTTCGTTGATGCCGGCTCGCAGCGCCCGGCGGCGGGCGTTGCGCGCGGCCTGGATCTCCTTGAGGCTGACCTTCTGGTCGTGGTGCTCTTGGTTGACGGCCTTGCAGACGAATTCGTCGTGATCGAAGACGCGGATCTCGGTGATGTCGCGGGGGTCGTAGCGGATCACGACCGAGCGTCCGACGTAGCCGGCCAGAGTTGGGGAGACGTAGCGCAGGCCCTGGAAGCGGATGCCATCGCGGCGCACGACGCGGGTCTTGGCGACGGTTAACAGCAGTCCGTCGAGGTCTTCCAGGCTCTCGGGCATTCGGGGCAGCCAGCCATCGGCGGTCCACGCGCTGCGCGGGGAGGTTCCGAGCTCGCTGTGCGTGCGGTCGTTGTAGGTGGCCACGAACGCCTCCAGGGCGCTATCGAGTTCGGCCAGGGACAGTTTCGGTGTCGGCCAGGGGTGCCCTTCGGTGATGTGTCCGGGCAGGGTGGCGAGTAGCTCGGTGTTGATGGTGCCGAAGAACCGCTCGATCTTGCCCCGTCCCTGGGGTCGGGCGACGGTGGAGTGGATCAGTCGGATGTGGAGGTCGACGGCGGTGTGGGCGAGCTGGTCACTGGTGAAGTCGCTGCCGTGGTCGACGTAGAGCACGTCGGGCAGGCCGCACATCGGCCAGGCCGGGTCGGTCTTGTGCCAGATCGCTTGGCGCAGCGCCAGGGCGGTGTTCATCGCCGACGGTGCGCCCAGGAAGGCTGTGTAGCCGCAGACCGACCGGGAGCAGTCGTCGAGGATCGTTGTCAGCCATGGCCGTGCGGGCTTGCCGTCGGTGCCCACCACCAGGATGTCGAGCATGGTGTGATCGGATTGCCACATCGTGTTGGGCAGCTCTGCTTGCCGGCGGAGCACCAGCTCGTGCTTGTCGCGGTAGGACGCTGCGCCCTCCAGGGCGAGGGTGACCATGCCGGGATCCAGGGTCCGCACGATGTCCCACACCACCGAGTAGGAGGGGACCGGCCATCTCCGGGCGGCGCAGATGCCGGTGACTTTGCGGTGGATGGTGGCGATGGCCGGCCGCGGCTTGCTCAGTGCCAGGCCCTCGATCAGGTGGACGAGGTCGGGCGGAAGGCGGCGGGAGCCGGTGTCCGCTCGCGAGGCTGTCTCCAGTCCGGCGTAGCCGTCGGCGCGGTAGCGGGCGTGCCAGCGCTCCAGGGTCCGCAGCCCTACATCGGTCTCGCGAGCTAAGCGCGCGAGGGGCACCTGGTCCTCGACGTGGAGCCTGAGGATTCGCCACCGCGCTCGAGCGTCCACGACGCACCTACTGCAAGGCGTTCTCGCGCCCGCGCTCGGCGCGCTGAAGGGCGCGGTAGACCGTGGAGCGGCCCACGCTGAACAGCTCGGCCAGCTCGCCCACGGTGTGCTCGTCGGCGGCATGTAGCTGGACGAGGTGAGCTTCTTGCCGGGGGGTGAGTTTCGGTGACTTCCCGCGCAGCCGGCCCTTGGCCTTGGCGACCTTCATCCCCTCGCGGGTGCGGGCACGGATGAGGTCGGCTTCGAATTCGGCGACCATCGCCAGCACGTTGAACAACAGTTTCCCCATCGGGTCGGTCGGGTCGTACACCGATCCGGCGATGCTCAGCTTCACTTCCCGCGCCGCGAGGTCGTCGGCGATCTGGTGGGCATCACGGACCGAACGCGCCAGCCGATCGAGCTTGGTGACCACGAATGTATCGCCGTCCCGACACGCTGCCAGCGCCTGCCGCAGGCCCTCACGGTCGGCGTTGCGGCCCGTGAGCCCGTGATCGACGTAGATGCGCTTGGGATCGACGCCGAACGCCGCGAGTCCGTCACGCTGCGCGGTCAGGTCCTGCTCGTCGGTGGAGACTCGGGCATAGCCGACCTTCAAGGGGGACATGCTCCCCAGTGTGTCATATAGCCTCCCTTCACCGGACAGTTCACCGGACGGGTCTTACGGGACAGCCCGCCAGGCGTGCCGTCGTTCCTCTCGATAAGTAGCGGTGGTGTCCGGTGAGGGTTCCGCTACTGGGACGGCGTCCCGGCACAGGTTGTGTTAGTCGAAGCGACACGGTGTGGCGGTCAAACTCATGCATCGGGACCGCACCTCGTGCTCCAAATCTCGGTGGCCACCGTGCTTGGTCAGGAGACCCACCCCTGGGCGCCGATCCAGTGCAGGGCGCTAACGGACGGCATGAACAGGTACTCGCCGCCGGCCATTCGGTTGAACGTCGTGATGCCGTTGATCCGCGTACGGGCTGGTTCCGCGGGGATAGTGAACCGACCGTCGGTCTCGTCGTCATCGTGGTTACCCACGATCGGGTCGCGCTCGGGGCCGAGGTCGACGAAGTTGCCTCCGTTAATCCACTCCTGCTGCATGAACTCGATCGTGTCGAAGGCCCTGGCGCTGATGAAGACGAAGTAGATCCCGCGGTCTTCCTTGGCGTCGTCGGCGACGGTCACCTCTGGTGACCAGGAGGGTCCGTACGTCGAGGAACGGCGGATGATGCGCTTGATGTTGACGTCGGTCATGATCGTCAGATCGCTGTCCCGCGGGTTCAGGCGGCGCATGTGGCTCGAGTGGGGACACATCATCCCCTTGGGGTCATCCTTGAAGGAGAAGTCGTTGCGGCGGGCCGGGTCGTTGCCGAGGTCCTCGTCATCGTGGTCCGGCGACAAGACGAGCGGCGCCCCGCTTCGCCAGCGGCCGAACATCTTGGCAGCAACTTCGTGCTGGGCGTCCGGGTCTGTGGTCTGGGAGGCGAGGTAGTCGTTGAACGCGCCGACGCGGCTAGCGAACTTGCGAAAGACGACATACGTCCCGTTGCGGCCCAACTCGGCCGGCTCGGGTATCCCGAGCGGAGACCCGGTCTCGCTGTTCTCTCCGAGGATGAACTCCCCGGCCGCGATGGTGCGCTCCTGGCCGGGCTGCGGGATCACCCCGCTGCCGGCGATCGTGGGCTGCGAGATGCTGTCGCGGAACCCGAACGGGTTCTTGTTCTGCTCGTCGACACCGAACGGGTGCGTCGCGAGGAGGGTGACGCCGCTGGAGCGCTCCAGGACATCCTTCGCGGTGGTCAGGGCTGTGTCCAGCGCGGCCTGGTTCGCTGCATAGATCGTCAGGGCGATGTGGCAGGTGCCCGGGGTGAGTGCCTCGTCCCAGTGTTCGGGGGCGTTGAGACCGTTGTCGACGAGTTGTAGCGCGCGTGCGGCCATGCCTTGCTGGAAGGGCAACGGGAAGCTCTTCAGCGACGCTTCCGGCACGCCGAGGGCCTTCAGGCCCTCGTGGCTGACGGCTACCCCGGTCCACGCCTCGAGGTCCTCGGCCCAGTCCTTCGCCGACTGGACATGGTCGGCGAGCCGGGCGACAAAGTCCCGCCCGCCGACCGCGTCGTCCACGTGCAGCATCGCGTGTGCCCCGACGTACGGCTCCGGCCGTGATCGCAGGATGACGCCCTGGATGTCGTCGAGGTCCAGCGTGACGTGCTCGCGCTTGAAGCGCGCTCTCAGTTCGCTCAGCCGCCCCATGTCAGTAGTCCACCCCTTCGGGCGCGGAGATCGCATCGGTCAGCTTCTTCAGTGCCCCGGTCGTCTCGTCGTCGAGGTCGCGGCGTCCGGACATCGAGTCGAGGAAGTCGTTCAGGGCGTGCTCGGTGCGCTGCATGCGGCGCACGTCAACAACGGTCACGGCCGGGTTGGCGACGAACCAGCCCGCCGCAGTGATCTGCCGCCCAGCGATGAAGTCCTTGACGTCCGGACTGTCAATCCCAGGCCACCCCTCAAGGTTCTGGAACAGCAGGTCCATCAGCCCCGGGATCTTGGTCGCGAAGTCGTTGATGTAGGCGTCCCAGTCGCCGTCGTAGGCGGTCGCGAACAGGATCCGGGTGTTGTCGTCGAAGAAGACAAAACGCATGTCGTGCAAGGTCGAAACACGCTGGGCGCCGTCCATGTTGCCCTTGGTCAGCGACAGGATGCGCTGCAGCCGCTCGGCGCCACCAGGCTTGAGCCGGCCCATTGCGGTCAACTCGGACACCTTGCCCGAGCGCAAGCCGACCCGGCCAGCGGAGTCCGCCGTGCCGGCGAGGTCAGGATTGTGCTTGCGGATCATCGCCTCGAGGGCGATCTTCGCCAGCTCCGGGGCGTCGTGTGCGACCTCGTCGACGGCACGCTTGATCTCATCGAGGCGGCTGTCGTCCTGCAGTCGTGGGTCTGGTCGGTTCGTCATGTCGTGCTCCTCCTTGTGTCACGGATCTTCTGATGGGGTCGGTCAGTTAGGGATGTCGTCCAGGCTGTCGGGCTCGGCCTGCTCGCGTGCGTTGTAGTCGTGCCGGTACGCGGTGGATCGTTCGTAGGCGCGCTTGCGGATGCGCATGATCGAGCCCAGCGGCTGGTGGGCCTCGACCCCGTTCCACGGGTTGAACGTGAGCACGTCGTCTCCATAGGTGCGGCGTGCCGGGCTGTACGCGTCCTGCGCTTCGATCCGCAGCGTTGCGACCGGCCGGTGCGGTGAGGCGTCTTCCTTCCACAGGACCGCCGCGTCCTCGACCGGCATCGCCTCGGCGTCGGTGCACAACTGCGCGCGCATCTCATACTCGGCACCCTCCGTGCCGAAGAAGCCGCCCAACAGGTCCCGGATCGCGGAGAAGTCATCGACCTTCATCGTGCTCCCAGTCAGCGCGCGGACATTCGCTGACTTCGGAGCTACGGACAGCTTCGCGACGTACTCCCCATAGCGCAGCGCGCCCTGCGTGAAGTATGTCTCGCCCAGCACGTGGTTGCTGTCACGGCCGAGCCCTTCCACGATCGCGCTCGGTGTGCGCCCGGTTGCCTCGACCGCTCCGCGGACGACGCGCATAGCTCCGGTTGTCAGGCGCTGCAGCACCTCCGGTGAGTGCGAGTTCTTCTCCAGCAGCCCGAGCAGCTCCTTGTACTTCGCGATCGTGCCAAACGCCAGCGTCGGGAAGTTGACCATCAGGAAGTCCTGGTTGTGGCCGCCGAGGTGCGGCAGCAACCGCTCACCCTCAACGCCGATGACCTTGATCGCGTAGCCGCGCGGTGCCGGGGTGCGGTCGGTGTGGATATCGCCGGGGGCCGATGACAGGCGCACCACCGCGTCGTAGCTGCGGGGCTCGGCGAAGATGCCCTGAGCAAGCTCGGGCGCCAAGCCGTCATGGACGATCAGAGTGGCCTTGAGGATCGCGTGGCTCTTGGCGTGCGCATCACGGTGCGCGTGACGGTGCTTGCCAGCGGCCTCCTGTTGCGAAGCGGCCATCGTGGCAAGGATCTCGCGAGTCAGATCCTCTTCATGGTCGACCGTTTGCTCCATGTCGGGGGTGAACTTCACTTCAGGTGTCATGGATCTGGGCACCTCTCCGAGTGGGGCTTCCCACTAGATCACGGAAGAAACATCTCCCACAACCCCCTCCATCTGTATCGCAATGACTGCTGGCTGCGCTCTCCTGCTCACCGACTCGACAGGATTCGCCTGCCTGGAGGACGAGGAGCAAGGCGAGCCGCGCTGAGCGTGATCAACGCCCGGTCAACGCACGCAGCCGGTAGCCGATCGGCTTGCGGAATACTGTCCCGGCAGCCATCGCTCTGGACCCGCGGGGCCGCCACCGAGCGTCGGAAGAACCCCGCCATTTTTTACCTGTGTCCGAAGTCCTCATCACTCGGGTGCGCAACTCAATCCCACGGTACTGGAGCGAGTGTCGCGTATCCGATGGGATGCAAGACGAAGGGAGCTCTGGAGCACGACATCGAGCGATCACAGAACACCGCCACCTAGCGCCAAACTCCACAGCCGTCGTTCCTCTCGATAAGTAGCGGTGGTGTCCGGTGAGGGTTCCCCTTACGGGCATGCGATCTGGGCTGACGCCTGTGACCGAGTGTTCAGTGTGCGCTGTATAGTTCAGTCCATGCTGATTATTGCTTCGCGTCTCGACGTGATGAACCGCCTGGGTCGTGCACTGGCCGACCCCACTCGATCCCGGATCATCTTGACCCTGCTCGACCATCCCGCTTACCCGGCGGAACTGGCCCGAGATCTGGACCTGACACGCCCGAACGTGTCCAACCACCTGGCATGCCTGCGCGATTGCGGGATCGTCGTCTCCGAGCCCGAGGGTCGTCGGACACGATATGAGATCGCCGATTCGCACCTGGCGCAGGCGCTGACGGCACTGGTCGATGCCACCCTGGCAGTGGACGAAGACGCCCCGTGCATCGATCCCGCCTGCTCGCTTCCAGGATGCGACGCAGCTGGGGAGGGCGCATGATCCTCACCTCGGTCTTGCAGGCGATGGGCCTGTTCGCAGCGACCAACATCGACGACATCATCGTGCTCTCCCTCTTCTTCGCGCGAGGGGCAGGCCAGCGCGGCACTACCGCCCGCATTCTGGCCGGCCAGTACCTCGGATTCGCCGGCATCCTCGGTGCCGCGGTCCTGGTGACCATCGGTGCCGGAGCATTCCTGCCCTCGGCAGCCATCCCGTACTTCGGTCTCATCCCTCTGGGCCTCGGCCTCTGGGCCGCATGGCAGGCCTGGCGCGGAGACGATGACGACGATGACGACGAGGCCAAGGTTGCCGGCAAGAAGGTCGGCGTGTGGACAGTCGCAGGCGTCACCCTCGCCAACGGCGGCGACAACATCGGCGTCTACACCCCGGTCTTCCTCAGCGTGGAACCTCTCGCAGTAGTCGCCTACTGCATCGTCTTCCTCGCGCTCGTCGCGGTCCTGGTGGCCCTGGCAAAGTTCGTCGCCACCCGCCCCCCGATCGCCGAAGTGCTCGAACGCTGGGAGCACATCCTCTTCCCCATCGTTCTCATCGGCCTCGGCATCGTGATCCTCGTCAGCGGCGGAGCCTTCGGACTCTAACGTAGCGGCAGCGATCCAAACGGCCCCGACCGGGCGCACCCCTCTCGGTTCAGACCGCGACACCTACCTGCAGCCAGTCCTGCGTGATCGCGGCAACAAGACCGCCACGGAGCGCTGCAAAAACCCCGCCACCAAGCGAACGAAGTCACA
>NZ_BAAAIR010000095.1:0-8266 GCF_039526165.1 Brachybacterium tyrofermentans
TATCCTGCTCACCAGCGCCGCGAGAACCGTAGCGTGAATACCCGCCACAGCAGGGTCATTCACCACGAACCGCGAAGAGCCACAAAAGGACCGTCAGACCGGCCGGGTCGAGGATCCCGTCGAAGGCGTCCTCGAACTCGTCGAGCAGCTGATCGCGGCCGACCAGGAGGTGCGGGTAGGTTCCGAATGATGGCTTGAACAGATTGCGCGACATATAAAGAGTATAAAGCGAAGGGCTCATATCCAAAGGGATCAAAAGACCGCCCCACCGAGGTCAGGACTGAGGCGCATCGAGTGTCGGCTGGCGCTGACCAGCGGTTCAGCCATCCCTTTCGGTCGCCAGCTGCCCATGGGAGTCGAGTACCCGCGGGGGACGGGCGCCTGCGCTACTGCCCGTCGGTCGCCCGCAGCGCGTCCCGCTCCTCGCGCACGAGCTCCCAGGTGCGCACGAGGCGCGGGAGGGTGAGCATCAGCAGGCCGCCGGCCATGTTCAGCGGGATCACCCAGGCGAACCACACGAGCCAGGACAGGTAGGAGATGTCCGCCCCGGCGTGCATCGCCCCGAAGATCACGGCCGAGCTCAGGGCGCCGTGGAGCATGCCGAGACCCACCACGAGAAGGCCGCTGATCAGGGAGTTCGCAATGGTCGCGATGCCCTCGGTGGAGCCCTGCGCCATCCGGGTCACGAGGGTGATGGTGAAGCCGGCCAGCAGCGCGAGCGCAGCGGTCTCGACGGTCAGTCCCTTGTCCATATACCCGGTGGCCGCCTCGATCAGCACGTCGTCGAAGGCAGGGAAGGCCGCCACGACGACCCAGGCGAACGCCCAGCCGCCCACGAGGTTCGTCACCAGCGTCACCGTCCACAACCTCACCAGTTGCCCCCAGGTGCCGTGGCCGGCCACGATCGCATTGATCGGCACCAGGAAGTCCTCGGTGAACAGCTCGGAGTGGGCCAGACGCAGGGCGTACAGCCCGATGCCGAAGGCGAGCCCGCCGAGCAGCTTCGACCCGGTCGCATCCAGCACCGCGAGCATCGCCAGAAGACCGATGCCCACGTCGATCCCGCCGAACAGCCCGGTGATGACCAGCGCGCGCCAGGTGCGGTTCAGGCGGTTCGCGCCCTCCTCGACGGTGCCGCGGAACTCCTCGACGAGCTTGTCCTCGAGCGGCTCGTCGGACTCGCCGAGGTGCTCACGCTCGTCGTGCTGGCTCCGCGTGTTCGGCGCAGGTTGCTTCGCCCGGGGTCGCAGCCTGTCCCGACCGCGCTGCCCGGCCCGCCCGCTCTGGTACTCCCGCTCGCGCCGGTTCCCCCGCTCGCGCCGATCAACCTGCCCGGCCTGCTCATCCCGTTCGCCCTGTTCACTGTCAGCAGCCACGGTCGGCACCTTCTCTCCGGAGTTGCGGTGGAGTTGCAGTGCGCCGCACGCTATCAGCGGGAACGGGACTCTTCCGCAGTCGCCGGGCGATCATCCTCTGCTGCACGCGGCTGAGCCGGACCGGACGAGTTGCGGCATGCGGCGCATCCTGACGCCGCACTTGCTGCCGCACTCACTGCAGAGCAGAGGGTTCGGTGGAGGGGTGTCCCGAGCGCCGGCCCAGCAGGCGACGGGTGATCTCGTCGGCCGCGAGCCGCACCGCGGCATCGAGCCGTTCGCGCAGCTCGTCGTCCACCCTCGCCTCGACGAACGTCAGCGCGACGGCCGCCGCCGGCCAGCCGGTGTGGTCGCGCACCACGGCGGCCACGGAGCCCAGCTCGTCGGTGACCGCCCCGGATTCGTGCGCGATGCCGTCCGCCCGCACCCCGGCCAGCAGCTCCCGCAGGGCGCGCGGCGTCTCGGGGCCGGGCGCCTCGGTGCGGGAGGTGAAATCCCCCTGGTGGCCGAACAGGGCGCGCAGCTGCGCCGGTGGCAGCTCGGCGAGGATCGCGCGGCCGCTCGCGGTGAGGTGCGCGGACAGCCGCACACCGACGTCGGTCACCAGGCTGGGCCGGTTCCGGGCGCGCTCCTCGACCACGTAGAGCACATCGCGTCCGTGCAGGACCGCGAGGTGGCCGGATTCCCCGATCTCGTCGACCATCGCCTCGATGACCCGTCGGCCGATGCGCGCGAGCGGCTCCTGGCGCAGGTAGGCGCCGGAGAGCTCGTGGGCGGCGGGGCCCAGCCCGTACAGCCGCTCCTCCCCCAGGTGCATGACATAGCCGTGCTCGACGAGGGTCGCCAGCAGGTCGTAGGTGCGCGAGCGCGGCAGGTCCAGCTCCTCGGCGAGGCGCACGGCGGCGACCGGGGAGCGGCGCGAGGCGAGGAAGGTCAGCAGGCGCAGCGTCGCGTCCGCCGCCGGGACTTTCGGGGGTGTCATGATCGGCAAGGATGCCACCGGAGCTGTCCGGTGGGCCGGACGGTGGCTCTCGACGCGCCGTTCCGCGCGGCGCGGCGGGTGCCATGATGGAACGATCGCACGCCCTGACCCGCCGACGAGGAGCCCCGATGACGACCTCTGCGCACCGCGAGAGCCCCTGGACCGGGCGGCACGACGGCGACGGCCCCGAGCATGCCCGCTGGCACCAGACGGTGCAGGTCGTGGCGCCGGGGGCGGCCGACGCGGATCCTGCGGCGCCGCACGTCGCGCTGCTCGGCTTCCGCTCCGACGAGGGGGTGCGCCGCAATCGCGGCCGGGTCGGAGCCGCCGACGGCCCCGCGGCCCTGCGCGGAGCGCTCGCCCCGCTCGCCCTGCACGGGCCGCTCGCCCGCGGTGAGGTCGGTCTGCACGATCTGGGCGATGCGGTGACCGTGGGCGAGGACCTCGAGAGCGGCCAGGCCGACGCCGCCGCCCTCACCGCGCACGCCCTGGATCGCGCGGGCTCACGCCTCGCCGTGGTGCTGGGCGGCGGGCACGAGACCGCCTGGTCCTCGTACAGCGGGCTGATGGGCTCCGGTCTCGGCCCGCGCGCGGGGCAGCGCTGGGGTGTGCTGAACCTCGACGCCCACTTCGACCTGCGCGAGGAGCCCCGCCCCACCTCCGGCACCCCCTTCGCCCAGATGGCCGCCGCCGAGCGGGCCGCCGGGCGGGACCTGCGCTACGCCGTGCTCGGGATCGCCGAGCCCTCCAACACCGGCGCCCTCTTCGCGAGGGCCCAGGAGCTGGGCGTGCAGTGGTGGACCGACGAGCAGTGCCTCGCCGCGGGGGCCGACGGGATCCGCGAGTTCGTCGCAGACTTCGCCGCTGACCTGGACATCCTGTACCTGACCATCGACCTGGACGTGCTCCCGGCCGCCACCGCCCCCGGCGTCTCGGCGCCGGCGGCCTACGGGGTGCCGCTGCCGCTGATCGCGGCGGCCGTGCACGCTGCGGCCGGCAGCGGGAAGCTCGCTCTGCTCGACGTGGTGGAGCTGAACCCCTCGCTGGACATCGACGGCCGCACCGCCCGCGCCGCGGCCCGACTGATCGACGACGCGGTGCGCATCGTGGTCGGTACGGGGTCCTAAAGGCCAACCACGACCGACGCTCGCTCGACGACCCTCAGCAGCGCTCGGACGGCGCCCTCAGCGCTTCGCTCGGTGTGCTGACCATCCCTATCCCATGCTGCTCGTCGAAGGGCTCATGCGGTAAGGCCGCGTCGCCGCCTCAAGCTCGAAACCGAGGGAGGCGTAGAACGCCCGTGCCTCCGGGCGATGCTCATCGACGGTCAGCACCACTCGCTCCCGGCCGGAGCTCTGCTGCGCACCGTCGATCAACGTGACCCCGATGCCCGCCCGGCGCGCGTCCGTGTGGACGGCGATGAAGTCCAGGTAGAGGGTGGACTCGCCCTGCAGCTGGAAAGCCACGTAGCCGAGCACTTTGCCTTCAGGCGCGATGACCAGTGTTGAATAGGGGCCATCGGGACTCACCAGTTCCGCAGCACGGGCATAGGTTCCCGGGAACTCCTGATCATGCAGCTCCCGGATGGCTGCTTCGTCCGCGAGGACAGCGGGCCGGATCGCCGGGTCGATGTCCCCCGTCGGCACAGAAGACGTGCGGGCATACTCGAAGTTGGCCTCACCTGACCGCCATCCGCAGTGGGACGCGAGCCAGGCCATCTCGCCATGGTCGACGCTCGCATACATCTCATGGCGTCCTACGGGGGCTTGTGTCGTGACCGCCTCCAGCAGAGCGGGGCTCACGGAGCGCCACTCGCCCTCGCCGACCCAGGGCCCATGCACCCACGAGCGATCCAGGCCCTCGTCCCATTCGATGACCGCTGCACCGATGATCCGCCCGGTATCCGACACCGCCACGCGGACCGTCTCGGTCCAGTGCTGGTCCAGCGCCTCCAGGTCACCCCGGATGTCGGACGGCTCTGTGCCGAGATAGGCGCATGCCGTGTCGGCGGATTGCTGCTGGCGGACGATGAAGTCCATGACCGCCTGCTGATCGAAGCCCTCAGAAATGATGCCCATGGCGCCATGCTCCGGCCCTGGTCGTGGCAGGTCAAACGACTTCTCAGCTCGCACCGCGCGCCGCAGCCCGCCTGATCGATGACGCGGTGCGCATCGTGGTCGGTGGCTCAGGCGCCTGAGCGGTCACGCCGAGGTACGGAGCCACTCCTCGAGATCCATGTCGTCGACCTCCGCGTCGGCGGGGATCAGCCCGCCGCCCGCGATGGCCGAGCCCAGGTACGGGAGCTCGGCGACCAGGCGCGGGGACCTGCCGTCGATGTCTCCGCGACGCGCCAGGATGCGCCGCACGAGCTGCGCGGAGGTGAGCTCCTTGGGGCCGCGCAGCGCGAAGGTGCGGTCGGCCGAGTCGTCGTCGGCCCTGTCCTCGACCTCTCGGGCGATCCGCGCCGCGAGCCTGTCCGCGGAGACGGGGGCCATGCGCATGGTGGGCAGCAGAGCGACGGGGCCGAAGCTCGCCTGGGACAGCAGCAGGCCCGCGATCTCGAACCACTGCGTCGAGCGCACGAGCGTGACCGGGAGGGCCGCGTCCAGATAGGTGGCCTCCTGGGCGGCCTTGCCCCGGTAGTAGGCGAAGTGCTTGTGCACCTCGGGATCCGCGGCGCCGGCGATCGAGACGCACAGGACGCGGCGCGCTCCGCCCTGCTCGGCGGCGCGGGCGATGTTCCCGGCGGCCCGCGTGTGGGTCGCGACGGCGCGGCGTGAGCTGAGGGAAGGGGTGCTGATCGCGTCGATCACGAGGTCGGTGCCCTGCAGTGCCTCCGCGAGGCCGTCGCCGGTCACGGCGTCCACCCCGGTGCGTCGGCCGAGGGCGCGCACGGTGTGCTCCGCGGCCTCGAGATGGGTGACGAGATGGTGGCCGAGGGTTCCGGCTGCTCCGAGCACGGCGATGTCCATGACGGTCACTGTAGACGCACGAAAGAGCGCAGCTCCGGATCGTGGTCGTGGGCCTCGATAAATCCGAGCGACTCGTAGAAGGCGCGCTGGCCGGGCTCGGCGTCGGTGAGCAGCACCTGCTGTCGCACCGTGGCGAAGGGGGCGAAGGCCGCGTCGACTAGGCGTCGGCCGATGCCGGCCCGATGCGCGTCGGGCCGCACGAGCACGTCCTGCAGGTAGGCGATGGTGGCGCCGTCGCCGACCACTCGGGCCAGGCCCAGCAGTTCGCCGTCGCGGCGTGCGGTGACGACGTGGGCGCTTCCGGCGAGCGCTCGCAGCAGCGTCGACGGTGACTCGGTGTACGCGCCCCATCCCACCGCGTCGTAGAGGTCCAGGACCTCCTGCAGAGCCGGCACCTCCGGGCCCACTACGAGCTCTCCGGCGGGTGGGGCCGACGACGGATCCGTCGGCCGCCATCGCGAGTCGACCAGCTGGAACAGGCGGCAGTCCGCCCACTCCCCGCCGAGCCGCAGGTAGGAGGGCGCCAGACCGTATTCGGCGAAGCCGCAGTGCTCGAGCACGCGCGCCGAGGCATCGTTGCCGACCTTCACCTCCGCCTGGATCCGATGTAGGCCGAGGCCGCCGAAGGCCACCGCGATCGCGCTGCGCACCGCCGCGGTGGCGATGCCCCGCCCGGTGACGTCGTCGTCGACCCAGTAGCCGAGCGAGGCGGAGTCGAACGCGCCGCGGATGATGCCCGAGAGGTTGAGCCGGCCGACGATCCGCGTCGTCCCCTTCTCCTCGAGCCGGATGGCGAGGGGCAGGCTGCGGCCGACCTCGCGGTCGGCGAGGGCGTGGGCGATCGCGGTGCGCTGTCCGGCCTCGGTGAACCAGCTCTCCGACCGAGCGGGGGCGCCGACCATCAGCTGCTCGCGATTACGGGTCTCGAGCTCCGTGAGCGCCGGGGCGTCATCGACCGTGAGGAGGGTCAGCGTGACCTGATGGGTCAGAACGGGAGCTCGCGGCGCGGAGATGTCGGGCATGCCGTCCAGTATCCGGCACGAGCCCCGCACCTGCGGTGACGTCCCCTCCGCCCCGCCCTCAGTACCCGGTCCTCAGTAGCCAGTGCCGCCGTCGATCGCCTCGCGCAGCAGGTCGAGATGGCCCAGGTGGCGGGCGTACTCCTCGATCAGGTGGGAGATGAGCCAGCGCAGGTTCGCCTGCTTGCCGTTCACCAGTCCTCGCACGGGACCGTCGAGGTCGCTCCAGCTCGCCTGCGCCGCACGGGTGGCCTCGATCTCGCGGCGGTACGCCTCGATGTCGTCGAGCGCAGTTGCCGGGTCGACGTCATCGAGGTCTCCGTGGGGGTTGTCATCGTCGCAGTGCGGATCCGGCTGTGCCTCGTCGAGCAGCACCTCACGCAGCCAGTAGGCCTCGACGTCGGTGAGATGGCGGACGAGCCCGATCGGGCTCAGGTCCGACGGCGGGACCGAGCGCCGACACAGCTGCTCGGCGTCGAGCCCATCGATCTTCCGCAGCAGCGTCTCGCGGTAGAAGTCGAGCCAGCCGTCGAGGGACTCACGATCGCCCGACAACAGCGGAGGCTCGATACGGGTATCGACCGCGGGGGTGGCTGGGGGCGTGGTGGACGGGGCAGAGGACGGATCAGGTGTGCTCATGGGTGCACACTTCCACGGCACCGGGCCGACCACGAGCGATTTTGCGGGCCGGGCGATCCCCGCCCGCCCCCGGGACGTGGGATACGCAGGGCCCATACGGTGCCGTGCGTCGGTATCGCCCACCCATTCCGACGCACCAGGCCACATGGGGGGGGCGGGAGGAGCTGCGTGCGGGGGCAGCCCGCGGTGTCAGCCCAGCAGGGTCTGGGCCAGCGTCACGGCGGCCACGCCGCCCAGCAGCACCGAGAACAGCAGCGTGAGCGTCGAGGGGCGCGCCTTCGTGGACAGGGGGCCGCCGAGGATGCCGCCCACCGCGGAGCCGGCGGCGAAGATCAGCGTGATCGTCCAGTCCACGTGCACGTCGGTGCCCAGGCGCGCCAGCAGGCTGGTGGCGGTCGCGATCACCATGACCAGCAGGCTCGTCCCCGAGGCGCGACGCATCGCCAGACCCAGGGCGATCACCAGCATCGGCACCACGATGAAGCCTCCGCCCACGCCGAAGAACCCGGTGAGGAAGCCGGTGAGGGTCGCCGCGGCGATGACGAGCGGCAGGCGCGGGGACGCCGACGCGGCCGGGGTCGTGGGCAGCTCGGGCTCGCCGTGGTGGCGCTGGATCCCGTCGGCCGATTCGACGGTGTCGGGGCCAGGCTGATCCAGCACCGGGTCGTCGTGCACGGCGACCGGTTCCTCGGCCTCGAGCTCCGCGGGGGTGCCGTGCGCGATCGCCTCGGCCCGTTCGTCCCGGCGGGTGCGCAGGGCCCGGCGCAGCATCGCGATCGCCACCCCCACGAGCATCACGCCGAACAGGGTGAGCAGCACGGGCGCCGGCACCAGGGCGCTCAGGCGCGAGCCGACGACGGCGCCGACCACCGAGACGCCCGCGAAGACCAGGCCGTTCTTCCACTCCACGTTCCCGTGCCGGGCGTGGTGCGGGAGGCTGACCAGGGCGGTGATCAGCACGATGATCAGACTCGATGCCGTCGCGGAATGCGTGGGCATGCCGAGCAGGAACACGAGCACGGGGACCGCGAGGATGCCGCCGCCCGCTCCGAGGGCTCCGACCACGATCCCGACTCCGAGGCCGACGCCGATCGCGAGCAGGGCGAGCTCCATGGAGGGACTCCTCAGGGTGCGGGGCCGAGGAGTCGTAGGCCCCGGCGACGATCAGATCGCCTCTACCGTACGTGCCGGTCGCCGGACGACGCTCCTATGGTGCGTCAAGTGGATAGTGGTGGGTTTTCAAGTCGGCGGTAGAGGTCTCGGGCGATGTATCGCTTGAGG
>NZ_BAAAIR010000096.1:0-8883 GCF_039526165.1 Brachybacterium tyrofermentans
CGAGTGACCGGCGCTCACAGCGCCGGCCAGCAACTCCTCGGTCGGGTAGCGGAACACCGATCCACAGGTCTTGACAATTTCTCTCGCGTCGATGACTGCTGCGGTGAGTCCGTCCTCCCGCAGCTGTTCCCGGGTCCTGCCGGTGCGGAGCGCTTCCACTCCTCGGGCGGGACGTCGACCGAAGACCTTGTACAGGCCTTCCGCGGTGATCACTGGTGGCACGAGGGCTCCTCTGTCTGTGGACGTCTGGCGGTGACGGACCGGTTCCCACGTGCGTGTTCCCCCGGACGGCTGGGCACCGGACTGACACGTCATCTTCACAAGACCGGTGCGCATCGGCAAACGGCCTGCGCCCAGGAACAGGGCTTTTGTCCCGCTGCGGGTCTCCGCAGGCGTGAACTACCGGGGACGAGGCCGCGCACCATTACGGGGTATGGCCTGGGATGACTACGGGGAGCCCGGCGCCGGTGGCCAGGTGTCCGGAGTGTCCGACAATCCGGAGATAACTATTCGATCACGCAGGTCGGCGCTGTCCGGCATGTCACCGTCGGCGCGCCAGGACGGGTGAGGACGAGGTCGGTCACAGCGGCCGGACCGAGCCAGAACGGGCCCGGTGGACCGGTCGGAGGCGGGACGATCAGGTGCTCAGCAGATCCGGACTCAGCAGATCGGGCAGCGGTACGTCAGACGCGGGTCGGCATGGTCTCCGCCAGGAAGCCGAGGGTCTGCTGCCACGCGGCTTCGGAGGCCGGGGCATGGTGGAGGGCGGGATGCGGGTTGTCGAAGGCGTGGCCAGCCCCGTCGTGGAGCTCGAAGCGCACCTGCTCCCTGGTGCCGCCGGCCGTGACCGCCTCCCGGATCCGCGTGACCTGATCGAGCGGGATGAACGCGTCGGCCGTGCCGAAGTGGTGCAGGCTCGGGACGATGACGTCCTCGGCCTGGTCGAGCACAGTGGGCAGGGCGGAGCCGTAGTAGCTGATGAGCAGCGACGGCGGGCGTTCCTCACGGGCGGCGGCGGCCGCGGTGGTGAACGCGAGCCCCCCGCCGTAGCAGAACCCGAGCAGCCCCACCCGCTCCGCATCGACCGTGCCGTGCGCGCGCAGGGCGTTCAGAGAGGCGAGGGCGTCGGCCTCGGCGCGCTCCCAGGGGAGCAGCTCGGCCAGGTCCATGCCGTCGGCGAGCCAGGACTCGGCGTCGTCCCCGTCCTCCAGGCCCACCACCGGCGGGTCGAGACGGGCGAACAGCTGAGGGGCGAGCACCGCGTAGCCGAGGACCGCGAGATCCGCGCATCGCTGCTGCATGTAGTCGGACAGGCCGAAGATCTCCTGCAGCACGACGAGGCCGGGGACCGGCTGCTCGAGGTTCTCGGGAAGCCAGAGCAGCCCGGGCAGGTCGCCGGTGTCGGTGGGGATCAGAAGCGTCGTCGCACTCACGTCGCGACTGTATCGCGTGAACGCATCGGATCCCCAGTACGGTGGACTGCACGACTCCCTCGGATGAACCCAGAGCAGCCGAGACGAACGAGGAGCGCAAGATGATCACGATCGTCCGTGGTGACGAGCTCGGAGAGCCGTACCGTCGCGCCATCGCCGCCGTGTTCACGCAGGGTTTCGCGGAGGACTTCTCCTTCTTCTCGAAGGACCCCGACGTGCTCGCCGACGCCTTCGCTCCGATGCTCCTGCTCGAGCATTTCCACGTCGCCTGCGTCGACGGCGAACCAGCGGGACTCGCGACGCTCACGAATGGTGACCAGGAGGTCTTCGACCCCAGCGCCGCAACGCTCCGCAGGCACCTGGGGCCGATACGCGGCACGATCTGCTATCGGGTGATCCGCTCGTGGTTCATGGGCCCCTCCGACGGGGTTTCGCATGGAGCGACCGAGATCGGCTCTGTGACCACCGTTCCCCGTTTTAGGGGTCGCGGCGTGGGCACCGCCCTGCTGCAGCACCTGATCACCCTCCCCGGGCACAGCTCCTTCCTCCTCGAGGACATCAAAGACACCAATGGGGCGGCGCTCGGGCTCTATCGAAAGCTCGGTTTCTCGGAAGATCGGCGCACGCCGCAGCGGTTCCCCCGCCTCGCAGGGTTCACGAGCCTGATCTCCATGAGGCTTGACCTGGAGTGACCGCCCAGCATCATGGTGCGGTTGCCGGCGTCTCGAGTCCAGGACCGTGGGCTCGAGATCCTGGGGTCAGGCGAACAGCACGATGGCGTA
The DNA here is from genome assembly GCF_039526165.1 of Brachybacterium tyrofermentans. NCBI lineage: Bacteria > Bacillati > Actinomycetota > Actinomycetes > Micrococcales > Dermabacteraceae > Brachybacterium > Brachybacterium tyrofermentans. The sequence goes on from NZ_BAAAIR010000096.1 coordinate 2,216, forward strand.
GATCGCACAGAGCAGCAGATGGGCGATCCCGTGCCACCTGGTCATCCTTGCCGCCCGCGCCGAGAGGGTGCACAGCGCGAGCGTCACGCCGAGCAGCACCAGGTTCGCGGAAGACTCGGCGAGGACCACCCGCTGCCCGGTGACCAGGGAGATCACCAGCACCGTCGGGATCGTCAGGGCGAAGGTCGAGACCAGGGCGCCGTGGCACAGATTCACCACCCGCTGGATCTCGCCCCCGAGCGCCGCCCGCACCGCCGTGATCGACTCCGGCGTGAACACGATCATCGCGATCAGCACCCCGCCGAGAGCCGCAGGTGCGCCGAGCCGGGCGAGGCCCTCGTCCAGTAGGCCCGCCATGTGGTGCGAGAGCAGCACGATCGGCAGCACCGTGGCGATGAGCAGCGCGGAACGGACCAGCAGCTCGAGGCGATGGGTGCGGAGAGCCTGCCCGATTTCTGGGGTGGGTCCGGATGGGGACGAGGACGAAGAAGCAGAAGCAGACGTGGAGGTGGAGGACGAGGCGGCGTCGGGGTCGCGGACGGCGGCATCCTGTGCCGCGCGGCTGCCGGTCCGCACCACCCGGGAGCCGGTCGCCACCTCCTGGAAATCGGAGGCCCGCACACCGGTCTGGCGTCGGAGGAACACTGCATACAGCACGACGGTCAGGCCGGCCACCACGGCAGCCTGGACCGGCCGCAGCGAGCCGTCGTCGCCGATGAGGGCGGGCAGCGCGAAAGCGCTCGCCGCCAGGAGCAGCAGCATGCCCACGTACATCGAGGTCCCCACCCGGTTCGCGGCGAGGCCGCCGTACCGGATCCCGGCCACGATGAGGCAGATCCCGAAGACCAGGTTCAGGATGATCATCGACACCGCCATCACGGAGTCCCGGGCGATGGTGGCGTGGTCGCCGTCGCCGAGCATCACCGCCGCGATCAGCACCACCTCGATCACCACGATGGAGAGGGTGAGCACGAGGGTGCCGTAGGGGTCGCCGAGGCGGCCGGCCAGCGCTTCGGCCTGCTGCACGACGCCTCCTGCGGCGAGCACGATGACCGCCACGATCGCAGCCAGGAGAGCCAGCAGGGCGAGCGATGGCAGCGGCGACGGGAGCGCAGGGGCGAGGGCGGTGAGTGCAGCGATCGACGCCCAGCCAGCGGAGAGTCGCAGGATCGCGGGCGGCGTGAGGACTGCGCGGGCGAGCCGCGTGCTGGTGAGAGCGGGGGAGTGGTCGAGCGACGGCATGGGATCGTCCTGTTCCGAGGCCGTCCTCGTCGGGGCTCCAGCGATCGGGTCGTCCCGCTCGCGGCGCCGGCCGTCTCCGGGGAGGCGCACCTCCACGGTAGGCGACGTCCGTGCTGCCCGGAAGCCTCCGGTGAGCGATCTGACCGCCGTGAAAGGGGTCGCCCGGTGTGCACTGGACGACGACCCGGCTCCTGTCGGTGACGTCCTCGCCGGGGATCTGCTCCGAGATCACCGGACTGCGCCGGGTCGAGCTGAGCCGGTCCGTTCTGCCGAACGGTCCGCTGGTCAGACTGACATGGCTGGTCAGGCCGACATGGCTGGTCCGGGCCACCTGGATGAGGTGACCCGGACCACTGTGCAGGTCAGGCGGTGCGTGCGGAGACGCGTGGTGCGATGGTGGGGGCGGGGCCGGTGGCCTGGACCAGATCGATCAGATCGTGGGCCTCGCCCTCGAGATCGTGGGGCGCGTCGTCACGCTCCGCTTCTCTCAGCGATTCGACGTCGAGATAATCGAAATGCTCGGCGGCGGAGTCGTGCGTATCAGTGACCTTCATCGGAATCCTCCTGCGGACATCAGGCGGTCTTCACTGGTCATCGTTGACCAGGTGAGGACAGCATGCCACCACAATCAGGGAAACGGCGGCAAGACACCTGAGTGTCCTGTGGATAACGTGCCATGGGGGAGGAAAGGTCGCCGTGCGGGCAATTCCGGATGACTGCGACCGCGAGTCCGAGGCACCGGAAAAGCCGGTCAGCAGGCGACCAGTCCACGCCATTCAGTCCGGTCCACGCCATTCAGCGCAGTTCGGGCCAGGCCGCTGACGTCCGGCTCAGTGGTCGTCGTCGCGCCTGGGCGTGGGATCCCCGTGCTCGGCGCGGTAGCGGTCGTCCTCCGCGTCCTCGTCCGTGGTCGACCCGTGGCGACGTCGGAATCCCAGGATGATTCCCAGCGCGATCCCGGACGCGAAGCCGAACGCCGCAGCTGTCACCAGGCTGTCCGTCATCGTCAGCGCGATGCCCATGCCCACGATGAAGCCGATCAGCATGCCGAACGGCATCCAGGTGGCGTCGAAGGAGCGGTGCTTCTGCGGAGTCATGCGGCCTCTGTTCGATGTGGCCCTGCGTGCGGAGCGCGGGCGGGACGTCCCGGGAAAGCCTAACCGGGAGCTGCCCGAGGGATCCCCAGCCAGGAGCGGCTGTGGTGGCAGCCCGAGACAGGTCTCATCGTCGGAAGACCGAGAGCCATCCTTCGCACCGACGGCCCGCCCGGGTTCCCCGGTAAAGTCCCTGTGTGACTGCTTCCCCGACCACCCTCCAGGCGCTTCGCCATCCTCGCCTCCTGACCACCGAGGTGCTCGCGGGAGCGGTGACGACGCTCGCCCTGATCCCCGAGGTCATCTCCTTCTCGGTGATCGCGGGCGTCGACCCGAAGGTCAGCCTCATCGCCTCCGTGGTCCTCGCCGTCTCGATGTCGATCCTGGGCGGCCGTCCCGCCATGATCACCGCGGCCGCCGGCGCCGTCGCCCTCGTCGTGGCGCCGCTGGTGCACACCCACGGCGTCGAGTACCTGCTGCCCACGGTGATCGTCGCCGGCATCATCCAGATCCTCTTCGGCGTCACCGGGCTCGCCCGGATCATGCGCTTCATCCCCCGCTCGGTGATGATCGGCTTCGTCAACTCGCTCGGCATCCTCATCTTCACGGCCCAGCTCCAGCACGTGCTGGACGTGCCGACCGCGGTCTACCCGCTGTTCGTGTTCACCCTGGTCATCGTGCTCGTGCTGCCGCGCCTGACCAAGGCCGTGCCCGCGCCGCTCGTGGCGATCGTGGTGGTCACCGCCATCGCGATGATCGCCCACCTGGCCGTCCCGAACGTCGGCGATCAGGGCGAGATGTCCGGCGGCCTGCCCGGCCTCACCCAGCTCCAGGTCCCGCTCGACCTCGAGACCCTCGGCATCATCGGACCCACGGCGCTCAGCGTCGCCTTCGTGGGCCTCATGGAGACCCTGCTGACCGCGAAGCTCGTGGACGACATCACCGACACCAGGTCCTCCAAGAGCCGCGAGTCCTGGGCGCTGGGCACCGCGAACATCCTCGCCGGGTTCTGGGGCGGCATCGCCGGCTGCGCCATGATCGGCCAGACCGTCGTGAACGTGAAGCTGGGCCGGGCCCGCACCCGCCTCTCCACCTTCATCGCCGGCGTGCTGCTGCTGATCCTGGTCACCGTGCTCTCGGACCTCATGGCGCAGATCCCGATGGCCGCGCTCGCCGCCGTGATGATGGTGGTCGCCCTGTCCACTGTCGACTTCCACAGCATCAAGCCGGCCACCTTGAAGAGGATGCCGCTGTCGGAGACCTTCGTGATGCTCGTGACCGTCGTGGTCGTGGTCGCCACCAGCAACCTCGCGATCGGCGTGGCCGTCGGCGCCGTGCTGGCGATCCTGCTGTTCGCCCGGCGGGTCGCGCACGTGACCACCGTGGATCGCCTGGTCGGGGACCAGGGCGCCGCGTACACCGTGCGCGGGCCGCTGTTCTTCGGTAGCAGCAACGACCTCGTCGAGCAGTTCCACTACGCCGAGGACCCGCCGCGGGTGGTCGTGGACTTCTCCGCCGCCCAGATCTGGGACGCCTCGACCGTGGCCGTGCTCGACTCCGTGCAGGCCAAGTACGCCGAGCACGACATCGAGGTGCGCTTCACGGGGCTCGACGAGCACTCCACCGGATTCCACGGACGGCTCACCGGCACGCTGAACTGAGCGGCGCCAGCAGGGCGCTCGGCACATCGGACCGAACCGGGAGGACGCCTACGAACCTTCGTCGACAGGCGAGAACTGGAGGCCATATACGCCTCGGTGCCATGTATCGCGACGAAAGGTCGTATGGCCCCTGCTGGCAAGATGGCTGCAGGGCCGGTTTGGCCGGGTGACCGGTCTCCTGCCGCTCTACCATGTCGTCATGGAGCTGACCCAGGCAGAACTCGACGCGAAGATCCATGCCTACTACGGGAGCGGTGACGAGGACGCCCGATTGACCAGCCGCTCCGCCGGCGGCCAGGTGGAGTTCATGCGGGTGCGGTCAGTGATCGAAGATCGGCTGCCCGCGAGGTCCCGGGTGCTCGACGTCGGCGGAGCCACCGGGATCCACAGTCGGTGGCTCGCTGATGCAGGCCACCACGTCTCGCTCATCGATCCGGTGCCGTCGCAGGTCGAGCTTGCCGCAGAGGTCGGGACGTTCGACGCGGTCGTCGGAGACGCTCGCTCGCTCGACGTCCCCGATCACGCCGTCGACGCCGTCCTGCTTCTCGGACCGCTCTATCACCTGGCCGACGCCGAGGACAGGCGCCTCGCGATCCACGAGGCTCGGCGAGTTCTGCGGCCTGGCGGACTTCTGTTCGCGCAGGGGATCAGCCGGCTGGTCGGTTTCGTCGACGGCGCCGTGCACGGTCAGCCTGCCGATCTGACCTCGGCGGACCTCGACATCGTGCGCACCGGGGCGTGGATCAACCCGGCGGAAGGTTTTCCCGGGGGGCATTTCCATACACCGGCGGAGCTGCGGGCCGAGATCGAGCAGGGAGGCTTCGTTGACGTCACTGTGCGCGGGCTCGAGGGCCCCAATCTGGGTGCGCTGGAGCTGATGAGGGGTGATCGCCAGGTCCTCGAATGCGCGATCGCGCTCGTCGAGGCCGCCGAGGACAGGGTCCGGCACTCCGTGGACCTTCAAGACAAGCTCGCCGCCTACAGCCCGCACCTGCTGGCCATCGGGACGCTGCCCGGGACGTGACGTTCCTGGCAGCGGCAAGGGGCGGCTGCACTCGTGATGGTGCCGCTCATCGCGACCTCACCACGGCAGCACCTCCGGGATCGGCTCCGCGCCCAGCACGTGCTGGTCGCAGAAGGCGAGCACCGCCTGGTTCCAGGCCAGGGCGTTGGATGGGGTCAGCACCCAGTGGTTCTCGCTGGTCAGCTGCAGGAAGCGGTGCGGCATCGTCTCCGGTTCGCCGTCCCAGGTTGAGACGAGATCCCACCACAGGCGAAGGGCCTCGCTGACCGGGACGCGGTAGTCACGGTTGCCGTGGGTGACGAGCATCGGGGTGGTGATCGAGCCGCTGGCGTGGTGCGGGGAGTAGGCGCGGTACCAGTCCGGCAGCTCCTCCTCGTGGCGGTGCACGCGCATCTTCGAGGCGGCCGCGTCGGTGGTGCGGTGCTGCTGGTCCAGAGCCCACAGCCCGGCGTGGGTGACGATCGCGTCGAAACGATCCGTGTGCCCGGCGATCCAGTTCGCCATGAACCCGCCGAAGGACGCCCCGAGCATCGCGGTGCGGGTGGCGTCGAGCTCCGGGCGCAGCAGCACCGCGTCGAAGAGCGTCTCGCATTCGTGGAAGACCACGTCGGGCAGACGCGGCCAGCCGCGGTTCAGGCCCGCGTCCCCGTAGCCGGTGGACATCGCCGGATCGGGCATGAGCACCGCATATCCGCGCTCGACGGCGAGCCACGGGCACCAGCGCCAGCTCCACGCGTTGTACGAGCCGTGCGGGCCGCCGTGGATCCACAGCATCACCGGGGCCGGCTGTGCGGCGGACGCCGACGCGGGCACGCACAGCCAGCCGCCGACGCGCACTCCGTCGACGTCGGTCCCGACCCACTCCAGCGTGCCGGGCAGGGCATCGACGGCGCCCGGGGCCGCGAGCTCGCGGGCCGGGGCGTCGGCGGTGATCCGCACCGGGCGGGACGGGGTGCCGACGTCGTTGCGCAGCGCGAACAGCGTGCCGTCCGCGGCGGGGGCGAGTGCGGAGAAGACCCCGTCGGCCGCGATCGTGCGGGCGGCGCCGGTGGCCGGGTCGATCGCGAGGACCGCCCCGGAGGAGTGCAGGTCGCCGGCGACCAGCAGGGTGCCGTCCTCGGCCCAGGCCAGGTCGCCGATGCTCAGGTCCCCGAGCTGCGCCGTGACGGGCTCGCCGCCGCCGATCGGGTGGATCTCCAGGCGGCTGTAGCTGGTGTCCTGCGGACTCGACGCGGTCGAGCGGATCACGGCCAGGTGGCTGCCGTCCCGGGAGAACAGGGGAGCGCCGTACTGGGAGTCGTCGTCGGCCGTCAGCAGGGCCGTGCGGCGCAGGGTCGTCGTGTCGATCAGTGCGATCGAGCTGCGGGTCTCCCCGCCGCGCGCCCGCTGGGTCCAGGAGGTCGCGGCGGTGGCGCCGTCGGGGGAGAGGTCCGCGGAGGCGGCGTAGAGCGTCACGGTGCCGACGTCCGGGGTGAGATCGGTGAGGTCGCCGTCGGGGCTGACCAGCACCAGGCGACGCTCCTATAGTTGTCAACTCGCGATTTCGCCGGTGCGGGGGTTGACCTTGATGGCTCTTCGCGGTTCGTGGTGAATGACCCTGCTGTGGCGGGTATTCACGCTACGGTTCTCGCGGCGCTGGTGAGCAGG
>NZ_BAAAIR010000097.1:0-9926 GCF_039526165.1 Brachybacterium tyrofermentans
ACCCCGTATTATTCCAGGTCAGGAGCACCTTTCTCTAAGCCGTCCGCCGGTCGGGACCACACCCCCATGAAATCCCGAGGTTAGATGCAGCAGCACCGCGCAGCCGCATCGCCCTGTGACCCCCACGCAGTGACCCCCGTCCTCGAGTTCGAGGGCGGGGGTCACTTCTGTCTGGAGCGGACGGCGGGGGTCAGATGTACATCGCGACCGCCGTTGCCGCGATGAGCACGGGGACGCCGAGCACGCCTCCCCCGAGGAACACTCCGAGCGCTTTGAGTAGCCGGTGCCGGCGCGCGAACAACGCCGTCGCACAGGTGGCCACCAAGAGGCCTCCGCTCATCACCAACATGGTCACGAAGAAGACGATCATGCCGGTATCGCTGAACCCGTCGCCGCTCATCTGCCCAACCTACCTTCCTACTCTCGTTCAGCCCCGAGCCTCATCGGTGAGGCTCTGGCCTACGTCCATCGCGGCGAGCATCAGCAGCTCGTCCAGGAGCACATCGAAGCCGATCGAGTACTCGTGGCCCTCATCGCTGTAGAGCGTCACGGGCGCGCTGCCCTGGTACGCCCGGGCCGCGTCGGAGCCGGCCGAGCCGCGCACAGCGTCGTGCACGGTGACGAACGCGGACAGGTCCGGGTGGGGTCCGATCTCCTCCTCGACACGTTGAATCTGGGTCCTCAGCTCGTCTCGCATGCTGACACTCCTTCGTCGTCGCTCTTCGTCTCCAGCAGCTCCAGGAGGTCTCCCTGGCGCGGATCGACCCCCTCAGTGATGGGCTCCGAGTCGTCGGTGCTCATGCGGACTCCTGGTCATAGAACGGCCACCACCGACTACTCAGGTCGTCATCATCAATCCACATCAGGATCGCCCTCAGACAATCCGAGCAGTACCCGACGAACCAGGTCCCCGTCCCCTCCGGCAAGGACCGCTGATAGGCGCTCAGCATGTGTGCCCCCCGGCCCGCCGTGATGCAGTCCTCCAGCTCCAGCAGCTCGTTTGCCTGGCTTGCGTTCTCCGGGGCCGGCTCATCGAAGGCGAGGCCCCACTCATCCATGAGGTAGTCGATCGCTTCGTCCTCGTTCACGTCGAGCCACCGCCGCATCAGGGGGTAGTCCAGCGCAGCGGGGCGGGGGGTGACCACCGCCGGATCCACGCCCTCCCACATGACCTCCGAGAGAAACGCTGCCCCATCCGCGCGACCCCTCTGGACAGCAGACCGGCCCGCTCCCAGAAGCGTCATCCAGTCCACCTCGTACGGTCGCCCCTCCAGCTCGATCTTCCGTCCCCGATCCAGATACTTCCTCTGCTTGCCCATCGCTGTCTCCTCCTCGTTGTCCTTACCCTCGACAAGCCACGCCGCCACGACAGCTGCCACCGCAGCCGCCGCCCCCGCACCCAACCCCGTCGCCGTTCCTCGACACCCCATCGCTGTTCCCCGATCCCCCGTCGCCGTTCCTCGACACCCCTACAAGCCCCCACGTCGCCTACCATCCTCCTCAACATCTAATGCTATGCACGTAAGCACTACGTGGTTGGTGCGCTACGCTGGCCGCATGCGCGGAGGAGTTCAGGTCTGGCGACGTGGCGTTGACGGCCACGGAATCCGCCATGCCACCGCCTACGCCCTCCAGGGCGGCTGCGACGCCGCCGAGGTCGAGCAGCAGGTCTCCGCCGGCGCAGACGCGGCCGTCGCGTACGGCCCCGATGACGCCCCCACCGTGGTCCGCCACACCGCCGGTGCCGAGGGCATCCAGCGCGATCGCCTCGACGCCGAGCAGCTGCGCGCGTGGATCGACGGCGCGGATCCCGAGACCGGCGAGCAGCGCGGCCGGGCGATGACTTCCCCGGACGCACACCTGCTCTACGACGCGACGATCAACGCGCCCAAGTCGTACTCCCTCGCCGCCGTGCTCCACCCCGAGCTGCGCGAGGAGTTCGACGCGCTCATGGACCGCGTGACCGACGAGACCGTCACCGCGTGGAGCGATGAGCTGTCCACCCGCCGAGGGGCCGGCGGGAAGCAGCGGATCGGCCTCGCGCAGATCGAGGTGGTCGAGCTGGACCACGAGCGCTCCCGGTCGCTGGACCCTCACGCGCACCGCCACCTCTGGCTGAACGCGAAGGTTCAGGGCGAGGACGGCAAGTGGTCCAACGTGGACTCACAGCAGGTGTTCCGCCACCAGGTTCTCGTCAACGCGCGCGGCGAGCTGGCCGCCCGCACCGATCAGCGCTGGAGGGACGCGCTGGCAAAGCACGGCTACTCCCTCAACGATGACGGAGAGATCGCGGAGCTGTCTCACGTTGTGGAACCGATGAGTAAGCGGGCCGCCCAGATCACCCGCAACAAGGGCCGCTTCGAGAAGGAGTGGCGGACCGCGAATCCCGGCGAGGAGCCCTCCCCGCGACTCATCGAATCGTGGGACCGTCAGGCATGGGCACTGGACCGGGCGCAGAAGCCCGACGATCTGGACGAGGCCCAGTGGCGCGATCAGGTGCGCCGCGAGATTGCCGACGTGGACCCCGCCGTTCTGCTCCCCCGTGACCCCTCCCCGGTGACCCCGCGCGGAGCGCACGAGGTGGACCGTGAACAGCTCACCGCATACGCCCTGGGATGGACCGATCAGCGGGCCGTCCGCTCGCAGGGCCGGTTCTCCCGCGTGGACCTCCGAGCCGGCGCGACGATGGCCGTCGCCCAGGCTCAGCTCACCGAGGACCCGGCCGAGCTGGCACGGCTGATCGGTGAGGTCGAGACTCGAGCCCTGGCCGACTGCGAGTCCCTGGCACCGGCCGACGTTCGAGGCCCCGAGGACGTGAAGTCCTTCCGCCTGACCTCGGTCGGTCAGGTGCGCGCGACGATCACCGAGCGGGCCGCCGTCAGGGCCGCGATCGGTGACGCCACCCCGGCACCGTTGGAGGCGATCGGCGCGGCCGTCAAGACCGTGGACGCCGAGCGGGCCACCGCCGGCGAGGACCCCGTGCAGCTGGACGATCGCCAGATCGAGGCAGCACGGGCCGTGGCCGGCAGCTCCCCGCTGGTGGCCATCGAGGGACCGGCCGGCGCGGGCAAGACCACGATGCTCACCGTGGCCGAGCGCGCCGTGGCCGCCGAGGGCAGCCGCATGCTCACCGTCGCGCCCACGATGAAGGCCGCGCAGGTCGCCCAGGCCGAGATCGGCGCGGACGGCTCCAGCCTCCACGCCCTGCTGTACCAGCACGGCTACCGCTGGCACACCGAGAAGTCCGGGCAGACGACGTGGGGCCGGATCTCCAGTGGCGACACCGACAATGACGGCTCGATCTACTACGGACCCTCCCAGGCCGCGCAGCTCGCCGCCGGCGATCTGATCGTGTGCGACGAGGCCGGCATGGTGGACGTGGACGCGATGAGCGCCCTACTGACCGTCGCTGACGACACCGGCGCGCGTCTCGCCCTGGTCGGAGACCCCAACCAAGTCCGCCCGGTGGGGCACTCCGGCGCGATGGCTCTAGTACAGGCGCAGCTCCCCGACGAGGCCCGCGTGGACCTGTACGCGATCCACCGTTTCCGCCGCGAGGACGACCCCCGCGAGGCCGACACCGCCTATGCCGAGATCTCCCGCGACCTCCGCACCGCGGGCACCCCGGAGAAGGCGCACGAGGTGGCCCTGTGGCTCCAGCAGCATGGCCACGTGGCCCAGCTCAGCGACACGGACGCGCAGACCGAGCAGGCAGCCGCAGCGTGGATGACCGCGAATGGCGCCGGGGAGTCCATCGCCGTGATGGCGAGCGACAACGATGTGGTCGAGGCGATCAACCAGGCCGTCCAGGAGTCCCGGATCGAGGCGGGGCAGCTCGACACCACAACGATGGCAGCCGGCCGCGACGGAGCCGTGCTGCATGTCGGAGACGTGGTGACCACCCGCCGGAACCACCGCAGCGATGGCTACTCCGTCGCCAACCGCGAGAACTGGACGGTCCGCGAGCTGGCCGAGGACGGGACCGTGACCCTCTCCGGTGGTATCGACCAGCGCACCGAGAAGATCCCCGCCGAGTACGCCGCTGAGCACGTCACTCTCGGGTACGCCAGCACGATCCATGGTGCGCAGGGCGTCACCGCCCGCCGCGCCGTGACCGTCGTCTCTGAGGGCACGACCGCTGCTCAGCTGTACGTGGGGATGAGTCGCGGGAAGCTGCACAACCGTGCTCTCGTTGCCGGCAGTGACGAGACCGCCGTGCTCACTCAGATCAGCGACGCGATGCTCCGGGAGCGTAACGACCTCACTGACGATCAGCTCCGCGAGCTGGTCAAGACCGATCTGGACCGCGCCGGCATCGACGCCGAGGCCGAGCAGGCACCCGCCCCCGGTACGTGGCGCGATAAGTCCCGCCCGTTCGGGGATCTGCTGGAGCCGGCTATCACCCACGACCGCCTCACTCGCCGCCGGGACAAGCTCACCGCCGAGGTCCGCGAGCAGGAGAACCGCCGGCACGTCCTCACCGAGAAGCTGGAGGTCGAGATCCTGCCGGCCGTGGCCGTCGCCAAGCGTGACCAGGCCGACGAGCTGACCGTGCTCACCGCCGAGAAGCGCCGCGACACCGCGAAGCGCCAGCTCGAAGAGATCGACGGGACGATGGAGAAGTCCCGCGAACAGCTTGGCCGCACCGATAAGCACCTCTCCGCTCTGGCTGACGAGATCGAGACCCGGACCGTCATGGACCCCGAGCAGGCACGCGGCGAGCAGCACGAGCGCGAGGGCGCGGCGATTCACCAGCCCGCCAAGCCCACCGACAAGCTGCGCCGGCCCTTCGGTCAAGCGCTCAGCCTCCAGCAGGAACAGCAGCGCATCCGGGCTGAGCGGGACCAGGCACGTCTCACGATCGACCGCACCTCCGCCCAGCAGGACAGCGCCGGCTCCCGCGCCGACGAGGCCCGCCGCGAGGCGCACGAGGCCGCCGAGGCGGTGCGTCTGGCTCAGCAGCAGCTCGACACCACCAGCGACCAGCTCACCACTGACAAGGCCGCCACGATCCGAACCGACCTGACCGCGCTGCACCAGGCGCGCGAGGCGGCCGGCTCCGCTGGGATGCTTCGCCGTCGCTCCGCCGAGCGCGCCGCCACCGAGGCAGAGCAGCGTTTCATCGCCGCGCACGGGGCAGTGCCCGAGCTGGCCGAGACGGACTCGTGGATTCACGCCCGAGCCACCGAGGCCGCCCAGGAAGCCCTGTCCAGCACCGGACTCCCCACCAAGGTCCAGCAGGCCAAAGAGCACGCCTCGACAGCGCAGCAGCAGTTCAAGAAGGCCGACCGTACCGAGGCCGGCCTCGCACAGACCATCCGCGCTGCACGCCTGGATATCAAGGATCTGGACGCCCAGGACGGCGAGCTGCACCACGAGGCCACGGTGCGCCGGCAGATGCCCAAGGACGCCGCCACGGCCGAGCAGAACCAGCGCGGAGCCCGCTACCGCCGCGCCACCACCAGCCAGCAGCCCCGGACCCCGCAGACGGCCCGCCCGGAGATGGACGAGGACCGCGCGCAGAAGCCGGCACGGCCCACCCGCTGACACCCCCACAGCGCACAGAAAGGAGGCCAGGGCGATTGCCCTGGCCTCCTTGTCGTGCGGTCTGTCAGGCGACGTTCTCGCTCGCGTCGTCGCTCTGCGCACCAGCCGCCAGCAGCTCCGGGAACGCCGGCAGCTCGAACTCTCGATTGTCGATCCACCACCGCGAGGTAGCGATCATCCGCGCCGGCGTCAGGACCTCCGAGTCGAACCACTCCTCGTCGTGCTCCTCGCTGGTGACGTAGAGGTCATACAGGCCCGCCAGCACTTCCCCCCGGAGAGTGCGCGCCCATTCCTGTTGCTTCTCCGACCCGGACAGGGGAAGCAGCCCGTCGCGCTTTTCCTGCACGGCGACCTTCTCCAGTTCCTCGGCACGCTCCTGCTCGCGCTCCTTGGAAATCTTCTTGGTGCCCTTGCCCTTGTAGCACTCGAAACAATCGCGCTTTTCGAGCCACTTCGCATATCCGGCGCGCTGGTCGATCCGCTTCTGGGAAAGATCCATTTCGCCGCTATGCCCACAGGCATAGTCGATGTTCCACACCTTGGGAATGCTCATGTCACCGCTCCTTCGTGAAGTCAACGAACACGACATTCAGCGGCCCACCGGTACGGCCCTTCTCGATATGGTTCCGCACGGCGAGATCCACGCGGGCGTCCTCCGCCATCGTGACCTCACTGGACTCTCCCCCCTCAGCGATCGAGCGTGCCCACTCCTGGAGCCGATCGGCGTGGTGCTCCGAGGGCGTGCACCGCTGGGAACCAGTCATCGAGGACAGCTCCGCGCGCGCCCACGACCAATACCGCTGCCAGTCCACCGCCCCAGTCCCCGGCTGCATCTCGTGATAGAGCGTGTCGTACGCATCGCGCAGCGACCCGAGCAGCTGGACCATCGCCCCATGCTGTTCCCAGCACGGCAGGACCACGCTGGAGGGCAGTGCCCACTCCGTGACGATCTGCCCCACCCACAGGCGCAGCCGGCCGATCTCCTCGCCCCACTCATGGATCGACAGCCCCAGCCAGTCCACCGGTGCCGGCAGCTCTGCCACCGCCGGCTCCTCGGTCTGGTCGATCTCCATTTCCAGATCCTCGAACCCCTCGTTGTCACTCATCCCAGCAACCACCCTTCGTATGTCTGCCACGACGGCGCACCACCAAGCGGTGCGCCACCTGAGACCAGTTCCGGTCTCTGCCTTACTGCTTCGACAAGCCGCTCCACCACGACACGATGCGCCGGGAACCGTGCCCCGAGCGCATCCACGACCGGCCACGGGGACGTATCCGCCGCGATCGTCAGATAGGCCCGCACCACCGCTTCCTCATCCAAGGAACCGGCCACGGTCCGTGCCGCGTCGTCATATCCCGCGTCCGTGAGCAGGTCGGGCAGATCCTCGATCACCTCAGCCGCCTCGACCTGCTCGACCTGTTGGCGCAGCAGCCGGCGCAGCAGCGCCGTCACCGTCGCCTGGCTCGCACTCTCGCCGTCCTCGAGAACGTCGATCACGTCATCGAGTCGCCACAGATCCACGTCACGCACGATCAGGCACCGCCACTGCCCACAAACAGCCAGCACCCGCTGTACGAATGGGTACAGCTTTTCGAGGTGTTCGAAGTTCGCGCGAGCGTTCAGCTCACGGTGCCGGTGACCCCACCGGGTAGTGGGCAGCTCGATCCACGACTCCGCCCCGGCGATGCTGTCCGTCTCGTGCAACGCCTCGGCCGGGAGGGCAGGATGCCCGTCGTCATCGACCAGGCCTGCACCCTCGCGTATCCACCATCGAGTGCTCATCAAGTCCGCCGTTCGTGCTTCTCGCAGGCCAGGCGCAGCAGTCGCCGCATCACGGCTTCGTAGCCTATGTTCCGCCACCGGCCCGCGTCGTAGGCCCTGTGCATGGCCTCGTGGTGAGGCCGGCACAGCGCCACCAGATCCTTGTGCAGCTCCTCGCCCATCCGGTCATAGGTCAGGTGGTGCAGGTCGTCCCAGTCCTCATCCCCGCACACCGCGCAGCCGACCGGCTGCCCGGTCACGTACTCCTGGTGAGCGATCCAGTTCTCCCGCCGGATACGCCAGGCCGCCGAAGCCATGTACGAGGCGTACTGGCTCCGGCGGCGTGCCCGCTTCTGACCCACAACAGCGTGAGCCCGAACTCTCCTCATCGGCTCGGCCGGGGCGCTGCCCGTCGCAGCGACTCCCCCGGCTCCTCATCCCTGATCCCGGCCGGCACCTGCCGCTCCATCCGCGCCTGATTGCGTTCCCGCACACCGTCGCGCTTGCGTAGCCGCTGCTCCTCGTGCGCATGGATACGCGGATCGGGAACCACCCGGTACTCCTGCTCAATCCCGGCCACAGCCTTCTTCATGTCCTCACGCCGCGACGTTCCATCTGGCGCAGCCTCGGCACGCTCGGAGAACAGCGACCGTGCTTGGGCCACGGTGATGGTCTCCTTCACCACCGGCGACCACTCCCCGACCGCAGGGGCACGATCCGCCGGCGTCCGACCCGCTGCCCGCTCGGACTGCTCCAGCCCATCGAGCACCGCTGCCCTGGCGCCACTCATCTCCGGGCCGCTGACGTACAAGGTCTGTGCTGCCTCCCGGACGGAGAGACGTACGTTCTGCTCATCGACCAGATACGTCGCCGGCCCGTCGTCACGGCCCAGCGCCACCGTCACCTGCTGCTCGGGATCATCTAGCCCCGCGCGTCCCAGCGTCACGCGAGGCGGCTCCTCATCGAGGACCGCCCCCCGGACCTCCAGAACGGACTGCGCGGGACCAGCCCACGCACTCCACCGTGCCTCCAGCGCGTCTCGCTGTTCGCTACTTCCCTGCTCGCTCATCGCCATGTCCTTCCTCAGTGTCGAGCCCGCACCGTGGGGCGCGGGCCGTCATCGACCGGTGATTCCTCGCGGATCTTCGCCGGTGCCTGGGCTTCCATCCGCAGGGCGTTACGCACCCGCCGGTCCGTAGTGTTCTGCGCTGGTGCATCGGCTGCCGGCCCGTCCTCCTTCGGCGGTGCCCCGGTCCCCAGGTCCGTCCCGACCGGCATTCGATCCACCGTGCCGTTGACGGCCTTCATCACCCGATCGGCTGCATTGACCGTCATCTCGGCCGCCCTGCTCGGGTCGGCCTTCGTGTGATCGAACGTCCAGCCGGCGGCGTAGGCATCCGAGGACGCCGAGGTGTCCATGCCGTGCAGCCCCGCGATGACGTGCGCGAAAGTCTCCGCCTCGAACTCCATCTGCCCCAGGTGCGAGGACTTGTTGAGCATGTCCTCACTGCCCGAGGGCGAATGGAGCTTGATGTGCCCCAGCTCGTGCAGCAACGTGGAGACCTGTTCGTTCTCCGGCCGGCTCGCATCGAACGTGACTTCCTTGGTGGAGAAGTTCGTCGTGCCCTCCGCCCCGACCGACCCGTCAGCAGTGCCGTTCAGCCGGTAGCCCTCACGACCGATCTCCGCCTCCACTGCCTCGCGCAGCCCCTCCGGGACCACGCCCGGTGCCAACGGCTCCCACTTAGGCAGCGCCGGAATATCCGGCCCCTCCGTCTGGGAAATGTCGAACACCGTTGCCGGCTTCACGCCGACCATCTTGGACTCCACCTTCTCGCCCGGATTGGCCCGCTCACGCGGAGCGAGCCGCCGCCACGAGTCCTGATTGCTCGGCGTCGCAGACGCGAACCGCGCCGTGACCGGGGAGAGGATCTGATAGCCCTTCTCCCCCTTCTGCACCTGCCGACCCATCGCCTGAAACTGCTTGTACCCGGCGATCATGCTCGGCTGCTCGGGCCGCTGCGCGGGATCTTCCTGGGCCTGACACCGTGCCTCCCACTGCTGGAAGATCAACATCGCATTGCGCGGGGACCGGCCCCGGAACTGCGCCGCGAACTCCACGAGCTCGCGTGCTTCCGGGCCGGTCGCGATCGCCGCAACGCGATCGGCCATGCCCTCGGTCAGCTCCTCGACCCGGCTAGCTCGCTCGGCCAGATACTCCTCACGTGACTGTTTCGCCATCACAGCTCACCCTTCACGGTCTCGTCACTCGCTTCTGCCACGGCCGGCTCCGGGAGCCCCGGATCTTTCCGCGCACTGTCCTTGCCCTGCTTCTTCTTCGCGTAGCGCCTAAACGCCGGCTCCAGCTCTGCCACGATCAGAGGCTTCGTCGCCTCGACCACGCACGCCAGACCCCGGCGCATCTTTTCGATCTGGGCCTTCTCCAACACGTTCTCTACGTGATCGGAGTAGGACCGTCCTGGCCCTTCGCCGCGCCGGCCGCTGCTCACCGACTCCCGAACAAGAGTCCGGGTGGGTCAAGTCCCAGGTAGTGGTGTAGCGATCCTTCGATGAGGGGTCAGGCTGTCAGTGCGGGCAGGGCATCGGCGTTCACCTC
>NZ_BAAAIR010000098.1:0-10107 GCF_039526165.1 Brachybacterium tyrofermentans
ACCCCGTATTATTCCAGGTCAGGAGCACCTTTCTCTAAGCCGTCCGCCGGTCGGGACCACACCCCCATGAAATCCCGAGGCTAGTTCACGCTCTCCGTGTGCGGCAGGCAGTGTTCGGCGAAAAGTCGAGGAGGGCCCCGACTGGATCGAGCACGACGAGGGTGAGCCCGCCGCCGGTTGCCGAGGTACACCGAACCAACCTTCCGCTTTGGCAACGGAACGACTTGACGCGCCATTTCGGTATACCCGAGTGAGCAGATCTGTGTCAGATCGGCCGTTCTTGGACCCTGTAGACGGGAGAAATTACGGTGCCGTAGCTGTCACGCAGGGTGGTGCTCAATGTGGCAGATGTGTCTGATTCAAGTGTCCCCAACTTGTGGAGCAGCCCTCGTCCACGGCATTTCTGGGCAGCGTGTATCAGGCCCCAAGCCGGATGATGCGGTTCGTCGTGGCGATTGTGTCGGGTCGGTGTGCGATCAGTAGCACGGCACGATCCTCTGACCGGTTCAGAAAGTCCATGATCGCGGCATCGGCTTCAGGGTCGAGCGAGGCTGTCGGTTCGTCAAGCACGAGCACCCGGGGATTATTGAGTAGCGCGCGTGCGATGCCGACGCGCGCGCGCTGCCCCCCAGAGATTCCCGTCCCGTGCTCACCGATCGGGGTATCGAGCCCGCTGGGGAGGTTGGTGTTCGGGTCGAATAAGCCGGCAGCACTGGCTGCTTTCTGGATCGCATCATCAGGGGCGTCGGGGTTGCCGAGGATGATGTTGGAGCGGATCGTGCCGCGCTGAAGCGGCGAGGACTGCGGAACCGTGGAGATGACCTGACGAAGCTCGTCATCGGGAATATCGCGGAGATCGGTGCCGTCGATTCGGATACTTCCAGCGTCGACATCCCACATCCGCAGCGCGAGCCGCGCCGCTGTCGTCTTCCCGGCTCCCGATGGTCCGACGAGGGCCACGGTCTCTCCCGGCCGAATCTGCATGGAGAAGTCGTCAAGTACGCGTTCGCCGCCGTCATACGCGAACCCGACGCGGTCAAACACCAGCCCCAGCTCCGGCGCAGGATCCGGCCGATGAGGATGCGTGGTGGCATGAACGGCTGGTGGGTGTTCAAGGATTCCGGTGATGCGCTCGGCTGCGGCCCGGAGAGTGCCGGCATTGCGAAGCAGGTCGGCGATCTGTGCGGCGGGGCCGAGACCGGCGACCGCGACAGTGACGGCGAGTGGGATGTCTGCGGGGGCGATCGAGGCGCGGTCGACGAGGATGATGAGGATCGCGCCGAGCGCGGCGAGGGCGAGAGTGATGTCGGCAATCCCGCGTTCGGCTCCGAGCCGGGAAGCTTCCCGAGTCTGGGCGCGTGCGAGTGCTCTGGTGTCCTCGGTGAGCCGGTCGAGCTGCTTCTCGAGCGCTCCTGCGCCCGCGAGTTCGCGCATACCGCGGATGGTGTCGAGCACTTCCGAGCGCAGCGCGGCTGCTCCTGCTGTGAGGTCGTCGCCGTCGCGTCGGGCGCGACGTGCCGTAATCAGGGGCACAGTGACACCGATGGTGAGCAGGGGTACCCAGATGAGCAACAGGATCGGGTGGATCGTGATCGACACGACCGTGCTGATACCGAGCACGAGAAGCGCGCTGAGCGCCTGTGCGACGGTGTGGGCGTAGAGCCACTCCAGGGTCTCGATACCGGCGATCACGGTCGTCGTGAGATCGCCGGTGCGCCGGTGCCGGGTACGGAACGGCAGCGAGCGTCGCAGAGAATCAAAGACGCGGCCACGGAGAGTGGCGATGAGCCGGTAGGCCAGATCGTGCGATACCCACGACTCGCGCCATGCCGCCAGCGACGCAAATACCGCCAGACTGGACAACGCACCTCCAGCGACCAGGATGGAGACGGGCCGACCTGCGACGACGTGCCCAACGGTCCAGGCTATGCCGAGACTGATACCCAACACGCTGGCCTGGGTGAACGCGCTCCAGATGGCCGTCTCGATGAAAAGTCCGCGTCGGGTGGCGATGAGCGGCAGCAGCCGCAGAATCGTCTTCATCGCGCCACTCCCGAGGCGAACTGCGAACCGGTGGGAGCGCCGGTGCCGGTGGCGACGATCCGCCCGCCTCGCATACCGATCCAACGAGTCGCGTGGACCAAGGCGGTGTCGCGGTGCGCGATGATCGCGACCGTTCGATCGGCAGTGGCTCTGGCGAGGGCGTCGACTATGCAACGTTCGGTGCCGGTATCGAGCGCGGAGGTGACCTCGTCGAAGATCAGCACGGGCGCCGGTGAGAGCAGCGCGCGGGCAATGGCGAGGCGCTGTCGCTGCCCGCCGGAGAGCTGTTCTCCGTTCTCCGCCAGCACCGTGCTGTACCCCTCGGGCAGGCTGATGATGGTGTCGTGGATGCGCGCTGCTCTCGCGGCTTCCTCGATATCGGCGTCGGTCGCGTCGGGACGGTACAGCCGCAGGTTCTCCGTCACCGTCCATGCGAACAGCACGGGGTCCTGCGGCACCACGACCACACTTTGTGTCCTCGCTGTGCTCGTGTAGTCACCAAGATCGATGTGGTCAACGGTGAGAGTGCCGGTGTCGGGGTCGATATCGCGTTCGAGAAGCCTTGCCAGGGTGCTCTTCCCCGAACCCGATGGCCCGATTATCGCGACCGTCTCACCCGGATCGATCCGCAGTGAGAGCCCGGCAACACCCATCTCCGAGCCGGGATACTTGTAGGAAACGTCCGTGACCTCGATCGTTCCTGTGAGGGCCGGCCGGTCATGGTCCCCGTTGGGGACGAGCGGGATGGAGAGGAGGCGGTCGAGGCCATCGACGGCAGTAAGGCCGAGATATCCGGCGTGCCAGTTCGTGCCGAGCTCCTGCACGGGACGGAAACACTCGCGGGCGAGCACGAGCACCACGACCGCCGATGCCGCTCCCGCACTGCCGTTCGTGACGGCGACGAGAGTGGCGATGACTGCGAGCACGGTGCCCAGGTGCATGGCGATCGCGCTGAGTCCCGTCTCGACCAGCGAGAGCCGCAGCTGCTGCATCGTCGAATCTCTGAGCCCGTCTGCTTCCCGAACGAACCGAGCGGCTGTACGGTCGGTCGCCCCGAATGCTCGCAGCAAGGGAACGTTCTGCAGAGCCTCGACGTAGTCGGACGAGAGCCGGGCGAACCTCTCCCACCGCGTGCGGCCGTTCTGCAGCAGCCGGGCATCCCACGCACGTGGCGCGAGCACTGCGACGGCGGCGGTCACAGCGAGCACGATCCCGGCCATGGGCGCGTGCTGCCACACCAATGCGACCACCAGCGCGGGCACGACGAGCACAACTAGCAACTGCGGTAGATATCGGGTGTAGTAAGGGTCAAGTCCTTCCACACCGTCGATCACCGTCGTCGCCGTCGCGCCCGAGTCCCGTTCTGCCGCTGGAACGGATGCGAGACGATCCAGCAGGCGCCGGCGCAACCTGATGCGCACCGTCGCCCCGATACGGTTGGCAAGCAGGTCCCGTCCCCAGAGAGCCGCCCCGCGCGCCACGGTGATGACCGCCAGCAGCACGAGTGCCGGCACGGGGACGCCCTCGCCACGAATCAGCGCAGTGATGACCGTGGCGAGGGTGAACGCGAATCCGACATGCAACGCGCTGATGGCTACCCCACAGGCGGCGAGAACGATGATCGCGCCGGGAATCGCGCCTGCGAGCTGGAGCAGCCTGTGGTGGATCACCGGTCAGAAGGCGTCCGGGTAGAGCTGCTCGGCAATCTGCTGCACGGCAGAGATGTTGCCGAGCGTGCCGGGGAACATGTCCGAGGTCGAGACCACGATCAGGCGATCCTCCTGCACGGCGGGCATATCGGGGAACGTGCTTTTCAGGTATTCGCGAGTGGAGGCCTCGTGCTCCTCGTCATATGCGGCGAACACGATTGCGTCAGGCTCCTCGGCGGCCAGGGACTCGGGACTGATGGTCGCGGCGAAGAAGTCAGAGAACGCATCCTGGTCGGGCGTGTAGACGTTGTCCGCACCGGCCAGGTTCAGAATGTCGTATTCGATGCCTGCGCCGATGGCCTGTAAGGTACCGCCCTCGTAGTACACCTGCGCGACACGGAGCGGCTCGACATCCTTCGTCACTTCCGCGACCTCATCGAGGGTGGTCTGGCTCTCCTCCATCAATCCTGTGGCTTCGTCCTGCACGCCGAAGATCTCGCCGAGGTTCTCCAGATCAGTGAACAGGTCGGTGACCTTCCCGGTCATGCGGCGGTCCTCGCAGCCGCCAGTGGCAACGTAGACGCCGGCACCGGCATCGTCGAGCTGCTCGATGCTGGCAAAGCCCTGATCGGCCGAGAACTCGTAGGTCGTCGGCGAATACACGAAGTCCGGCTCCACAGCCAGGAGATCTTCACGGCTGGGCGGGGCCATGTCCCCGAGCACCGGAACACCTTCTGCCAGTTCTGCGACATCGTCCGGAAGGGCCTGCGCGGTGGTTTGGGCCTGCCCGGCGAGCCGGTCAGCCAGCCCCAGGCGGAGCATCAATTCGGTCTGCGCCGGGTGCATGCCTACCGCCGCTTCAGGGGCGCCGTCGACCGTCACCTCGCGTCCGCAGTTCTCAATCGTCACCGCATCCGTAGTGTCATCCGGGTCTGTGTCGGGGGAGACGCCGGTGCCGCAGCCGGCGAGCAGAAGCGCGGCAGCGGAGAGAGCAACGACGGTCATGGGGCGGGCACGAGGGTTCGCTCGAGAATTAACAGTCATGGTGAGGGTCTGCTTTCTATTTCAGGGGGTTGTGCAGAGGCGCGGTCAGCAGGGGTACTGGTCGTTTCGAGGCGGCGGAAGGCGAACACGGGCTCCGTGGTGTCGCCGAGGATGCGGGCATCCACGCCGAACGTGGTGCGGATCAGCTCGGGGGTGAACACGTCGGCGGGAGGACCTGCGGCGACGACGCGGCCTGCGGCCAGTACGACGACGCTGTCGCAGTACTGGGCTGCGAGGTTCAGATCGTGCAGCGCGGCGATCACGGTGCAGTCGATGCCGCGCACTGTGCTCATGAGTTCATGCTGATGGCTGATGTCGAGATGGTTGCTCGGCTCGTCCAGCACCATCACCGGTGTTTGCTGCGCAAGCGCCCGAGCGAGCATCACCCGCTGACGCTGCCCTCCGGAAAGGGTTGCAACCATGCGATCGGCGAGCTCGGAGATCGCCGTGCGGGCCATCGCTTCATCCACGATGCGCAAATCGTCGGTGGTGTCGCGGCCGAAAGTCGCATGGTGCGGAGCGCGGCCGAGCATCACCGTCTCCTCGACGCTGAGATCGAAGTCGGTCGGCGGGTCTTGCAGCATCACCGATACCGTGCGAGCAGCCTGCCGTCCGCTGAGGGAGCGAATATCGCTACCGTCGACGCGTACGGTTCCCGTTTTCGGGGCGAGAGCGCGGTACAGGGTTCGCAGCAGGGTCGATTTCCCGGACCCGTTCGGGCCGACCAGGCCGACTACCCGCCCCGACTGCACGGTCACCGAAGCGTCTGTCACCACATCGCGGCCGCCGAGGGTGACGGTGATGTTCTCGAAGTCGACTCTCATCGTCCGAATCCCGCCTTCTCGGCCCCGCCCTGACGCATCAGCCACATGAAGAACGGGGCGCCGACGAACGCGGTGAGGATGCCTAGCGGGATCTCGGTCGGCTGCGCCACGGTGCGGGCGAGCAGATCCGCCGTCATCAGGAACACGGCACCGCCGAGCACGGTGATCGGGAGCATCCTCCGGTGATCGGCGCCGACCATGATCCGGGCTATGTGGGGCACGACGAGGCCGACGAACCCGATCCCGCCCGCCACAGACACCACCGCGCCAGTCAGCAGCGAGGCGACCACCAAAAGCAGCCCGCGAAGCCGGTTCGCGTTCACGCCGAGCGAAATCGCGGACTCATCCCCAGTCATCAACGCGTTCAGCGACCGAGACAAGAACGCCGCGATCAGGCACGAGACCAACAAAGCGACAGCGGGTCCGATGAGGCTGCTCATCGTGGCCGCCGACACGCTCCCTAGCAGGAAGAACAGCACGCTGACGACGTTCTGCGCATCCGTGGAGATCGTCAGATAGCTCGTGACCGCGCTCAGCAGGGTTCCCAGAGCCACGCCGGCGAGGATCATACGAGTCGGTGACAGCGTGCCGTTCTTGCGCGCGAGCATCGCCACCGCCACGCACGCCGCCAGCGCCCCAACGAACGCCGCGACATTCAACGACAGACCACCGAGCGCAGCGGAGCCGAAGACGATCACCAGCACCGCGCCCACGCTCGCGCCGGAAGAAACACCGAGGATGTACGGCTCAGCGAGCGGGTTGCGGACTGTCACCTGCATCAGCGCTCCCGCAAGCGCCAGCCCGGCCCCAGCGAGGCCCGCCAGCAACGCGCGTGGGAGGCGAAACTGCCACACCGCCTGATCCTGCAACCGCGACAGAGAACCGTCCGACATCCACGGCATGCCCGGAAGCAGATGCCCGAGGACGATGTGCGCGGCCTCGCGCAGGCTCACCTGCACCGATCCAACCGCACCGGAGACCACAACAAGCGCGCAGATCGCCAACACAAGGAAAGCGCAGATCAACCACGCCCGGAGACGCAAACGACGACGGGTTCGTCCGGCGGTAGCGGCTCTCGTATCGGAGGGGGCGGGAGCCGCGGGGGTGGGAGGGGACACAAAAGACCACTGTAGCGATAATCATTATCAGCACCAACTCTGTTGATGTGAGCCTCGCGACGATGTGGTCGCGGGGTCAGGAGGTCGGCATGCAGGGGGAGTACTCCACGCGCCACCGTGAGCGGCGGCCCAAGCCAGGGGTACGCCGAGATGCCGTTGGGGTGTCATGAGTGGCCGTCTATGTCACAGTGAGCCTGTCACTCTGGGGTATGCCCAGTGCGACAGATGTGTCGCAAAAGTGCACTTTCGAGCCCTATTGGGAACCGTAAAAGACCTTTCAGTAACTGTCCTGCTGGGGTGCCCCAGTTCGGGACGCACCTCGCGACGCCGCGCGTGGCGCCTCGCTGTGCGTCTGTCCCCTCACAACAGGGCCAGGATGAAGTTCCAGCTGCAGATCACTGCGAGCATAGCGAGGCTGTAGCCGATCGATGCGCGCATGATCTCGCTCTCCCTGCCATTGAGGCCCACGGCTCCGGCCGCGATGGCGATCGACTGCGGGGAGATTACCTTGGCGGTGGTTCCACCGGCGGTGTTCGCACCGACCAGCAGCGCCGGATCAGCCTGGATGCCCTGAGCGGTGGCGACCTGCAGAGGGGCGAAGAGGGTGTTGTTGTTGACCACCGAGCCCGTCAGGAACACCCCGATCCAGCCGATAATGGGAGCGATCAGAGGGAAGACCGGACCGGTGCCGGCCAGGGCGGTACCCATCGCATTTGATCCGCCGGAGTAGTTGGCGATGTTGGCGAGCACCAGGATCACCGTGATCAGCACGATGGCGCCGCTGAGCATCGTGAAGGTGGCGCGCAGCTCACCGAACAGCGCTCTCGCGTCCACCTGGGGAGTGGTGAAGAACGACGTGAGCACGGCGAGGAGGATCGCGGTTCCGGTAGCGCCCAGGATGGAGAGGTTCCAGGTCGTCTCCACCGCGGTCCCGGCTGCGGTGGTGATCTGACCGGTCACCCCGGGGATCGGCAGGGCGAGCGTGGTGACAGCGAGGGCTCCGCTGCTGAACAGTTCCTTCACGGGGGGGATGGACCACACGAGGATGAAGCCGGTGAGGATGTAGAAGGGGCTCCACGCCACCAGGACCTGCTTGGCCGTCGGCGGTCCCATCGCAGCTGGCGCGCTGTCTCCTTCGCGGTAGGTCCTGCGAGGGGACCAGACGCGGCACAGTGCCATCAATGCGAGCATGGCGCTGAGACCGGCGCCGAGGTCAGCGAGCTCAGGGCCGAGGAACCACAGGGTCCCCGCTTGCACCGCGCTGAACACCAGGGTCACCGTGAGGGTAGCGGGAAGCGTCTCGCGCAGCCCCCGCACTCCATCGATGATCATCACCAGCAGGAACGGAACCAGCAGGGTGAGCGGTTGCAGCACAAGCACCAGTGCTCGGGATAGATCCAGGACCTCCATCCCGGTGATCTGTGCTCCGACGAGGACTGGTACCCCGATAGCGCCGTAGGCGCCGGCAGCCACGTTCCCGACCAGGGCGATCATCGCGGCTCTCACCGGGCCGAAGCCGAGTTGTACCAGAAGGGCCGCGCAAATAGCGATGGGGACCCCGAACCCGGCGGCTCCCTCCAGGAAGGCCCCGAAGGCGAACGCGATCAGCAGCACCTGGATCCGCTGGTCCGCCGAGACGGCGCTGATCGAAGCTCGGATCACGTCGAAACGTCCGGAGACGACGCTGATCCGGTAGAGCCAGACGGCCATCACGATGATGTAGGCGATGGGCCACAGCGCCGTGAGCGCTCCGCCGAGAGCGGCGCCCGCGGCGGCGCGGACGGGCATGCCGAACACTGCGAGGGCGACGGTCACCTCGACTGCCAACGCGATCAGTCCGGCCTTCAGCCCGGTGAGCTTCAGCAGCACCAGGCACAGCAGGAACACGAAGATCGGGAGTGCGGCGACGAGGCCGGAGAGAAGGAGGTTATCGAGCGGATCGATCTGCTGGGTCCACACAGGGAATCCTCAGGACGAGCCGACGCGGGGTGCCCGGTCGGCGGTGGGAAGGGGTACGGCTGGCCGGGCCGGACGGTTTGCCCCGCACGGTGCGGAGCGTGCCGTCATGACGAGACCGGGATGAGCCGGTGCACTGTGGCGTGCCCGGCGAAGGGGTCAGGCGCGCAGGCCGGCCGCGACCTCGCTCAGCGATGCCGCAGAGCGGTGGAGGAGCTCGCGCTCGTGGTCGGAGAATGGGGTCTCTGCGATGGGGTGGGCGCCGGTGCGGTTGACCACGCAGGGCACGGACAGGGCGATGCCCTCCAGGCCCTGGATGCCCGAGAGCACCGGCGCGACAGGGATGATCGCGTTCTCGTCATTCAGGATCGCCTCGACGATCCTCGTGCTCGACAAGCCGATCGCGTAGTTCGTCGCGCCCTTCCCCTGGATGACCGCATACGCGGCATCGCGGACATCCACTGCAATCTGGTCGAGAGTTGACTGCTCGAAGACCCGTTCCCCATTGACCGTCCAGTCCAGGAGGGGAACGGTGCCGATGCTCGCGCTGGACCACAGCGGGAACTCGGTGTCCCCGTGCTCGCCGACGATCATGGCGTGCACGCTGGATGCGGAAACTCCAGCGCGGCGCGCGATCTCCCAGCGCAGGCGGGAGGAGTCCAGCGTGGTGCCGGAGGCGAAGATGCGCTCGGCGGGTAGCCCGCTGGCTTCCTTAGCGAGCATGGTGAGGACGTCGCAAGGATTGGAGACAATGACGTAGACCGCGTCGGGCGAGACCTTCAACAGCTGCTCCATCAGCGAGCCCATGATGCGGGCATTTGTGGCAGCGAGCTCGATACGGGTCTGACCGGGCTTCTGCTTGGCGCCGGCGGTAATTACCACGACGTCGGAGTCGGCCGTGACGGCGATGTCGCTGCCACCGCTGATCTCGGTGGCGCCGACGAACTTCGCACCGTGGGCGAGGTCCAGGACCTCCGCGCGAGTCTTCTCTGGAGCGATGTCGTACAAAGCGATATGGCGGGCGGCCCCACGAATCATCGCGGCGTAGGCCACGCTCGATCCGACAGCTCCAGCGCCGACGACGGTCAACTTGCTCACTGTTCTCATAGTGCGAGTCTACCCGGGACACCGGGTGTCTGAGCAGGACCTCTAACACGCTGACAGCGGCGCTAGAACCGTTGGACGCAACACTCCCTGGGGTAGGCGTATCGGACGGTTGTGGAGGTCAGCTGTGAGCCTGCGCGAGGGCCCGGCGAGCCTTGTCCTGGGAGAGAGGTCGAGGTAGGCCCCAAGGTCGGCAGATGCACTCACTCGACTAAAGCCATCGTGCCCCATTCGGGTATACCCAACAGCGACACTGCGCGCCGTAAAGAACGCCCTGTTCCAGAAGTGTGACTTCGTCTGCTGAATGGCGGGGTTCTTCGGTCGCTTCGTGGCGGGGTCAGGTGACACCGATGACCAGGGTGCTCTGTG
>NZ_BAAAIR010000099.1:0-11919 GCF_039526165.1 Brachybacterium tyrofermentans
CAACGACGCGACGCTCCCCATCACCACGAACCGGGAAGAGCCGGAATGGCTCACCGAGAAGGCGACCGAGGCCGGCTTTAGCCTGAGCCTTGTCGACCTCGGCGGCGGAGACATTACCAACCGCCTTCTCGCCGAGGCGTCCAACCCGATCGCCGATGTCGTCTTTGGCCTGAACAACGTGTACTTCGAGAACCTGGTCGCCTCCGAGGTCCTCGAGGAGTACACGCCCTCCTGGTCCGGCGACGTCGACGTCAGCCTCGGCGACGGAGCGGTCTTCTGGCCCATTGTCCGTGAGCCGATCATGCTCGTGTACAACACCGAGACCTACCCCGACCCCGCTTCAGCCCCCTCCGACTGGCCGGATCTGTGGACGGACCCCGCCTTCCACGGGACCTACGAGGTCCCCAGCAGCCTCGGCGGTGCCACTACCCAGATGGTACTTAGCGGGCTCCTCGCCCGCTTTTTGGACCCCTCTGGGGACCTCGGCGTCAGCGATGAGGGATGGGAGAGCATCGGCCGGTACTTCGAGTATGGCGTCCCCTCGGTCGAGACCACCGACCTCTACGCGCGCATGGACGCCGGAGAGGTTTCTGCCGGCCAGATGTGGCTCGCGGGGAAGGTGACACGCGAGGAGCAGTATGGCGTCGCCACCGAGGCTGCGCATCCTGAAATCGGCGTCCCCATGGCCGTCCAACACGTGGCCCAGGTTGCAGGCACCCCGCGCGCTGAGCTCGCTGGCGAGTTCATCGACTGGTTCGGTGGCGCTGAGCTTCAGGCCGCCTGGTCCCAGGAATTCTTCACCGCTCCCACAAATTCCGACGCCCTGGCCGACGCAGACCAGGACGCCGTGAAGCAGACCGAGTCCTTTTCTGCGCAGGACATCGACTGGACCACTGTGGCGGAGAACCTGAACGACTGGATCGAGAAGATTGAGCTGGACGTCCTCGGATGAGCATGATCGAGTTCCAGGACATACAGGTCTGCTTCGGCGATTTCGAGGCCCTGCCCGCCTTCTCCCTCGCCATCGAGAATGGGGAGTTTTTCACTCTCCTAGGGCCCTCCGGTTGCGGAAAATCGACGGCCCTGCGCACCCTTGCTGGATTCATCCAGCCTTCGCGCGGCAAGGTTTTCGTCGGAGGCCGGGACGTGACAGGGCTGCCCAGCGACAAGCGCGGCGTTGGGATGGTTTTTCAGAACTACGCCCTGTTCCCGTCGATGTCGGTGGCCGACAACATCGGCTTCGGCCTCTCCGTCGCCAAGCGGCCGAAGGCAGAGATTCGGGAGCGCGTCGCCGAGATTGCCCAGGAGGTCGACCTCTCCGAGAAGCAGCTCGGCAAAAGCGTCGCCGACCTCTCCGGCGGCCAGCAGCAGCGCGTGGCCATCGCCCGTGCACTCGTGCTCCGCCCGAAGATCCTCCTGCTAGACGAACCTCTGTCGAACCTCGACGCCCAACTGCGATCCCAACTGCGCGGCCAGCTGAAAGACCTGCAACAGCAATTCGGGATCACGACCCTCTACGTCACCCACGACCAGGACGAGGCCATGTCCATGAGCGACAGAGTGGCCGTGCTGAACCACGGCCACATCGAGCATGCCGGAACGCCGCGGGAGGTGTACGAGAGGTCAGGGACCGAGTTCGTGTGCACCTTCATCGGCTCCGTCAACCGGATGACCGGGGGTCTTGCAGAGGCCATCTCTCGACAGGGGCCGGACGGTCTGCGCGGCAACGCTCCGATGTTCGTGCGCACCGAGCGCGTCGATATCGCCCCTCCTGGCGGCACAGATGACACTCGGGTTGCCGTGGATGGCGTCGTGGCCTCGAACGTCTACTACGGCTCCACACAGAGCTATCTCGTAGACGCCGCGGGCCAGAGTGTGCGCGTCCACGTCCCGACATCCCGGGGCCAGCGGGAGTTCGAGATCGGGGAGACGGTCCACCTCTCCATCGACCCCCGGGATGTCATGCAGTACCCGCATGCAGAAGCAGGCGAAGCGGCATGAGACTTCGCCGACCCGCGTGGACGAAGTCCCCGATGGCCATCATCACCGTGGTGGTGGCCGCCTGGTTCATCCTCACCTTCCTCATCGTCCCCAACGTCCACCTCCTCCTTGAGGTATTCGAGGAGGACGGGAGGTTCTCGACCGGTGCCTGGGGGAGGCTGTTCGCCTCTGATCGCGCCATGTCCTCGCTGCGCAACAGCGTCCTGCTCGCCGTCACGCTCAGCCTGACCGTGAACGCCTTCGGCATCTTCATTGTCCTCGTGACCAAGTACTTCCGCATCCGTGGCCAGCGGTTCCTGTGGCTCGGCTTCGCCACCAACCTGATCTACGGAGGGATCGTCCTGGTCGCCGGGTACGACTTCGTCTACGGCTCCACGGGAACCCTGACCAAGGCGCTCACCACCGTGATCCCCGCAATCCCCGACGATTGGTTCCAGGGATTCCCGGCTGTCCTCTACGTGATGACCTTCGCGACCACGGGGAACCACCTGCTGTTCCTCACGGCTGCCATGGCCCGCGTTGATCAGCAGACCGTGGAGTCGGCTACCCAGATGGGGGCCTCGACCTGGACGGTTCTTCGTCGAGTTGTGCTGCCGGTGCTGAAGCCGACGATCTTTGCTATTACTATCCTCACCTTCCTAAGCGGACTGGGGGCCCTGGCGGCTCCGCAGATCCTAGGAGGTCGGAGCTTCCAGACGATCGCACCGATGATTCTTACCTTCGCGAACTCTCCGGGATCCCGAGATTTGGCGGCCGCCCTGGCGCTGATCCTGGCGACCTTTACTATCGCCCTGCTGTTGATCATGAACCGCATCGAGAAGGGGGGGACGTACTTCTCCATCTCGAAGGTATCCTCCCGACTCGAACCACAGCCCATCCGGCATCCCGTGGGAAACGTGATCGTGCACGCCCTCGCGTACTTGCTCTTGTTGATCTATGTACTGCCGCCGTTGCTGATTGTCATCTTCTCATTCACAGATGCGAAGGCGATCTCCACTGGAACTCTGCGCTTCGACAGCTTTACGCTGGAAAACTACATTCAGGTGGTCACCGACCCCGTGGCCCGCTGGCCCTTCGTCGTATCCATCGGCTATTCGGGGCTCGCGGCGTTGATCGTGATCATCGGACTTCTGTTCGTGGTCCGCATCATCACGTTGTACCGAGGCAGGCTGGGTGGCGCCCTCGAGTATCTGCTGCACATCCCTTGGATAATGCCGGGATCGATGATCGCCCTCGGTCTCCTGCTCACCTTCTCCACACCGAGGGCTTTGGCCGGGGGCCAAGTCCTCTCTGGCACTCTCGTGATCCTCCTGATCGCCTTCGTGATCGGGAAGATCCCCTTCACGCTCCGTCTGCTGAAAGCGAGCTTCCTCGGCATCAACCGCAATATGGAGGAGGCAGCCTCGCTACTAGGCGCCAGCCAGTTCACGACCTTCCGGCGGATCATTCTGCCGCTGGTCCTGCCCACGGCAGCCGCAATCACTGCCCTGAACTTCCAAACCATGCTCGACGACTACGACACGGCCGTCTTCCTCGCACATCCGCTCTACCAGCCGCTCGGATTGTTCATCCGCAGCGCCACCTCCGGAGAGACTACCGCCGATTCCACTGCGCTCGTCTTTGTCTACACCGTCCTGCTCATGATCATCTCCGGCATCGCCATGTGGCTGGTGTACGGCAACGGTGTGAGCAGGCTCCGCCGCCTTGTCGGACGGATCGCCCGCCCGACCTCTCCCGCAAAGGACACGCATCGATGACTCCCCACCCCACCGCCGAAGACCTCCGCGACGCTCTCAGAGAACTGCTGGCATCCCGGCCAACGCCGCTGATTGCCACTCACCGGGGGACGCCTCTCGGAAGTTTCGCCGACAACACCCTGCGCGCGGCCGTCGGCGCTGTGAGATCCGGAGCGGACATGGTCGAAATCGATGTGATCCGCTCCCGGGATGGGGAATACTTCGCCTTCCACAACGGCTATGAGAAGAAGCAGTTCGGTCGGGACTTCGACGTGCGCGAGATGGACTCCGCCGAGCTTGCCGAGCTCGAGTACGTCTTCCAGGGCAGCTCCGACTGGAAGGGACTCCAGCCTATCCAGTCCCTCCTGGACGGCCTCCCGGGCATCTGGTGGAACATCGACCGGTCTTGGACGATGTGGCCGGAGCTACTGGACGTCCTCGCTGCCTCGGGGCATGCTGAGCGCCTCATTCTCAAGTCTCCGCCGCAGCCGGAGGTCCTTAACGCGCTGGCGGCGCACCCGTATCCCTTCCTCTACTTCCCGATGGTCCGGACACTGGAGGAGCTGGCCTCCGTCGAGGCGCGGAGCGGGGTGAATCTCGTCGGCGCGGAGTTGCTAGCCGGGGACGCCTCGGCGCCCTTCGCCACGGCCGAGGCCGTGGCGACGGTGGCCGCTCGGTACCCAATGGTCCTGCTCAACGCTCTCAATCTAGAGAACTGCCGTCCGCTGTACCTCGGTTGGGACGATGAGGTGTCCGTCCTGGAGGACCCGGACCTCGGCTGGGGCAGGCTCATCGATGCCGGGGCCACGGCCGTCCAGACCGATTGGCCTCATCTGCTGCGCGACTACCGAGCCGGCCGCTCCTAATCTTGCTGCACGATCGGCGATCGGCGATGATCAGGCCATGAGTTCACGCCGCCGCTCGGACCACACGCCACGGGCGGCGACGATGGCTCAGGTCGCCGAACGAGCTCAGGTATCCCGGGCGACTGTTTCCCGGGTCCTTGCCGGGACGGCGGAGGTCGCGGAGGCGACTCGTCTCCGCGTCCTGGATGCCGTCGAGACGCTCGGCTACGTCCCCTCGGCTGGGGCGCAGGAGCTCGCCGCCGGGAAGTCCCGCACGGTGGGGCTGCTGATCCGCAGCCCCGCCAATCCCGCCTACGGAGAGCTGTTCTCCAAAATCCAGGAATGGACAGACGCCTACGGACTTGAGCTGGTTACTGTGGCGCCGACTTACTACCGGGGCGCCGCCGACGAGCTATCGGCCCTGCGACGGCTGGTTTCGATGCGCGTCGGAGCGATCCTGGTGTCCACCGGGGTGATCCGGACCGAGGAGCTGAAGCAGTTCCTGCCCGTGCTACCCATCGTCACCGTCGGCCGGCCTGAGTCCGATCCCGAAGTTTACGGGATTTCATATGACGAGGCGAACCATGCCACGCAGGTGGCGCGCGCCGTCTACGGGTGCGGGCACCGGAAGGTAGCCGTCGTGAGCCCGCCCACCGAGAACTCCCTCGCCGAGCACCTGCGGGGAGTCCGGACCGCCGAGGTCCTCCGGGACCTCGGGTGCGAGGTCTTCGCCGTAGACGCGAACGCCTTCGGAACGTCGAAGGACGGGGCAGGAGCCGTAATCGACCTCGTCCAGCATCAATCGGTGACGGCCGCAGTCTTCTCGAACGATCTGCGATCCGTGGAGTTCTTGACCCAGGCGCGGAAGATCGGCATCGAGGCGCCCCGCGATCTCTCCGTCGTCGGCTTAGACGGTCTGCTGCCGGGGCTGGAACTGATGGGCCTTGCGAGCCTGACCCTCCCCGTGGACGTGGTCGCCCGCCGTGCCGTCGAGGTGATCTCCCAAATGCTCAATGATCGGGAGAGCGTACAGGTCAGGCACGAGCTCTACTCCGGGGAACTGCACCCCGGCGCGAGTCTCGGTGTTGTCCCCAGGATGTGATTCTCGGTGCGATCGTGAACCGTCCAGGAACACGATAGAAGAGGTATCCATCTAGACGCGCGCAGCGGATGGCGATCCGCATCATCGTGTGTCGGTCCGCCTCGCCGCTCGTGCATCCACGTCACTGTGCCGCGACCCGGCTCGCACATCGCATGTACGCACTATCTGGAGGTATTTGTGGAACTGCTCGTCGGTCTGTTCCAGGACTCGAGCCTCGTCGAGGTCGAGCTCCTCATCGCAACGTTCATCCTATGCTCCCTGGTCGGGATCGAACGCCAGATCCGCCAGAAGTCCGCGGGGTACAGGACCCACGTCCTCGTGGGCCTGGGATCCTGCGCTTTCACGCTCGTCTCCGCCTACGGCTTCTCCACGGTCCTCGCCGACGAGGTCAACCTTGATCCTTCCCGCATCGCCGCACAGATCGTCTCGGGCATCGGCTTCCTCGGCGCCGGGGTGATCTTCAAGGGCCACAACGTGGTGCGTGGCCTCACCACGGCGGCAACAGTCTGGGTCGCAGCTGCGGTCGGTATGGCCTGCGGTGCCGGCATGCTGTCCCTGGGAGTCGCACTGACCGCGCTGCACCTGCTCACACTGTTCGTGATGGCGCCGCTCGTGCGCCGTCTTCCCGATCCTGACCGCAAGCGGATGCTGCGGGTCACCTACATGGACGGAGCCGGAGTGCTGCGCGATGTGCTCGCCGCCGCCACCTCCATGGGCTTCACCAGCTCTATTCAAAACAGCCAGCGCATCACGGACGATGGGGAAAAGAAGCACGTGGTCATGGATATCCGCTTCCAGGGCAGGCCGCCCCTGCGCGATCTGATCCCGACGGTGATGGAGCTCGACGGCGTCAAACGGGTCTCACTTAAACAGAGCAAGGAGTACGACGACGAGGAAGGTGACCGCATCTAGGTGTAGTTGGTCATGACGTTGTCGACGCCGGCATGGACGTGTGAGGTCCATCTCGACATTTTTGCGGCACATCTGTCGCAGTGGGTATACCCCACGGCGACAGGCTGGCCACCCGGCGCGGAGCCGAGGGCGCCGAGTAGTCAGGTGGGGCAAACTGGCTTCATGAACGAAAAGGGCGAGGGACAGCAGCTACTGCACATCGGTGCGGTCGCTGAGCGCACGGAGCTCAGCCTGCGGACACTGCGTCACTACGACGAGATCGGGTTGGTCAACCCGTCCGAGCGCAGCGAGGGCGGATTCCGTCTCTACTCCGAAGCCGACGTCGAGCGGATCCTGCTGATCCGTCGGATGAAGCCGCTGGACTTCACGCTCGAGCAGATGCGCGAGCTTCTAGACATCACCCACGATGTCGCCCAACCCGACGCACCGATCGAAGCTCGACAGAAGCTGCAAGAGATCGAGGCGATCGCGATCGAGCGGCGCAGCGCGCTGGAGAAGAAGGTCGCGATGGCCGATGAGTTCCTCTCGCGCCTCCGCGACCTCTCCACCCCCACCCGCCAGGACGACACGGAGACGCGGGAGGCCTGACGCCAGGGCGGAACGTGACTCAGACCTCGTATCCACGAAATGAAAGCTCACGTAACGTGAGGGTTAGAAATTGAGCCCCCCACGGAAACGTTCCGTGCCGCCGGGGCCCATCCCTCCCCCACGCTAGGACCCCTTCGTGACTTCCCTCAGCACTGCACCCGTCGACAGCGCACACCAACACTCCCAACAGCAGCCGGACACCGTTCTCTCCGCTCTGCGCAATCCCCGTCAGCTCAAGACTGAGATCCTCGCCGGCCTTGTCGTCGCTCTCGCCCTGATTCCCGAGGCGATCTCCTTCTCCATCCTCGCGGGCGTTCCCCCGCAGGTCGGACTGTTCTCCTCGTTCGTCATGGCCGTCACGATCGCCGTCGTCGGTGGCCGGCCTGCAATGATCTCCGCCGCTACCGGCGCAATCGCCCTGGTCATCGCCCCTGTCGCGCACGAGTACGGCCTGGACTACTTCATCGCCACCGTGATCCTCGCTGGGCTCCTGCAGATCGTCCTTGCCCTGCTTGGGGTTGCGAAGCTGATGCGGTTCATTCCCCGCAGCGTCATGACCGGCTTCGTCAACGCTCTGGCGATCCTCATCTTCACCGCCCAGCTCCCCCACCTGTTCGGTGACAACATCCCCTGGATCGTCTACCCGCTGGTCGTCATGGGTCTGGTGATCATGGTCCTCGTCCCGCGCCTGACCACCGTGATCCCCGCGCCCCTGATAGCGATCGTGCTGCTGACCGGCGCTGTGCTGGTCAGTGGCTGGAAGCTGCCCAACGTTTCCGACCAGGGCGAGCTGCCCGAGTCACTGCCGGCCCTGTTTATCCCGAACGTGCCCCTGAGCGTCCAAACGCTGCAGATCATCGCTCCCTACGCGTTCGCGATGGCGATCGTGGGGATCATGGAGTCGCTGATGACGGCCAAGCTCGTCGACGACATCACCGACACCCACTCGAACAAGACTCGTGAGTCCTGGGGACAGGGCATCGCGAACATCGCCTCCGGCTTCTTCGGCGGCATGGGCGGCTGCGCCATGATCGGTCAGACCATGATCAACGTGAAGCAGTCCGGGGCCCGCACCCGCATCTCCACCTTCCTCGCCGGGACGTTCCTACTGATCCTCGTCCTGGCCCTGGGTGACATCGTCGGCCTGATCCCGATGGCAGCCCTCGTCGCGGTGATGATCATGGTCTCCGTCGCCACCTTCGACTGGCACAGCATCCGCCCCACCACACTGCGCCTGATGCCCTGGTCCGAGACCGCCGTCATGCTCGCCACCGTCATCGCCACGGTCGCCACCCACAACCTCGCCATCGGCGTGGTCCTCGGCGTCATCACCGCGATGATCCTCTTCGCCCGCCGCGTCGCCCACCTGGTGCACATCGAGAAGGTCTGGGAGACCGACGTCGACGGCGACGGCACCATCGACATCCGCCGGTACGCCGTGAAGGGCGAACTGTTCTGGGCTTCCAGCAACGACCTCGTCTACCAATTCGACTACGCCGGCGACCCCGACACCGTCATCATCGACCTCACCGCCGCCGACATCTGGGACGCCTCCACCGTCGCCGCCCTCGACGCCGTGCAGAGCAAGTACTCCGCCCGCGGCAAGGAAGCACGCATCATCGGCCTAGACGGCGCCAGCCTCCAACGCCTGGAGCGCCTTTCCGGCAAACTCGGCGACGGACACTGAGCACCAGCCCACCACCAGACGCTCACCCCACCCCCGCCTCAGGGGCCGCTTGCGCAGAGGTCTCACTCACGAGGCCGCGGAGCAGGCACCAAAATGGGGCACCCCAGCAGGACAGTTACTGAGCAGTCTTTTACGGTTCTCAATAGGGCCTGTTTCAGTATTTTCGCGACAGAACCGTCGCACTGGGTATACCCCAGAGTGACGCCCGGTGGCGAGCTCGCGCCAGGGTCAGGCCGGTGCGTCCGTCTCGCCGCCAGGCGGCGTCAGCTGGTGGCGCCGCCCTAGTCCCCGTCGAGCCTGGCCGGGTCGTTTGGGGCGCTGGGGTCGGGCGCGGCCGCGGCAGCCTTGGCTGCGTCCTCCTCCTGTGCGAGTCGCAGTTCCACGATCATGCTGAGCGGCCAGAGGATGGCGGAGGGTGGCTTCGGCACCTTGAGATACTCGGCGGCGATGCGGGCCACTTGGACGCGATCTTCGCCGCCACGGACCAAGGAGCACAGTTCGGCGTCGAAGACTCCGTAGCGGAGTCGGCTCGGGCCCAGCCGGCGGTGGGCGGCCTCCCGCAGGTGCAGGTCATTGGCGAGCGCTGCGACAATCTCGAACGCTCCTGTGAGGGCCCACACGAGGAGCGTCTCCAGGTGGACCGGCTTTACCGCTGACCAGGCGTCGGCATGGTCACGCTCGATGTCGGCCTCGCTCTCGCCGTCCACCCACGCTGTCAGGGCTACCCTAAGCGCGTCGGGGTCCACGGCCCGGAGGTCCTCGAGCTCCTCAAGGGTTGCCACGCAGGTCTTGATGAGCCAGTGCAGCAGACGGTCGTGAGCGTCGGCGTCCGGCGCGTCCGAGCGGAGCACATTCACCACCGGGTCGAGCTGAGTGGCGATGGCGTCCCGCAACGCCAAGCAGCCCTCCAGCTTCAAGCCCGAGCGGTACACGGCGGCGCGCAGTGCGTCGTCGGGTACTCGCTGAGCGACCCGCACCGCGTAGCTGGCCCCGAAAGTCAGGGCCGGGGCCTGCACCTGCGGGGCGGACGTCGCTGACCAGAAGGTCCGCTGCAACGCACCTTCGAGCGCCTTGCGGAGATCTCCGTCTACGGCGGCGGACTCGGCCAACACCTCGATGGTGACGGCGTCGATGATGTCTTTGGTCTCTGGGGCCATGTACTCGGGTGCGCGAGACTGCATCACCTTGAGTGCCGCGGTGAGGGCCGTCTCGGTAGGGGGCAGGGCCTGGCGCATCGCTCGGCGCCACGTCCGGGCCGAATCGTGGTCGGAGGTCATGACGACAAGCCGCCCACTGATGAACTTGCCGGCGCGGCCGGCGCGGCCCTCGAGGTTGCGCAGCTTGGCGATGTCGGGTGCGTTGCTCGGGGCTCCGGTGCGCGGCGGGTGCGCGGCGATCACCGTGCGCGTGGGGAAGTCCACGCCCTCCAGCAGGGTGGGGGTGCACACGATGCACCGCAGGAGACCGCCCTCGACTCGGGCAGCCGACTCGATCGCCTGACGGACCGTCCTCGGCACGTCGGCGGTGTGCATCCCGAACCCGTTGCGGAGGGCGGCAGCCTCGTCCGGGTGTCGCGGTTCGAGTGCGTCCGCGATCTCCGCCAAGGCTCGACGAGGTGGTCCGAGCGAAACGGTGCTCTCGTAAATGGTGTCGAACAGGCTCTTCGCGAGGGATTTGTTGGCGGTGAACACGACGACGAGCCCCTCGGACGTCCACTGGGACATCAGGCCCGCCGCCTCGTGCTTGCGGTCCCTGATCCAGCCCTCGCCCTTAGTCTTCCCGCTCGGTTTGAGCGCGAAAACCTCCTCGGGGTCACCACCCTCGGGCCACAGGTACCCGACTCTGGCCGTCGTCGGCGAGGTTCCCGGCAGGCCGCGGATGAAGACGTGCCGCTCGAGCCAGGCTGGTCGCCAGTCGGACTCCAGCGCGTCTCCGTTCACCCAGTTAGCGATGGCCGTGACGTTTGAGAACTGGCTGGCGAGAAGGACGACACGGATGCCACGCCGCAGCGCCTTGGCGATGATGAGCTCGAGGGTGGCGCCGCGCGGCCCGTTGTCCACGTGCTGCGCCTCGTCGACGATCAGTAGCTTGATGTCGTCTAGGTCGATGCCGCTGTCTTCGGTCAGGGCCCGGCGCCAGTCGAGGTCGAAGCGTTCGGGGGTGACCACGGCCACTCCCGAGGCGTCCAGGACACTCCCTGTGGAGGGGAGGTCGGTGTCATAGTCGAGGCCACCTTGCGAGGACCGCACTGCAACGTCAGCCGGCAGTCCGTCGCGGAGGTCGTGGTACAGCTGGCTGACGAGAGCTCGGGTCGGCGCCAGGACTGCCACGACGCCGTCGGGATGAAGGTCGATGCTGTGCGCGGCAACTAGCTGCATGAGTGTCGTCTTGCCGGCGCTGGTGGGCATCTTGATGGCGAGCGAACGTTGCGCGGGGTCCAGGAGGCCGCCTCGCACGGCTTCTGCCTGCGAAGGCCAGAACGCGTGCCGGCCGACCTGGCGCATCTGCGCGACAACGTGCTGCACGCAGACGCCGTTGGCTCCCTTCGCCGAGGTCATGATCTGGGGGTGGCGGTCGAGACGGTGGATGACCGCGGCCG
This sequence comes from Brachybacterium tyrofermentans, assembly GCF_039526165.1. Taxonomy (NCBI): domain Bacteria; kingdom Bacillati; phylum Actinomycetota; class Actinomycetes; order Micrococcales; family Dermabacteraceae; genus Brachybacterium; species Brachybacterium tyrofermentans. Next base: position 11,471 of record NZ_BAAAIR010000099.1, read on the forward strand.
CCACGTACTGCGCAGCATGCAGGACGCCCAGTTCGAGGGACGCATCTTCAAGTACTTCACGCAGCCGGCCGGGCTGGACATGGAGGTCGATGACGTCGCGCACCGCGACCGCGAAGTCACCCAAGGGGCGCCCGCGCAGGGTCCCGCCGGCGCGGGCGTGGGCACCCGTAAGCAGCTGGGCGAGGCCACACACGTCGACGTCGTCGTGGTCGGTGAGCGCGCTGGCGCGAGCCCTGGCGATCCCGTCCTCGTCGGCCAGGTACCAGAGGCTGGCCTCGAGAATGATACGAAGCGGATCAGGTATAGACGGGTCAGCGAGCTGGGCTGGCACATCACGGCTGACCAGGCCGGAGATACCTGGTTTGGCTAGCCTCGATCTTTCATGGGGTCGGTAGGTCCGCTCGGTCGGCGTCGTTGCCGATCTTTGCGGACTCATTCTGGCATGAGGG
>NZ_BAAAIR010000100.1:0-20619 GCF_039526165.1 Brachybacterium tyrofermentans
CCGTTCTACGTCAACGACGCGACGCTCCCCATCACCACGAACCGGGAAGAGCCCGTTACGGTGGGTCCCGACGTGACCGGGCCCACTGCGGACGGTGGGCCACAGCAGGCAGGAGCCAGGCCGCTCCCGGAAGGACCACCATGACGCCGAACCGTGCCGCGGTGATGCCGGAGATCGGAACCCTCGAGATCCGCGATGTCCCCGTCCCCACCCTCGCCCCGTTCCAGGCGCTGGTGAGCACCGAAGCCGGCGGCCTCCCTGACACCGAGCACCCCCGGGAGGCCCGATGAGCACCAGTCCCACGGCCCCGGAGAGGTCGCGGAAGGAGGCCCCGACCTCGGTGACGTCGCTGCCGCCCCTGTCGGCGGAGCGCCTCGCCGCCCGCCGCCGACGCCTGCGACGCGGCTACGGCCTGTTCGCCCTGTTCGCCTTCCCCAACCTCGCGCTCATCGCCGTCTTCGCGTACTGGCCGATCATCGCGAACCTCTACCTGAGCCTCACCAGCTGGGACTTCATCTCTCCCGAGCCGCTCTTCGTGGGGCTGACGAACTACACCTCGATGCTCGTCTCGCCCTCCTTCCACAAGGTGCTGTGGGTGTCGTTGGTGTGGGTTGTCGTGGTGGTCGGCATCAGCCTCGTGCTCGGTGTGCTGCTGGCGGCCCTCTTCTCCAAGAAGCTGCCCGGCACCTCGGTCGCCACGGGCATCGTGTTCACCCCGCACGTCGTCTCCGGCGCCGCGATCGCCGTGGTGTGGCTGTTCATCTTCGACCCCAACTACGGCCTGGCACGTGTGGTCTTCAACCTCGTCGGGGCGGATTCGCCGAGCTGGACCACCGACGCCGACTGGGCGCTGCCCGCCCTGCTGATCGTCTCGATCTGGAAAGGCGTCGGCTTCGTCTCGATCGTGTACCTCGCCGGCATCCAGGGGCTGCCCACCGACGTCCTCGAGGCCGCCGAGCTCGACGGCGCCAACTCGTTCCAGACCTTCACCCGGGTGATCCTCCCGCTGCTCTCGCCCACCACGTTCTTCCTGGTCATCACCCAGACCATCGGCGCCTTCCAGGCGTTCGACCTGATCGCGGTGATGACGAACGGCGGCCCGGCCTCCTCCACCACCACGCTGAGCTGGTTCATCTACGAACAGGCGTTCTCCCGCTCCAACGTCGGCCTCTCCGCCGCCGCCGGCACCGTCATGTTCGTGATCCTCATGGTCATCACGGCCCTGCAGTTCCGGTTCGTCGAGAAGAAGGTGCACTACTGATGGCGGATCCCACGACCACCCGCACGGCGGCCGAGGGGGACCAGCGGGCCGACGAGTCCGTCGGCCGCACCGGCAGCACGTCCCGCGGACCCGCGTCTTCCACCCGTCGCCGCCGCCCGAGCCCCCTGAGGCGCAGCTGGTGGGGATACCTGCTGCTGATCGCTGTGGGCCTGGTCTTCCTCATCCCGCTGTACATGCTGCTGTCCACGTCGTTCAAGACCAACGGCGACATCTACTCCTGGCCCATGAAGTGGCTGCCCAGCGAGCTGACCTTCGAGAACATGCGCGAGGCCTGGCGGATCGCACCCTTCGGGGCGTTCATCAAGAACTCGGTGATCGTCACGGTCATCGGGGCGACGCTCAAGGTGGTGCTCGCCGTCTTCGCCGCCTACGCGTTCGCGTTCCTGCCCTTCCCGGGCAAGAAGTGGCTGTTCGTGGTGATGCTCGGCGCGCTCATGGTCCCCGGTCACGTCACGCTGCTGGTCAACTACATCACCATGGGCAACATGGGCCTGATCAACACCTACGCGGGCCTGATCCTGCCGGGGGTGGCCTCCGCCTTCGGAACCTTCCTGCTGCGCCAGCACTTCATGTCGCTGCCCGCGGAGGTGTTCGAGGCCGCGGAGGTCGACGGCTGTGGTCACCTGCGCCGGCTCATCTCCTTCACGCTGCCGATGTCGATCCCGGCCGTGGTCACCGTGGCCCTGGTCGCCGTCATCGACGAGTGGAACAACTTCGTGTGGCCGCTGATCATCACCAACTCGGTGAACATGCGCACCCTGCCCATCGGGCTGATGTATTTGAAGTCCAACGACGGCCTGACCAACTGGGGCGTGCTGATGTCCGGCACCCTCATCGTGGTGCTCCCGATGCTGTTCGTGTTCCTGTGCGCCCAGCGCTACATCGTCTCCGGGCTCACCGGCGCCGCCGCCGGCAACGGTCGCTGAGCACCGTGCCCCGTCCTGCAAGGAGAGCCATGCCTTCCACCCGTTCCCGCGGGCGCTCCGCCCGCCCCCGCACCCCCTCGCGCCGGCTGCTGCTGGGCGCCGGACTGTTCGCCGCCGGGACACCGCTGCTGGGCGGCTGCTTCGGCCTCGGCGACACCGAGGGGCTCGTGCTCGAGCAGCCCGGCGGCGAGACCCCCGAGGAGTTCGCGGGCCGTCAGCGCGTGGTCATCTGGAGCGCCTACACCGCGCACAACGCCGAGGTGATCCAGGCGAACATCGACGCCTTCCACAAGGCGCAGAGCGAGATCTACGTCGAGGTGCAGATCTTCGACAGCTACGAGGGCGTGGAGTCCAAGCTCTCCGCGAGCCTGCAGGCCCGCCAGGTGCCCGACATCGTCGTGTTCAGCGACGTGGTGTGGAACCGCTTCTACCTCGCGGAGGTGCTCGAGCCGCTCAAGGGCTACTTCGACGACTCCTTCGGCACCGACACCTACCACGAGCGGTTCCTCGCCGAGGGCACCGTCAAGGACGACATCTGGTGGCTCCCCTTCGGCCGCTCGACGCCGCTGTTCTACTACAACCGCGAGATCTTCGACGCCGTGGGCCTCCCGGACCGCGCGCCGGAGACCTACACCGAGTACGCCGAGTGGGGCCGCGAGGTCACCGGCTACGAGTACCACGGCAACAAGGTCGCCATGCGCGCCTACATCGGCGGCGACGACTGGTACTTCTCGGGCTCGATCTGGGCCTTCGGCGGCGCCTACTCCGACGGCCTGGACATGACGCTGACCACCGACGAGTCGATCGCCGCGCTCGAGTACGACCGGACGTTCATCCACGACGACGGCTCGGGCTATCTCGCGGCCGACGCCACCGGCGACTTCTCCTCGGGTGCCTGCGCCACCGCCCTGCAGTCCACCGGCAGCCTCTCCGGCATCAAGGAGGCCGCGACCTTCGACTTCGGCTGCGGGTACCTTCCGCAGGAGGTCGGCCCCGGGGTCCCCACCGGCGGCGGCGGGCTGTCGATCATGAAGTACGCCTCCGCGCAGCGGAAGCAGGCCGCCTGGGAGGTCATCAAGTTCCTCAGCACCGGGCAGGCCTCGATCGACTGGACCCTGGGCAGCGGCTATGTGCCCTCCACGAAGGACGCGATGGAGTCCGACGAGATCGCGGCGCGCTCCGCCGAGGACCCCCGCTACCAGGTCGGCATCGACCAGCTCGAGATCGCGCAGGGGCCCGACGTCGCCCGACGCTATGTGCCCGAGACGCTCGTTGAGGCCAAGAACGCCATCCAGTCCGTCTACTCGGCCGGCGAGGACGCCGAGAAGGTGCTGACCAGGATGGAGAAGGAGCTGGAGCCCGCGATCGACCGGGTCCGGGAGAAGTACGAGCAGAGAGTGGGAGAGTGAGAGGCACGATGGGAAAGATGCTGATCGTGGGCCACCGCGGCGCGATGGCGCACGCCCCCGAGAACAGTCTGGAGGGCTACGAGCTGGCCGAGCAGATCGGGGTCGACGAGATCGAGCTCGACGTGCGGCTCAGCGCCGACGAGGAGCTGTTCCTCCTGCACGACGCGACGCTGGACCGCACCGCCGGCGACGACTCCGCGCGGGGCCTCGGCCCGGCCAGGGAGATGACCCTGGCCGAGCTGCGCTCCGTGGTGCTGGACTCCGGCTTCGGCGTGGTGACGCTTCAGGAGATGTACGAGGCCACCCGCACCGTCATCCAGCTCGAGATCAAGGCCCCGGAGACCGTGCCCTACCTGGCGCGCTACTTCGAGGCCCATCCCGAGCACGCTGCACGGACGCAGCTGACCAGCTTCAAGGAGGAGCCGCTGCGCGAGGCCATGGAGCTGTTCCCCGACGTGCCGCGCGGCATCATCCGCCACGACATCGCCGCAGCCGAGGAGTTCGAGGGCGGCTGGGAGAAGCTCGTGGACCACACGGGCGCGTCCCGGATCTGCGTGGGCTTCGAGGGGCTCACCGACCAGCACGTCCAGGCGTTCCGGGACCGCGGCCTCGAGCTGCACCTGTGGCCGATGCGCTCGTTCGAGAACATGCGCGAGGCGGTGCGCCTGGGGGCCGACGGCACCACGGCCGACGACCCGGCACTCGCCATGGACTGGCTCGACGAGGCCGATGCCGCCTCCACCTGACCGTCCGCCGCTCGACCGTCGGGTGGCGGACCGGAGTCCGCTCGGAGGCGGTTCGCGACCTGACTGTCCGGCGGACGGGGAGGAACGAGGGCCATCCATGGACGACCCGTCGTCCCCGATATCTGCACGGATGCGGCAATACCATGCGCTCATGAGCGCACAGATGCCCTTGGACCAGCAGATCCTGCACGTGTACGTCGCCATGCAGAATCTCGCCCACGGACGCACCGTCAACGACATCGCCGAGGAGATCGGCAAGTCGCGCTTCGTCACCGCGCGCATGGTGCGAAAGGCTCGTGACCTGGGACTGATCGAGGTGCGCCCGGCCGTGGAGGTCCCGATCGACGTGGACCTCTCGACGCGGCTCGCCCGGCGCTACGGCCTGCAGTCCGCGCTCGTGGTCGCCACCCGCTCCGCGCAGGACGCCGAGGTGCGCGAGGCCATCGCCGCGGTCACCGCCCGGTTCATCCGCGAGACCGTGCAGGAGGACGACGTGCTCGGCTTCGCGCCCGGCCGCACCCTCGTGCTCGCCTCCCGGCAGATCGACGCGCTGCCCAGCGCCGACGTCGTCCAGCTGACCGGCATCGGCTGGCCGCGGCTCGAGGACGGCGTCGAGGTCATCTCCAACATCGGCCGCGCGGCCGGGGGAGCGACCTCGCCGCTGTATGTCCCGATCCTCATCGAGCTCGAGGCGACGCCGATCCTCCGTCATCCCGCGATCCAGGAGACCATGGCGAGGTTCCGGCACGTCCGCAAGGCCTTCCTCACCATCGGCGGCTGGCCCGACTCCTCGCTGCTGGCGCAGATCCTCGCCGAGAACGGGGAGCGGGAGACCTTCGAGGAGAGGGGAGTGGTGGCCGAGTTCGGCACCACGCTGCTGGACATCGAGGGTCGGAGCGTCAGCGGCCTCGAGGGCCGCTTCATCGGCATCCCGGAGACGGAGCTGCGCTGGGTGCCTCTCCGGGTGGCGATCGGCGGCGGCGAGTGGAAGGAGCGCGGAGTGCTCGCGACCCTCCGGTCAGGACTCGCCCACGTGATCATCACGGACGTGCGCTCGGCCGAGCTGGCGCTCGCCGCGGCGGATGCTCCCGAGATGCCTGTGTGACGCGGGCTCAGTGGCCAGGGTGAGGTGACCCGCGGCTCTGCCCGCAGCATTCCCGCCAGCAGCATTTCGGCCGTCGGTGACAGCCGATTCACGCGGACCGGGCGCAGGGTGCCATACTGGGATGATCCGGACGTGACCGGCGTCACGAAGGGGGTGGAGGGTATGCACCGCACGGGACGCCGAGCGGATCCCAGCTCGGTACGCAGCTGGAACGAATATGCCGTGGTCGACGCCCTCCGCACCGACGGCCCCCAGCGCATCACCGAGCTCGTCGGCTCCACCGGGCTCTCCCAGGCCACCCTCGCCGAGGTGCTGCGCGGGCTGAGCGACAAGGGCTGGGCCGACGTCGGCCCCGCGCGGGTCAGCGGTCCGGGCCGGCCGTCCCAGATGTTCAGCGCTCGCACCCCCGCGGGGCAGGTTCTCGGGGTCGACATCGGGCCGCATTCCGTGCGCGCCGTCAGCACGGACCTCGCGGGGGAGCCCGTGCGTCGTGCCGAGTGCGAGGTGGCCGACGGGGAGATCCGGCGTGATGCCTCGCCGGTGCACGAGGCCGTCTCGACCGTGGTCGCGGAGTGCACCGACGACGCCTCCGAGGTGTGGGTGACGGCGTTCGCCCTGTCCGGAACCGTCGACGACGGTGGCCGGCTGGCCCGATCGGTGACGCTCCCCGCCTGGGAAGGGCACCGGCCGGGTGATCTCCTGGGCGAGTGCATCCAGGGCATCACGATGGCTGACAACGACGTGCGGGCTGCGCTCTGGGCGGAGCACCGGGTGGGCGTCTCCCGGGGGCACACGGAGGTGGTGCAGATCCAGCTGGGACGGCGACCCTCGATGGCGCTGCTGCTGGGCGGGGTCCCGCGTCAGGGCGTCCATCACATCGCGGGGGACCTGTCGATGTCCGCGCTGCGGCCCACGAGCGAGCTGCGTGCCTGGCGGAGCGACGCCGATGGCATCCGGGACCCGGTAGGCCACATGGTGCAGGCCGCGCTCGACGGGGACCCGGCGGTGCTGGCCACGGTGAAGGACTACACCGGACAGGTCGCGGAGACGCTCGCCCTGGCGGCCACCCTCGTGGACCCGTCCCTGGTGGTCGTCGGCGGTGCGCTCACCCCGCTCGCGCACCTCTTCGAGGACGATCTGCGAGAGTACCTCGCGACCCACGCCCAGATCGCACCCGAGCTCGGCATCTCCCAGCTCGACCAGTTCGCGAGCGCCCATGGAGCCGCCCTGCTCGCCTCCCGCGACATCCTGTCCACCCTCGCCGATCCGACGACGGGGCTGCGCCCCTTCACTCGCGAGGCGTACACAGCCGGCGTGGGCTCCTAGCGGGTCCGTCGGGCGAGAGACACCGTCGGACCGACCGGCATCGACCCTGGGTGCTCAGCGACGCCAGAGGAAGCAGTGCGTGACGCCGCTGGGCGCGAGGACCTTCTCCAGATGGAAGCGGTCCGTGAGGTCCTCCGGGGCATCCCACAGCCGGAGCCCGCTGCCGTACTCGAGCGGGGCGACCGCCACGTGCAGCTCATCGATGAGGTCCGCCTCGAGGAACTGGCGAACGGTGGAGACCCCGCCGCCGATGCGCACGTCCTTCCCGTCGGCCGCCGCGAAGGCCTGCTCGAGCGCCTCCCGCGGGGTGCCGTCCACGAAATGGAAGGTGGTGTCCGAGAGCGAGAACGACGGCCGCGGGTGATGGGTCATCACGACCACGGGCGTGTGGAACGGCGGATCCTCGCCCCACCAGCCGGTCCACTCCTCATCCGGCCACGGGCCGCGCACGGGGCCGAACTTGTTGCGCCCCATGATCTCCGCGCCGATGTTCTGGGAGAAGTCTCTGGTCAGGCGGTCCTCGAGGCCTCGTGTGCCGCCACCATCGGTGCGTCCGGGGAAGTTCGCGGTCTCGAAACTCCAGGCCATGAGCTTGCTGGGGTCGAGGGGGCCGGTGCTCACGGTCCCGAAGGGCCGCTCGAGGCTCTGGTGCTCCCCGGCGCCGATGCCGTCGCGGGAGACGGTGAAGTTCTGGACCCTGACCCGTTGGGGCTGTTCTCGTGGCGTCATCGCGCACTTCCTGTCGAGGCTGCGGCGGCGTGCCGCTGGCAGGTCACGCTACTCCGTCCGGTCCTGTCCCGCCCGGTCCAGTCCCGTCCAGTCCCGTCCAGTCCTGCCCCCGTCCGGTGCCTGCGGGGCTGGGCGTCGCGGCCCTGGACGCGTCGAGGGCGGCCCCACCAGGTGGAGCCGCCCTCGGATCGGGTCGACGGCGGCGCGGAGCCGCTGCCGTCCCGGCAGATCAGTCGGTCTTGTCCTTCTTGCCGAACATCCCGCCGACCGCGCCCTTCACGGTGTCGCGGGCGTCCTGGAGCTTGTCCTTGGCGTCGGCCTTGCCCTGCTGGGCCTGGCCCTCCGCCTGGGTCTCCTTGTCGCCGGTGAGCTTGCCGAAACCTTCCTTGGCCTGGCCGCCCATCTTGTCGGTCGCGTTCTCGAACTTCTCGTCTGCACTCATGACGTGCCTCCTTCGTCGAAACGAACACAGGATGCCTGCGGTGCCGAGTATAGGAACGGAGGCTGGGCGAGCGCCGACCTCCCGGTCAGCCCAGTTCAGGTCAGCGGCCGTCCCTGCGAACGCCACGTCCGGATAGTCCCGCTGTGCGCACTGAGCGATACGAGCTTTCGTCGCTGTGCGTCGGCTCGAGGCGTATGGAGCGTAGAGCCGACGCTGGGGAGCAGAAGGTCGTAGGGCTGGGGCTGGGGCTGGGGCTGGGGCTGGGGCTTGGCGGGGTGGGTCAGGCGGTGGTGACGACCTGGTGGAACCAGGTGGTGAGGGTGGTGGGGTGGGTGATGGCGGTGCTGACCACGACGGCGAAGGCGCCGGTGGCGCGGGAAGTGCCTCGGCCCGGTCCGGCCCGGACCGTGATCGCAGAGCGCGATCGCAGGGCAGGTGAGACACTCTTCGGACCGGACGAGAAGGACTCGTCGCGAGGAGCCCTTCTGTGCACCGACCCGGATGCGGCGCCGGATCCTCGTTCGTCGACGTCCTGGGAGACACCGATGCCCCTGGTCAGCTGGACCGAGAACGACGCTGTGCAGTCGGCGCGGTGGCGCTCCGAGAACGGTGCTCCTCCGCCCGTCACGGTCGAGATCGCCGATGACACGCTCACCGCGAACGCCGCTCTGCGCCACCTGCGCGCCGGCAGCTCGCTGCTGTGGCGCGGCGACTTCCACAACGCCCGGCAGCTCCTCAAGGCCGTCTCCCGGCGCATCGATCACGGAAGCATCTCGCGCAAGCTGGGCATCTCGGCCCTGTTCCGTGCGCATCGCGCCGAGAGGGCGGAACGCTCCCAGGTGCTCGGCGGCATCGTCGTGCTCCTCGAGCCCGGCGGCCGCCTCGCGCTGCGCCGCGCCCCGGACATCGCGGACGCCTGCCGTGAGGCCTACGGCGAGCTGGAGGAGCCCACGCTGGTCTCGCTCACCGAGCTGCAGGGCGTCCTGAGCGCCTACCAGTGGCATGAGCAGGGGGTCCCGGTCCCGGCGCTCGGTGCCCGCATCCACCCTCGTCACAGCGTCTTCTCGCCCTCGCGCTCCGAATACGTGGACCTCGTGGCCCGGGTGCCGCTGCCCACCACGAGGGAGCAGCTCACGGCCTTCGACATCGGCACCGGCACCGGGGTGCTGGCGGCGGTCCTCGCCCGACGGGGTGTGGTGAACGTGGTCGCCACCGACGTGAACCCCCGCGCCGTCGAGAGCGCCCGGGAGAACATCGAGCGACTCGAGCTGACGTCGGCGGTCACCGTGATCGAGACGGATCTCTTCCCGCCGGGGCGCGCCGACCTCGTGGTGTGCAACCCGCCGTGGCTGCCGGGGACCCCCACCTCCGCGCTCGAGCTGGGCATCTACGACGAGGGCTCCACCATGCTGCGTGGTTTCCTCGCGGGCCTCGCCGATCACCTCACCCCCGGAGGGGAGGGCTGGCTGGTTCTGTCCGACCTCGCCGAGCACCTCGAGCTGCGCAGCCGCGACGAGCTGCGGCGCCTGATCCGCCGGGCCGGTCTGGAGGTTGCCGGCGAGGACTCGACCACGCCGCGCCACGGCCGCGCCGCCGACGCCCTCGACCTGCTCCACGCCGCCCGCCGCCAGGAGGTCACCACTCTGTGGCGCCTCCGAGCCAAGGCCGCCTGACCCTGGTCCTGTCGGCCGACCATCGGGCGGACCGGGCTTGCGTCGTGCGCCTGGGCCTGTACTCTCCTGGCATGACGAACCGATGGTTTACCTATGCGAAGTCGGCCCTGGAGGGGCCGGCGATGCCATAGCGTCACCATCCCTTCAGAGCCGCCGGGGCAGAGCATTCGCTCTGCCCTTCGCCATTCCCGGCGGGCTCTGCATCGGGTCCGCTCTCCCTCAGGACAGGACCCATGACAGCTCTCGACACAGTCCCAGCCAGCACAGGCCCGGCCGCCACGGCCACCGCAGCCTCCTCCGCCGCCTCGGCCTCCGCGGCCACCCCCGATCGCCACATCGCGAGCCTCACTCCGCTGCCCACCCCGGCCGAGCTCCTCGCCGAGCTGCCGCTGCGGCCGGACCTCGCCGATCTCGTGGGCAGTGCCCGCGACCAGGTGCGCGCGGTGCTCGAGGGCACCGATGACCGCCTGCTCGTCGTCGTGGGCCCCTGCTCGATCCATGACCCGGAGGCCGGGCTCGAGTACGCCTGCCTGCTCGCCGGGATCCAGGAGGAGCTGGGCGATGACCTGCTGCTGGTGATGCGCACCTACTTCGAGAAGCCGCGCACCACCGTCGGCTGGAAGGGCCTGATCAACGACCCGCACCTCAACGGCAGCCACGACATCGCCACCGGTCTGCGCCGGGCCCGCGATTTCCTGCTCGATGTCACGGGTCTGGGCCTGCCCTGCGCCACCGAGTTCCTCGAGCCGATCAGCCCGCAGTACATCGCGGACCTCATCAGCTGGGGCGCGATCGGGGCCCGCACCACCGAATCGCAGATCCACCGCCAGCTCGCCTCCGGCTTGTCCATGCCGATCGGGTTCAAGAACGGCACCGACGGAAGCATCCAGGTGGCGCTGGACGCGGTTGCGGCGGCCTCGTCCCCGCAGTCCTTCCTCGGGATCGGGGCCGACGGGCGGGCGAGCCTGGTCTCGACCACCGGCAACCCCGACGTCAACCTGATCCTGCGCGGCGGGTCCGACGGCCCGAACTGGGGCCCCGGCCCCGTGCGCACCGCCGCCGAGCGCCTCGCGGAGCAGGGCCTGCCGCCGCGCCTGGTGATCGACGCCAGCCACGGCAACTCCGGCAAGGACCACGTGCGCCAGGCCGAGGTCGCCACGATGCTCGCCGACCAGATCGCGGTGGACGGCAGGACGACAGACGGCAGCGCGGCTGCCGGCGGTGCGATCGCCGGGGTCATGCTCGAGAGCAACCTCGTCGCCGGCGCACAGAAGCTCGACGTCGACGCCGGACCGACGGGCCTCGTGCGCGGCCAGTCCGTGACCGATGCGTGCATGGACTGGGCAGCCACCGAGGACGTGCTGCGCGCTCTCGCGGGCGGGGTGCGTCGGCGGCGAGGAGGTCACGCCGCGCTCGCACGCTGACGGGCAGATCGGGGCAGCGGCCGACCCTCAGACCTCGCGCGCCGCGAGGGGGATCCGTCCGCCGGCGAGGACCATCTGCACCTGGCGCTCCGAGAGCCGGTGGTGCAGCCCCACCTCGCGGCCTCCGATCTGCGCCGTGACCGAGGTGCCGCTGCGGAGCGCCTCGTGCACGCCGTCGAGCACCACCTGGTCGTTCGTCCCGATACGGGTGAGGTCCGCGGGGTCGTCGAACTCGAGGGCGAGGATCCCGAAGTTCGCGAGGTTCTGCCAGTGGATCCGCGCGAAGCCCACTGCGATCACGGCCTTCAGTCCCAGGTAGCGCGGCGCGATCACGGCGTGCTCGCGGGAGGAGCCCTGGCCGTAGTTCCTCCCGGCCACGACCACGTGCCCGCCTTCGGCGGCCTGCGCGTTCCGCGGATAGTCCGGGTCGATCCGGGTGAAGGCGAACTCGGCGATCTTGGGGATGTTGCTGCGGAAGGGCAGCACGCGGGACCCGGCGGGCAGGATCTCGTCGGTCGAGACGTCGTCGCCCATCACCAAGATCGCGGGCACGTCCAGGTGGTCCTCGACCGGGGCGAAGTCCGGCAGCGAGGAGATGTTCGAGCCCTTCACCAGCTCGACCTCCGCAGCCTCCTCCGGCGGCAGGGGAGCGGCCAGCATCGAGGGCAGATGGGCATACCGCTCCGGCATCGTCGGGCGCGGACAGGTCAGGCCGTGGGAGCCGGCCAGGGTGCGCGGATCGGTGATCTTCCCGGTCAGGGCGGCGGCTGCGGCGGTCTCGGGGGAGCACAGCCACACCGCGTCCTCCTCCGTGCCGGAGCGGCCCGGGAAGTTCCGCGGCATGGTGCGCAGCGAGTTGCGGCCCGCGGCGGGGGCCTGGCCCATGCCGATGCAGCCCATGCAGCCGGACTGGTGGATGCGGGCGCCGGCCGCGACCAGCGAGGTCAGCCAGCCGCCGGTGATCAGATCCGCGAGCACCTCGCGGGAGGTGGGGTTGATGTCGACGGAGACCTGGTCGTGGCTCTGCTGCCCGGCGAGGATCTCGGCGACCACGGCGAAGTCCCGCAGCCCCGGGTTGGCGGAGGAGCCGACCACCACCTGGAACACCTCCTCGCCGGCCGCCTCGGCCACCGTCACCACGTTGCCGGGGGAGGAGGGGCGCGCGATCAGCGGCTCCAGGGTCGACAGATCGATCTGCTCGGTGACGTCGTAGGACGCGCCGGCGTCGGCCTCCCAGCGCTCGAAGTCGTCCTCGCGGCCGACGGCGGCGAGATAGTCGCGGGCCACATCGTCGGCCGGGAAGACCGTCGCGGTCGCGCCCAGCTCCGCGCCCATGTTCGCGATGACGTGCCGGTCCATCGCGCTCAGCTGCGCCAGACCCTCGCCGTGATACTCGATGATGCGACCCACGCCGCCGCTGACGCCGTGGCGGCGCAGCATCTCCAGCACCACATCCTTCGCGGAGACCCACTCGGGCAGGGTGCCCGTCAGCTCCACGCCCCAGACGTCCGGGGTCGTGACGTACATCGGCTGGCCGGCCATCGCCATCGCGATCTCCAGACCGCCCACCCCGACGGCGAGCATGCCCAGCGCGCCCGCCGCGCACGTATGGGAGTCGGAACCGATCAGGAGCGCGCCGGGGCGGCCGAAGTGGGCCTGGTGCACCGGATGGGAGACCCCGTTGCCCGCCTGGGAGAACCACAGCCCGAACCGCTCGGCGGCGGAGCGCAGGAACAGGTGGTCCTCGGGGTTCTTCTCGTCGGTCTGGAGCAGGTTGTGGTCCACGTACTGCACCGACAGCTCGGTGCGGATCCGGTCCAGGCCCATGGCCTCCAGCTCCAGCATCACCATGGTGCCGGTGGCGTCCTGGGTGAGGGTCTGGTCCACGCGCAGCCCCACCTCGGCCCCGGGTGTGAGCTCACCGTCGACGAGGTGAGAGGCGAGAAGTTTCTGAGCGACGTTCCGTGCCACAGCGCAGTCCTCCTGGGGTAGCGGCCCGCCGTCGTCGGTCCGACGGCGGACCTCCCTGCCAGGGTAGGCCGGATCAGCGCGGGTGCCCAGGATGGGGGCTGCGGCGACGTCACCCGGCCCGGCGGAGCGTGCGCATGATCGTCTCCCGCACCCGCGTAGCCATCCCCGGACCGTCGACCGGGGCACGCCCGGCCACCTGGAGCGGGATGAACTCCGGCCAGTTCGGTCCGAAGTTCAGCAGGCGCTGGAGGTCAGCCGCCGGATCGACCCGCCTCCCGGCGATCTGCTCGTAGTCCTCGAGGAACCACATCGCGGCGTCGGCGGAGAACAGCACGGCGAGATTCAGCCGGCAGTGCCCCACGTCCAGACCGCGATCTGCGCGGCCGACGGTGGGCCAGTCCACCACCGCCGAGATGCTCCCGCCCTGCCACAGCACGTTGAAGTGCTGGTAGTCGCCATGGCTGAGCACGGCGCGAGCCGGATCCGCAGGGCGGGCCGCGAGCTCCCGGGCCTCGCGAGCCAGCCCGCCGTCCGCGGCGACGTCGAGGGCCACGGGATCCTCGTGATCCCCTTCGAGCCAGCGCAGATCGCTCGAGGCCCACAGCTCGCAGGCGGCCAGCTCCGGGGGCGGCACCGCATGGATCCGCACCAGCATCTCGGCGAGGCTCCGCACCCAGGAGCGCAGGTCCGGCGGGGAGAGCTCCACCCGGCCGGGAAGGAACGTCGTCACCGTCGTCGGGCGGCCGGACGCGGAGCCGTCGGGGTCGGCGGCGATCAGCGCGGGCGCCGGCAGCCCGGTCCCTCACAGGGCCTCCAGCCCGACGGCTTCGCGTCGGACCATGCCCTGCTGCCAGCGGCTGTCACCGGACGGGTCCTCGTCCCGCGCATGGTCCCGCTCGGCGGGCCAGCGCCGCACCACGATGTCCGCCTCGCCGTCGGCTCGACGCAGCTGCAGCATCTGCCCGGTGATCCCGCCGACCAGCGAACGGACCACCGAGACCTCGCCGACCATCGGGGCGAGCCAGGAGCGCAGGGCAGGATCGAGCGCGGGGATCCGCGACGGATCGGTGGCCTGGTCGGGGTCGTGATCCTCGGGTGGCGGCATGGGGTCGACCCTGCCAGACGGGCGAGGCAGCCTCAACGGATATCGAGTGGCGGAGCTGGAGGAGTTGGCGGGGATGGGGCGGGGGAGCTGCAGAGTTGCCGGGTCTTGAGGTCGGCCACGGGGCCACGGGGCCACGGAACCGCCGGGAATAGGCCGTCGGCAGGTGGCGTTGAGTGCTGATCCGTGCGGAGCATCGTCCGCGCGACCCCACCCCAGGAGAGACCATCTCGCATCCCTCTGCCATTCTGCGTTCGCCCACTGCGTCTCAGGCCGCGCCGACCGCCGCCGCAGCGCCCGCCGCAGCGCCAGCTGCCACCGCGCCGACTGTCAACCCGGCCACTGACATCCGCCCCGCCTCGAAGGAGACCTCCATGCCCCCAGAGACCCTGCTCCCCACCCTCGCCGAGCAGGCAGGGCGGCTCATCGCTCTCGAGGTGCACACCCTGGCCGGGCTCAGCGAGCAGGCCCTGCGCGACGCCGTAGAGCAGTGGGGGAGCGACCGCACCGACGCCCTCCTCGCGATCGACCCGGCGCTCGCGCCGCCGTCGGCCCTCACCCCGCTGCTGCGGCGCGGGGAGAAGCCCGGCTTCGTGGTCGAGGACATGACCGACGTGGACCAGTTCGCGCCTACCGGCCTCGAGCTGGGCCGCGAGGCGCTCTACCTCGTCGAGGGACTGGAGCGCGGGGACGAGTACGAGAACTGGTCCGCGGAGGAGGCGCTGCCGGCGATCACCGGCCGCGACCGCACGCCGCTGCTTCTCAGCGAGGGCCTCCACTGGGTGCTCCAGCAGGGCGAGATCCTCGAGCGAGGCCACTGCTTCATGACGATCGGCTCGCGCCTCACCAAGCCCACCGGGAAGCTCGACTCGCGCACCCCGGCGCTCTGGATCAGCAACGGCACCGGACGTGACGGCAAGGACCGCCAGGACGCCCCGAAACTCGGCTGGTGCTGGTGGGGCAACCGCCACACCTGGCTCGGCTTCGCCTCCGCAGCCCGGCGAACGGCCGTCTGACCCCGGGTCGACGACCCCACGCGGTGGGGACCATCCGTCGAGCCTGCATTCTGTGTCGGTGAGCGCCCTCTCACCGACACAGAATGCAGGCTCGAACTCGACGAACTCGGGTTGCTGCCTTCGAGCACGGCGTGGCCTCGACGCAACACGGCCTGACCTCGACGCAACAGGGCGTGACCTCGACAAAGAGATGGAGATCAGAGCGCGCCTGCCGGTACCGTCACCTCATGACGTTCCCCTCCGCCCCGACCTGGTGGGAGGAGCGCGAGGCGTTCGTGTCCCGCGATGCCGAGAACGACCTCACCGTCGAGGATCCGCCGTTCTCCGCCGACCTCCTCGCGCTGCTGGCGGACGTCGAGGACGCGTTCGCCCAGACCGGCGCGGACACCCCCGGCTGGGAGGACCCGCACCACGACTCCACCGCACCCGGCGAGCGGCGCGACAGCCGCGACGAGGAGTACAGCCGCTGCTCGGACCCCGGCAAATACCGGATCCTGTGGACCCGCGCCGAGGCTTGGGTGCAAGTCCTCATCGCTCGTGGCTGGGCCGACGCGGTCGAGTTCGAGGACGGAGCGCAGGTCAGCTGGGCCGTCGACCCGCGCGTGGACCGCTATCGCACCTCGGTGCTGCGCCCCCGTCGGCCCGAAGCCCAGCCACTCGTGCTCGTCCGCACCGCCCCGGACGATGCCGCCGGCAGCGCCGGCAGCACCGGCAGCATCGACCTCGCCGACGACGCCGCCGCGGTCCCGGACCTCGTCGTCGGCCTGGGCGAGCCCGCCGTCGCGGTCCTGGAGCCGGACTGCCTGTGCGACGCCTGCGATTCCGGCTCCCGCGATCTGCTCGAGGAGCTCGACCAGGCGATCCTGTCGATCGTCGACGGCGCGAGCGAGGTGGTGAGATCTCCGGATGGCGCGAGCATGCGCACGTCCTTCGGCGCGGAGAGCGGCAGCGGAACCGATGATCCCGCCACGTCCCTGCGGATCACCGCCAGCCCCTGGGCCGACGACTGGACGCCGCGGCCGCTGTGCCCGCCGATCGAACCGCTCAGCCCGATGGAGTCGACGTGGCAGAACGAGATGCTGCGTGACCCATGGCCGGCGCGCCTGTTCGATACTGCGCTCGCCGTGCTCCCGGCTCCCCTCGAGGGGCGGATCCACCGGCTGCGGACGGGACGCTCCGCGCCGCCGACGAGGTACGCCACGGCGGTCGATTCCGAGCAGACGATCACAGCTCCGCTCGATGCCCTGGAGAATCCGCCTGAGGGGTACCGCCGGATGCGCCGCAGCGCCCTGGTGCCTGCCATGGATTTCGAGACGGCCAGCTCCGCCGTGCGCGGCTGGGTGGTGCACCGACGAGCGGGATTGCAGGTCGCTGCCTCGCACCGCCAAGCCGAGCCCGGAGCGCAGGTGCATCTGCGCCTCGGCATCGGGCCGCTCTCGATCCTCGCCCCCTGCCGCGTGCTGTGGGTGATCGACGAACCGGACCGTGCCGGCTTCGCCTACGGCACGCTGCCCGGACACCCCGAATCCGGGATCGAGCAGTTCACCGTGACCCGCACGGACACCGGCGTCGTGCGCTTCCATCTCGACGCGGTCTCGAAGCCCGCCGCCTGGTACGCCCGGCTCGGCGCGCCCGTCTCCCGAGTCGTCCAGGAGGTCGTCACCCGCCGCTACCTCCGCGCCCTGTCCACGCGCGCTGCCCCGGTAGTCGATATGGCCCGACGCGTCGGATAGCCCCCTGGATAACGACATGCCAGGCGGTACGGGGTGGGCGGGAAGCATCTGACGGGAGCAGGGGTCCAGGGGGAGCGCACCCGCGGGGAGCGCACTCGCGTGCCTCGGGCCTGCACGTCGTGGCACCGCTCGACGGCTCTGTCTCTCAGGAGTCCAGGTCGTGCCTCACCCCGTGGATGATCGAGGCGAACAGGCAGATGATGATCGCCGGGGCGAGGTCCACCGTGACGTCCAGGAATGCGCGCTGGAAGATCGCCGCGACCATTCCGACGATGACTGCCACCGTGCCGCCATAGAGCGCGAGGACGAGCGTCAGGTACTTAGCCCTGTCCGTCATCGACGCACCCCCTCTCCTCCGTCGGTCAGCACTGTATCTCGCGGGCCACCACCCTGACGGAGGGCATCTATCCCGCGACAGCGCACGAGTCCGCTACGGTGGCCCGTATCGCGTGCGATGACGACGTGACGAGTGCCCGGCGGCTGTGCCCGTCGTCCGCCCTCGCGCCCTGTCGCCGCGGCCCTTCCCCGCCCTCGACAGGAGAGCCCCCGTGAACTCCCTGATCCTCGCAGTGGTCGGCATCGCCATGATGGTCGCCGGCTACATGCTCTACTCCCGCTACCTCGGCAGGCGCGTGTTCAAGCTCCGCGCCTCCTTCCGCACCCCCTCCCATGAGCTGGAGGACGGGGTCGACTTCGTCCCCACCAACAAGTTCATCCTGTGGGGCCATCACTTCACCTCCGTCGCCGGCGCCGCACCGATCGTCGGCCCCGCCGTCGCCGTGATCTGGGGCTGGCTGCCCGCCTTCCTCTGGGTCACCCTCGGTACCGTCTTCTTCGCGGGCATGCACGACCTCGGCTCGCTGTGGGCGTCGGTCCGCAACCGCGGCCAGTCCATCGGCTCCCTCTCCGCGCGGTACATCGGTGCCCGCGGCAGCCGCCTGTTCCTGGTGGTCATCTTCCTGCTGCTGCTCATGGTCAACGCCGCCTTCGCCGTGGTCATCGCCGGGCTCCTGGTCTCCACGCCCACGGCGGTGATCCCCACCTGGGGCGCCCTCGTCGTCGCGGTGCTCATCGGCCAGGCGATCTACCGCCTGAAGTGGAACCTGCCGATCGTCTCCGTGGTCGGCGTGGTGGCGCTGTACGCCCTGATCGTGCTGGGCAACGCGGTCCCCGTCGTGCTGCCCGACACCGTGCTGGGCCTCTCCGCCGAGGCGTTCTGGATCGTCGTGCTGTTCGTCTACGCCGCGATCGCGTCCGTGCTCCCGGTGTGGGTGCTGCTGCAGCCGCGCGACTACATCAACGGCCTGCAGCTGTTCATCGCGCTCGGGCTGCTCTACGGCGCGGTGCTCATCGTCCGCCCCGAGATGGTCGCCCCCGCGTTCAACACGGCCGTGCCGGACGGCACGCCGGGCCTGATGCCGCTGCTGTTCGTGACCATCGCGTGCGGCGCCATCTCCGGCTTCCACGGCGTCGTCTCCTCCGGCACCTCCTCGAAACAGCTCGACAAGGAGACCGACGCTCGCTTCGTGGGCTACTTCGGTGCGGTCGGCGAGGGCCTGCTCGCCCTCGGCGCGATCATCGCCACCACCGCCGGCTTCCGCACCCTCGCCGACTGGGAGGCCGTGTACTCGGCCTTCGGCGAGGGCGGCGTGGGCGCCTTCGTCAACGGCGGCGGCGCGATCGTCAACGCCGGCCTGGGCATCCCCACATCGCTGTCGGCGACGATCCTGGCCACCACAGCAGTGCTGTTCGCAGCGACCACCATGGACACCGGGGTGCGCCTGCAGCGCTTCGTGGTCCAGGAGATCGCCCAGGTCGTGGGCGTGAAGCTCGGGACCGCCGTCGCCACCGCGATCGTGCTGGTCGTGTGCCTCGCGCTCACCTTCAGCGCCGGGGCCGACGGGTCCGGCGGCATGCTGATCTGGCCGCTGTTCGGCACCACCAACCAGATCCTGGCCGGACTCACCCTCGCGATCCTCGCGGTGATGCTGATGCGCAAGCGCCGCCCGGTGCTGCCGATCGTGATCCCGCTGGTGTTCGTGCTCTTCGTCAGCGTGTATGCGCTGATCATCCAGCTCGGCGACTTCCTCGCGGCCGGCAACTGGCTGCTGCTGGTGCTCGACGTGATCATCCTGATCGCGGCCGTCTGGGTGATCGTCGAATCCGCGGTGGCGCTGAACCGGGCCCGGAAAGACGAGCCCGAGCTCGATGACGAGGACGAGCGCGAGCCCGTCGGCGCCGACGGAGGCGCCGGCGAGTGACCAGCCCGTCCACCCCAGCTCCCGTCGGCGGGTCTCCGGACCGGCCCGCCGACGGGGTGGCCCCCGCACGCTCCCGCCCCACGGTCAGGCAGCGCTGGCGGGCGTTCAGCGACGGGCTGCGCGAGTTCTACGTCGCCCCCTACCGCCGCACCTTCGCCCGCGCCCAGCGCGATGAGGACGACCTGTTCCGGATGCTCGTGATGAGCGAGATGCTGGGCGTCCCCAACCCGGCCGCGTACTACACCGCCGAGCTGCTGCCCGTGCTCTATGACAGCTTCCACGACTGGCATCGCCGCATGGGCATGGAGCGCTCACCGTTGGAGGACTACCGATGCTGCTGACCCTCGCCGCCGAGCGCCGCGTGCTGTTCCTGGGCGGGAAGGGCGGCGTCGGGAAGACCACCGTCGCCTCCGCCGTGGCTCTCGCCGCGGCCCGCGAGGGCCGACGCGCCCTCGTGGTCTCCACCGACCCCGCCCACAACCTCGGCCATCTGTGGGGTCAGAGGATCGGGGACCGCGCCACCCCGCTCGGCGACGGCGTGGGCGGCCGGCTGCGGGGCCTGGAGATCGACCCCGACGCCACCACCGACCGCCATCTGAAGGACGTCGCCCACACCCTGAAGCGCCTCATGCCGGACAACCTCGCCGGTGAGGTCGACAAGCACATGGACCTCTCCCGACGGTCCCCGGGCACCCACGAGGCTGCGGTGCTGGAGCGGATGACGGAGCTGGTCGAGATGGGGATGCAGGACTACGACCTGGTCGTCTTCGACACCGCCCCGTCCGGGCACACCGCGCGGCTGATGGCGCTGCCGGAGGTGATGACCGCCTGGACCGACGGCCTGCTGAACCGCCGGGAGAAGTCCGCGAAGCTCGGCGCCGCGATGCGCGGGCTCGACGGTGATCGCGGGAGGACCGTGCTCGGGTCGACTGCCCCGCGGGACCCGATCGAGGAGCGCGACGACGAGATCCGCTCGATCCTGCTGCGCCGCCGCGACCGCCTCGCCGGGCTGCGCGAGGTGCTCGTGGATTCCGCGCTCTCGTCCTTCGCGATCGTCCTGGCCGCCGAGCGCCTGCCGGTGCTGGAGACCATCGAGCTGAACGCGGAGCTCACCCGCACCGGCGTCGACATCGGCGCCCTGGTGGTCAACAAGCGCTCGCCCGCCGATCGCGGCGACTTCCTCGCTCGCCGTCGCGCCGTCGAGGACGAGCACCTCGTGACCCTCCGCGACGCCCTGCCGCGGGTGCCGCTGCAGGAGGTGCCGCTGGGGGAGGAGGACGTCGTCGGCCCGGCCGCTCTGGAGCGCTTCGCGACGCTGCTCTGAGAGCCTCTGAAAGCTCTGTGCGCTCCGCCTGCTCCAAGGCCACTATGGCGATCCCGGACGGATCACCGAGGAATGATCAGAACCTGTGGATGGCTCTCGGCGAGGTGGCGTGCAAGGGACGCACCTTCCCGAGGATGATCTGCAAGGAAC
>NZ_BAAAIR010000101.1:0-20913 GCF_039526165.1 Brachybacterium tyrofermentans
AACGCCTACGAGCGCGCCTACACCGCTAAGCTAGCGCTCGCAGCGTAAACACCCCCGTGTCCACGAACCGGGGGTAGGCCCCGTCTTCGCTCTGACCTCGATGGCACGGGTGAGGTCCGAGGAGGTCGATGGCCGGTTGGACAGCGCGCTCGGCACGGCGACCGGCCGGTTCTCGTGGCTGGGATCCTGGACCTTGGTCACCGTCCTGGGCACGGGACTCGTCCTGCTGGTTTCGGGCCTGGGGCTCGGCCTCGCGGCGTTCGGCGCCACCGGACATGCCGCTCTCCTGAGCGCCTCGGTCGGCGGCATCGGCGGCCGCTTCCCGGAGCTGCTGGCTCTGATCGGCATCTCGGCGCTGCTGTACGGCATCGGGCCGAGGTGGCAGGGGCTCGCCTGGGTCATGTTCGGGTACGGGGTGATCATCCGATTCTTCGGTCAGTCGCTCCCGGATGCGGTGCAGCAGCTCTCGATCTTCCAGCACATTCCTCGGATGCCGGCCGAGGAGTTCTCGGTCGCCCCTGTCGTCTACCTCTCAGCGGGCGGCGTCGCTCTCGTCGGTGCCGCCCTGTTCGCGTTCCGGCGCCGGGATCTCTGAGCCCGTCACACCAACGCCCACAGCGGCCCTCTAGACGACGCGCACCTGCCGCCGGCGGAACCCGAGCAGTCCCAGCACGGTGAGCAGGACCGCCGCGCCTGTCACGGTCAGGAACGGTGCGAGGGTGAACTCTTCGATCGGTACGGCGGCCAGATGGTGCATCGGGGACAGAGCCAGGAGCCACGTGGGCAGGTCGAGCAGTGCACCGAAGAGGTCGAAGATGCCGATCAGCGCGACACTGGCCCACCCCAGGAGCGGCATCGCTCTCGGTATCCAGCCGTACAGGGCCACGCAGAGACCGAGCACGCCCAGCGCGGCCGGCACGACAGCCAGGTGAGCGGTGAGGATCTCTCGCACCAGGGCGCCGTCCCCAGTCACGCCGGCGGCGGCGATCCCGGTGCCCGATCCGGTGATCACGCTGATCAGCAGCACCCCGAGGGCGATGGTGACCACGTGCGCGGCGCTCCATCCGACGCGGCTGACGGGGGTCGCCAGCACCGCGTCGGTGCGGCCGCTGTCCTCCTCGGTGCGCAGAGTCTGCATCGCGTACACGGCGTAGGCGGCGGCGAAGACGGTCACGAAGGACCCGAGGAACGCCACGTAGCCCTGTACCAGACCCTCGCTCCCGAACACGGCCCGCAGCTCCTCCGGCATGCCCTCGCCCGCGTCGATCATCGACTGGGTGAACGCGCCGTCGATGACGCCGAGCAGCAGGATGCCGGAACCCCAGCCGAGGAGACCGCCGCGCTGCAGCCGAGCGGCGAGGCCCACGGGGTGGCCGAGCGACGCGCGTGCCCGGCCGGCGCCGGGGCGGGTGGCCATGAGGCTCGCTCCGAAATCTCGCCGGCGCTGCAGAGCGAAGGCCGCGGTGATGGTGACTGCCGCCAGAGCGACCAGCAGCAGCAGCGGGGCCCATCGGTCATGGACGTAGGGGGCAGTCTGTGCCGCCCACCCGAGCGGCGAGGCCCATGAGAGGGCGGAGCCGCCGACCGCGGCCATATCTCCCAGCGCGCGCAGGAGGAATGCGGCGCCGAGGACGCCGCCTGCCATGCCGGCTGCTGGCCGGGAGAACTGGCTGAGCTGGACGGTGATGGTCGTGATGCCGGTGAACGCCAGTCCGGTCAGGCCCGTGGCCACTCCGACCACGGCCGAGCCGGCGGCCGGATACCCCATGGCGAGGGCGACGGCGGTGACGAGCACTGTCGTCGCCGCATTGGCAAGGCCGGCAACGAGCAGAGTGGCCGTCAGGGCGGTATGACGCCCGGTGACATTGGCACGGATCAGCTCCGCCCGCCCGGACTCTTCCTCCCCGCGGGTGTGGCGGGTGACCAGGAAGATGCTCATCAGCGCCGCCAGGATGAACAGGTAGGGGACGTAGCCGGCCGCGAAGAACCGCTCGTAGGTGGGGGCGTCCATCCCGAAGGCCGGCCCGGTGAACATCCGGCCGACCGGCTGTGACAGCAGCGCGGTCATCTCGGCCAGGTTCTCCTCGCTCGGCGCCAGCTGGGGGAGTGCGGCTCCGATATACAGCACCAGCAGGCCGTGGGCACCGATCCAGACCGGCAGGCGGATCCGATCCCGGCGCAGGATGAGCCGGAGCATCGTGCCGGTCCCCGCCAATGTCGAGGAGCCGCCCGGGTCGGGTCCGCGCCGGGTGCGTGACGTCGTCGGCGCGGTCATCGGGCCGCCTCCTGCTCGAGGGTCGACCCCGTGACATCGTCGGTGGACCCCGTGGCATCGTCAGAGGAGTCGCCGTAATGGCGCATCAGCAGCTGCTCCAGCGTCGGGGGATGTGCGACCAGGGAGCGCACGCCGAGCGGCGCCAGGGCGCGGACCACCCCGTCGACCCGGTCCCCGTCGACCTGGAAGGACACGGTCGTCCCCTCGATGCTCAGGTCATGGACACCGACGATCCCGTCCAGACCCTCCGGGACCCGGTCGGTCTCGGCGACGAACGTGGTGCGCGTCATGTGGCGAAGCTCCGACAGGCTGCCGGTCTCGACGATGCGCCCTTGGCGCACGATCGAGATCCGGTCCGCCAGGGCCTCGACCTGGGCGAGGATATGGCTGGACAGCAGAACCGTGCGACCCGCCGCCTTCACCTCGCCGATGGCCTGCTGGAAGACTGCCTCCATCAACGGATCGAGGCCGGCAGTGGGCTCGTCGAGCAGCAGCAGGTCCACGTCCGAGGCGAGCGCGGAGATCAGCGCCACCTTCTGCCGATTGCCCTTGGAGTAGGTGCGGGCCTTCTTGGTCGGGTCCAGGTCGAAGCGTTCGCACAGGTCATCCCGGTGCGCCCGGTCCCACCTGCCGCGCAGCCGGGCGAAGATGTCGATCGCCTCGCCGCCGGTGAGGTTCGGCCAGAGCTCGACGTCACCGGGCACGTAGGCGAGCCGCCGGTGCAGCGCGACGGCGTCGTGCCAGGGATCGCCGCCCAGCAGGCTGACGGTGCCGCCGTCGGCGCGCAGCAGTCCCAGCAGCACGCGCATCGTCGTCGACTTTCCGGCACCGTTCGGGCCCAGGAAGCCGTGCACCTCGCCCGGCGCGACCTCGAGGTCCAGTCCGTCCAGTGCACGGGTGCTGCCGAAAGTCTTGATCAGGCCTCGCGCAGAGACCGCGGGGGTGTCGTTCATGGTGATCTCACTGCTCCTTCTCGTCGTCTCGTGCGGGGCCGTCGGGGCGGACGTCGGGAGGCTCGCGGTCGCCGCCTGCCTCGGCGTCCGCTGCCGCAGGGTCATCGAGGGCCGCGGACAGGCGGTCGAAGCTGCCCTGCTGCACCAGTCCTTGGGTGTAGAGCTCGACCGCCGGGCGCAGGTACCGGTGCAGGCTCTCCGGCGGGGTGCTGTCGGCGAGGAAGTCGGCCCCGAGCAGTCGATGCACGTGCTCGTGCAGGGTCAAGGCACCGAGGGACCAGATCACCAGCAAAGCGGCGCGGTCGCGCGGGACGGCGCTGGGCTTGATCAGGCCGGCTCGCTCGCCCTGGGCGAGGTAGGCCACGGCATCGTCGATCATGTCGTCGATCAGAGCCGACGTGTGGGTCCCGCCTTCGGTCAGAGCGCGGGTGAGGTAGCGCAGCAGCGGTCGCCCGTCCTGCATCCGACGCAGGGCGAGGAACGGATCGAACTGGCTCTCCTCGTCGACTGTGTCCTCCTTGCGCACACGGACCATGTGCGCCACGTGCTCGTCGCAGGCGGCGCGCAGTCCCTCCTTGGACTGGTAGTGATGCACGATCAGCGGTTGCGAGACGCCCGCCCGGGCGGCGATCGCCTTCAGGGGCGTCGCCCGGAACCCGTGCTCTCCGAACAGGTCGATCGCTGCTTCCAGGATCCTCTCCGCGCCGGTGGGTGCGCTCTCCGCAGTGGTCTCCATGGGGCGGCTCCTCGGTGGTGGTGACGGCTCGATCGGCGTGTGCCGACCGAGGGTGGGGGATGGGGCGGCGACTCAGCTGTGTCCCGCAGCGATGTTCTCCAGGACGCGGACGGCGGTGCCGGTGCCGTCCTCCTGCCGGAGCCGATCTGCGACGGCGGCTGCCTGTCGGGAGAACTGAGGGTCGACGACGAGCTGTCGAAGGCGGTCGGCGAGCACCGGGACGGTCAGCTTCCGCAGGGCCACGGGCTCCGGACCGGCTCCCAACGCTGCCACCCGCTGTCCCCAGAAGGCCTGGTCACCCAGCACCGGTGCAACCAGTGTGGGCCTGCCCGCCCTCAGCCCGGCAGCGGTGGTCCCCGCTCCGCCGTGGTGCACCACGGCGCTGACGCGTGGGAACAGGAGATCGTGCGGGGCTTCGTCGAGGGTGAGGATCTGCGGGGATGTCTCCTGCGGGTCCACTCCTCCCCAGCCGGTGGCGACGACGGCTCTGACCCCGGCCCGATCCACCGCCTCGGCGATGAGCCGGCCACGCTCGGCGGCGCGCTTGCCGAACCCCATGCTCCCGAACCCGATGTAGATGGTCGGATCGTCGGAGTCCAGAAACTCCGCCAGGTGGACCGGTGGTGTCCACTCGCTGCCGCTGCGGTGCCAGTAGCCGGTCACGTGCGCGGTGCCGGGATAGTCGGCAGGCACCGGCACGACGTGCTCGCTGAAGCCGTACAGCACCGGCACGCGCGACCCGTCGGCCGTGTGGAGGTAGTCGGAGAACCGGCTCATCGTCCCGAGGCCGAGTTCTTGGCGGCGGAAGGTATTGATCATGCCGCCGTAGGCGATCGCGCTGAATCGGGTGAGGTGGTAGCTGGCTCGATTGACAGGACCGGTCAGCGAACGGCTGATGAACGGGACGGGGAAGGCGCTCGTGGGGGTGAGGAACGGCAGCGGGATCGAGGCCACCACGGGGATCCCCAGGCGCTGCGCGATGTGGATGCCGCCGAGGGCCTTGGGGTGGGTGACGATCAGGGTCGGCTCGACTCGCTGCGCGGCACGCCACTGCTCCATGAGCGATGCCCTCATGGCCGTCGTCATGCGGGTGATGAGCCGGATGGAATCGGCGGGCCCGGCCATCTCGGCCATGCTGCCGCGCATGAGGCGGAGCATCTCGGTGCCCATCGGTTCGAACCCCGCGCCGCAGGCCTCGACATCGGGGCAGAACTCCTCCGGCGCACAGACGACGGCCTCGTGCCCCTCGAGGCACAAGCGCGCGGCCAGCGCGATATAGGGGTCCACATCGCCTCGGGTGCCGAACGTCAGGATCAGAACTCTCACGACGCACATCTCCTTCTGGTCCATCTGGTCGCGCTGCAGGAGTCGACTGGTGACGGGGTGCGGTGGATCTGTCAGTACTCCGGTTCCCGTCGGCTGAATACACGGTCAGCGTAGGACTGACTGAACAGTCAGTCAAGGCTATCGTGATCGTCAGTCGTTCCCGAGCTCCAGCCGGGCCCAGGCGTGACGGGTGAGGAGCGCCCCGACGACGGCGACCGTGAAGGGTGCGAGCAGAAGAGCGGGGTGGACGGCGCTGTCGGGGGCCGCCCACAGCACGGGGATCGCCCAGGGGATGAACCGGCCCAGGCCGAAGCCGGCGGCGATGTTGGTGACCACGACGAGCGCCAGGGTCGCGGCGATGCCGGCGAGATACCCATGACCCACCGTGGCGATCCACATGACCGGCAGGGCGCTGAGCCCGAGGAGTGCGGCGACCAGGAAGACGGCGAGCGCGCTGCGTGCCGCCCCGTCCCCGTGCAGGCCGAGTGCCAGCCCGGCGGCAGTGACCAGGATGCTCTCGGAGGCGGCCAGAAGGAGTGCCCAGAGCACGGCGGCGCACACCTTGGCGTCGGCGACGGTGGACCTCGAAGCAGGCAGTGCGAACAGGCCGACGATGGTGCCATCAGTGAATTCCCGTCCGACGCTCCAGGCCATGACGATGCCGACCGCAAGGAAGGAGGTGATGCCGACGCTCGTAGTGGCCAGGGCGGTGTAGCCGGCCCATCCGGGGGCGGTGACCAGGGTTGCCGCTTGGCGACCCATGTCGGTCTCCGTCGAATACTGGGCCGCGGCGAACCCTCCGGCCGTCGTGACGAGAACGAGGACCAGTGTCGAGACGGTCGCGATGCGGGAGACCGGGGCGCGGGAGAGCTTTCGTGCTTCCAGCGCATAGGCTGCCCGCCTCGGCGAGGTCATGGTCGGCCCTCGGCGATGTCGGCGGCCAGCACGACCTCGAAGAAGCGATGCTCGAGATCCGGTCCGTCCGGGGCGAGGGAGTCGAGGACTCGTCCATGGTGCAGGATGTCGACCTGGTCGGCGATCCGAGCGACTTCGTCGAAGTGGTGACTGGTGACGAGAGCTGCGCCCCCGTCGCGGGTGAATGAGGTGATGAGCTCGCGCAGCCCCACGACTGCCAGCGGGTCCAGACCGTTCGTCGGCTCGTCGAGGACCACCAGCTCCGGCCGGTGGGCGAAGGCGGCCGCCAGGCCGACCTTCTGCCTGGTGCCCAGCGAGAGCCGCGCGGCCGGGACGTCGAGCCAAGGGGTCATCCTCAGGATGTCCCCGAGGTCGCGGATCGACTCCTGGACCATGGGGCCGGAGGCGCCATGGAGTCGCGCTGCTGCGGCGATGTTCTCCCGGGCCGTCAGCTCGGGATAGGAGAACGGCATCTCGACCAAGTGGCCGACGCGGGCCCACAGGTCGCCTCGGGCGGACCCGATGTCCTGGCCGTGGATCCGGACGGATCCGCTGTCGGGGCGAAGCATGCCGAGCATCACCCGCAGGGCAGTGGTCTTTCCCGCACCGTTGAGGCCGACCAGGGCTCGGCACGAGCCGACGTCCATAGTCAGATCCAGTCCCTCCAGCACCGGACGTGCCCGCAGGGAGCGCCGGACGTCGATCACCTCCAGCGCGTGCTTCATCCTGCGTCCTGGATCAGGCTGAGTAGGCTTTCGCGCAAAGCCTGGTCCGCGAAGGTCCCGTCGGGCTCGGTGCCCCAATGGATCAGGACGGCCGTTGCCGCACCCATCACTGCTCCGGCCGCGGTGCGCGCGGCCACGGCGGACGTCCCGGGGGTGGTCAGAGCTTCGGAGATCGCCTCCTGGCTCGCCTGCCCGGACCTCCACAGCGCCGAGCGCAGATCGGGCGTCGAGGTGATCAGACGGAGGCGCCGACGAAACTGCGCCGATCGCATCTCCGCCGCGGCCTCCTCGTGCTGCATGGCCGACACCAGGCCTCGCACTGCCCGTTCGAGGGCAGGCAGCTGGGTCGGCTGGCTCGCGACCGCCGCGGCGATCACCGGGTCGAACAGGTCACCCACCACCACGTCCCCCTTGGACGGGAAGTGCCGGAAGAACGTCATGTGCGAGACGCCGGCTTCATGGGCGATCGCGGCCACGGACGTCTCGGCGTAGCCGTGCGCCTCGAACAGTGTCACGGCGCACCGCTGGAGTCGTTCACGGGTGGTGGCCGACGACGTCGTCATGCGGTGATGTTACTCCCTCACAGTGAGTGAATAACACCCTTTGTGCGTCGCGGAGCGAAGGGCTCTCGGCTCCCCGTCGAGACGACCTCGAAGACGGTCTCCGACGCCGTCAGCGTCGGCCACCCGAGTGCACGTGCACATGGAGATGCTTGGAGTCCTGGTAGGCACCCAGGTTGGTGAGCACGGCCGCGGCGCCGTGCTCTCGTTCGACGTCCCGGGCGATCTGCTGGACGGCGCTCAGCAGGGCGCGAAGGTCCGCCTCGTCCTCGGGGCCCACCGTGGTCAGCGAGGCGATGTGCCGCGTGGGGACCACGACGATGTGCACGTCCCAGAAGGGACGGGTGTGGTGGAAGGCGAGCACGAGGTCGTCCTCGTGGACCACATCCAGGGCGTCGGGGGCGGGGATCGCGACGTCGCAGTAGAAGTCCGTCCCGGTGTACGTCAGTGCATCAGCCATGCCCTCAGTATCGCGGCCTGGGCACCGGTACGCGGCCTGGCCGTGAGTACTCTGAGGTCACGATGACCGCGAAGGGGACCCGATGATGCAGCACGGTGCGACGATGACGGATCTTCAGGCCGAGCGCGACGAGGTGCTCGCGGAGCTGGCCGCCCTCGAGGACCCCAAGGTCCGCGCCATCAACGAGAGGCACGGCGACGATCACGGCGTGAACCTCACCAAGCTGCGCGGCATCGCCAAGCGACTGAAAGCCCGGCCCGATCTGGCCCGCGAGCTGTGGGGGAGCGGCGACAGCGCCGCGAAGCTGCTCGCGATCCTGCTCTCGCGGCCGAAGGAAGTCGAGCGGGAAGAGCTCGACGCGATGCTCCGCGAGGCCGGCTCGCCCAAGGTGCACGATTGGCTCGTGAACTACCTCGTGCTGAAGGGCCCCCATCGCGAGGCCCTGCGCGAGGCCTGGTTCGCCGACGCTGATCCCGTGGTCGCGAGCGCCGGCTGGGCGCTGACCAGCGACCGTGTCGTGAAGGATCCCGAGGGGATCGACCAGAGCGCGCTGCTGGATCTCATCGAGGCGCAGATGCAGGACGCTCCGGAGCGTCTGCAGTGGGCCATGAACACCTGCCTCGCCCAGATCGGCATCACCAACCCCGAGCTGCGCGAGCGAGCACGGGACATCGGGGTGCGTCTGGAGGTGCTCAAGGACTACCCGACGCCACCGAACTGCACCTCACCGTTCGCGCCGATCTGGATCGACGAGATGGTCCGACGGAACAGCGGAGGCTGAGAACTCGTCAGCTCGTCGGCTCGTCAGCTCGTCGTCCAGTCACCGCTTTCGATCGCGCCACCACGCAATGTGACCAGGGGCGCGACCCGGACCAGGGAAACGGGCCTCGAGCGCTCCGCCGCCGGAGCGGTGCCCTGGCAGACCCTCCCTGATACTCGGCCGCGCGGCCTACGGTGGACCCATGGACACCAGGGCGGAGATCCGCGACTTCCTCACCAGCCGTCGTGCCCGGCTGACCCCCGAGCAGGCCGGCGTGCCCACCTACGGCGGGGTGCGCCGGGTCCCCGGCCTGCGACGGGAGGAGGTCGCGCATCTCGCCGGGGTCAGCGTGGACTACTACAACCGCCTCGAGCGCGGCCGGGCCACCGGGATCTCCCCGGAGGTGCTCGAGGCTGTGGTGCGTGCCCTCCAGCTCGACGACGTCGAGCACGAGCATCTGCGCAATCTGCTCCACGCCGCCCGACCCTCGCCGCTCCGGGCGCCGCGATCGCGGGCCCGGCAGGCGGTCCGGCCCACGGTCCAGAAGGTCCTCGACGCACTCGACGTGCCGGGCTTCGTGCAGAACAGCCGCCTGGAGATCGTCGCGGCGAACGCTCTCGGCGAGGCCCTCTACGCCGACGCGGAGGGCGATCACCGGCTGACGCTGCCCTTCAGCATGCCCCACTTCGTGTTCCTGGATCCTCGCAGCCCGGACTTCTACGGTGACTGGTCGCGGGTGGCCCGCAACCAGGTCGCGCTGCTGCGCACGCGCGCCGGCAGGACGCCGGACGACCCGGAGCTGCTCGCCCTCGTCGGGAAGCTGTCCACCCAGTCCCCGCACTTCCGCGAGCTCTGGGCCACGCACGACGTGCTGAAGTACCGGAAGGGGCCCAAGAACTACCACCACCCCGTCGTCGGTGATGTCGAGTTCATCGGGGAGTCCTTCGACCTCTCCGAGGACGAGGACCTCGCCCTGCTGACGTACACCTACGAGCAGAACTCCCCGACGGCCCAGGCGATGACCCTTCTGGCCAGCTGGATCAGCCCGGCCGTTCTTCCGTCCTCGTAGCAGGTCGCAGTCAGCTGCTCAGGTGCGGGCGGCGACCTCGACGAGCAGGGCCTTGTGGTCGCTGCCGGTGACCGTCTCGAACCGTGACACGCCGCCGATCACTCCGTCGGATGCCAGCGCGTGATCGATGCGTGCGAACGCGGGAATCCGTGCGCCCGCCGGCCAGGTCGGATGCCATCCCAGTCCATCGCCTTCTCGCCTCGCCTCGAGGTCGTGCAGCTCCCCGCCAGCAGTCAGCTCTCGCATCGTGTGGTGCTGGTCGATCGCGTTGAAGTCCCCGACCAGCAGCAGGTTCTCCTCGTGGAAGGGTTCGGCGAGGCGGCCGACGGCGGCGGCGTCGTCGGTCCAGACGTCGGCCCCCATCTGCGGTGGCACGGTGTGGATCACCCCGAGGTGCCAGTCGGTGCCGTCGACCGTGGTGGTCGCGATGAGGTTCTCGAACCGGGTGCCCTCGGCGCGCGCCGCGAGCTCGACCGGAGTACGGGAGAGGAGCATCGATCCGCTCGCATCGGTGTCGGCGCTGCCCAGCTGATGCGGGAACTGGTCCAGGATGCCCGCGCCCGCGAGCTGCTCCTCGAATCCCGGTGTGTACTCCTGCAGAGCGAGCACATCGACGTCAGGGGTGATCAGCTGCGTGACCTCGTCGAGGTCCGCGCTCCCGTACTGGAGGTTCAGCGAGAGGACCGTGAGGGTGCTGCCGACCGCGATCGGGTAGGGCTCCCTCTCGCCCGGTGGGAGCAGCGGCCAGGCGAAGACCGTCATCGCGACGACCAGGACGGCTGCCCCGAGCAGTCGCCACCATGCGCGCAGCACGAGGATCAGGCCGACGCAGCCGACCAGCACCGGGATCCACAGCAGCGGGATGAACGTCGCCGCGGCGATCACGAAGTGATGCCAGCTGTGCAGCTCGGTGACTTGGCGCAGCACCAGGAGCACCGCCGATGCGAGCACTCCCGTGACCAGCAGAACCCACCCCAGGATCGATACCCCCATACGAATCATGCGGGGAGTCTATGAGACGGGCGGGCCGCCCGGATGCTCGCCGAAGGTGCGTGGATCCACGGGACGCTTCGCTCGCGGCAGCCCCTCGACGACGAGCAGATACGACTCGGTCACCAGCTCTCGGATCAGGCCGGCGTCGAGCGCGCCGCCCGGCTCGAGCGTGATCCAGTGCCGTTTGTTCATGTGATAGCCCGGCGTGATGTCCCGGTGGGCCTGACGCAGCGACTCAGAATCCCGAGGGTCAGCCTTCAGAACCACGATCTGCTCGCCGCGCACCTCGGTGAACAGCAGGAACATCGTGCCGATCACTTTGAAGACGTCGTACTCCGGACCGAAGGGGCGGGTCGCCTCCGCTGCCGGGAGCTCCTCGGCGCGCTGGCGGGCGATCTCCTGCAGGGCGTCACCGTCCATGGTGCTGCGGCTCCTTCGTGGTCTCGGCGGTGGGCACCGCGTGATGGTGTAGCTGCCTCACCGGCAGGACGAGCACGGAGATCGACACCAGCACCAGGACGCCCCAGAGGGCGGTCCGGGCATCGGTGGCGTGCATGAGGGCGCCGAGCACCGGGATCAGGAGAGGGCCGGCGCCCGTGGTGGCGATGCTCCAGGCGGAGCTGCTGCGGGACATGAGGTGGTCCGGGGTCAGCTCCATCCGCAAGGCCGTCGTGGCCGAGTTCGTGATGGATGCGAAGAACAGCAGCCCGGTGAGGGCGATGATGAGCATCACCAGGCCGACGTTCCCGGGCGGGGCCAGCGGGATCAGCAGGTACCAGGGTGTGCGCAGCGCACTGGCCCACCAGACCGCCCGGCCCAGGTCCCAGTGCCGGGTCACGCGCCCGGTGACCCACGCCCCGGCCAGTCCTCCGAGGCTGGGCAGTCCCATCAGCAGGCCGTACTGCGTCGCGCTGAAACGGAGCTCCTCCAGATAGAAGATCTGAGAGATGGGGGTCATCGCGGCGACTGCGCCGGCGAAGATCAGCCAGGACAGGAACAGCCGGCGCAGCAGCGGGTCGGTCACTAGGAAGCGGCCGCCGGCGAGAGCTTCCGGGATGCGCCGGGCGCCCTGCGCGGGAATCGGGGAGGGGCCTTCAGGGCGGGGGATGCCTCGCACCAGGGCGGCGCTGAGGATGAATGTCGCGGCGTTGCCCAGCACGAGGATCGCCGGTGAGGTGGCGCCGGCGATCACGCCGGCCGCGACCGGGCCCAGGACGATCGAGAGCCAGGCGGCGGCCTGCAGCTTGCCCAGTCCGTCGGCCCGGTGGGCAGGGCTCAGCAGTGACTTCATGTGCGCAGTGCTGGCGCTGCTGAACAGAATCTGCATCGCGGAGTTCACACCCAGGGCCACGAACAGCCACACCGCGTGGAGCGATTCGGTGAGGAGCAGGACGCCGACGACCATGAACATCGCCGAGCGCACCAGATCCGCCCCGATCATCATCGGACGCTTCCGGCGGAACTCCGCGATGTAGCCGGCCGGGAAGGCGGAGACCAGCAGCACGGCAGCGCTCGTGGTGGCCAGCAGGGCGACCGTCGCCGCACTCAGCCCGAGCTCGTTGATCGCGATCAGCGGGATCGCCACCGTCCCCAGAGCGGAACCGGTCTGGGCCAGGATCGATGCACTGAACAGCCACCGGAATGCAGGATCGCTGAAGGCGCTGTCGGATGCTGCCGGTCTGCTCATCGAGCTCCTCGCGCCATTGTTCGTCTCGAAACAGGTCACGCAACACTACTGGCGTCGGGGCGGTGCCGTGCGAGAAACAGGTACAGAGGTCACCAGGTCGAGCGGGCGTAGGGCGCAACCGCTGGGACATCAGACATGGGTGCTCGGGAGAACGGCAGTGGTGCGGGCGCCTGCGATGCCACGTGTCCAGGGACGTCGGCCAACAGATCCTGGAGCCTGCCGGTGGTGACCCAGTGGAGCAGACGAGTCAGCCCAGCTTCTGCGTGCTCGGCTTCAGCCGTGGAAATGAGTTCTCGGGAGCAGGCTTCCTCGAACTCGGGACGATCGATCACGCGATAGCTGCCATCGGCGGAGACCAGGACGTCGAGGAAGAGGTCGACGGCGGTGGCGTCGGCCCCCACCCACGTCAGTGGCGTCGACACGTCGCAGTTGACCGCGAACATCTCCCCGATCGCACCTGTCTCGATCAGGTCGCCGTCCACGTCGAAGGTGGCGTTGAGCTTGAACCACTCATCCGCGAAGGCGTAGTGGCGAAGAACCAGATGAGCTGCTGTCGGCTCGCCGACGACGGGCTCACGCGTCTGCCCCAGGTACATCTCGTCGGTACGCACCAGGACACCGGACTCGGGCACCCCGAAGACGCGGACGTCGGGTTCGTCGGGGTGATAGTCGAAGTCGCGCACCGTAGTGAAGCTACTGCATAGGGCCGAGCCAGCGTCAGCTCACGGATTCCTCGAGAGGGTCAGTGAACAGCACCGCGCGAGCAGCTCTGGTTGCTCAGTGCCAGGTTCCGTCCCAGTCGTACAAGGGCGCGCTGGTTTCGTACTCGCGCAGCTCCTTGATCAGCCCGTCCTCGTGGCGTGAGATCGTCGCGCCCTCGAAGGTGCCACGCTGTCCCCTCCATGTGCACTCGAAGATCCATTGCGCTGCTTCTCGCTCCGACGTCGAGAAGTGATCGGTGAGAGTCCACGATGGCAGGCCACCAGCTGGAAACGTCTTCTCGATCAGAGCCTTTCCTGGAATGATCGCTCCATGGCTTCCACAGTGGTCTCCGTCCACGTCAGTGCCGATCACACCTTCAGCAAGGATCCGGCTCGCGCGATCGAGCTCGACGAGGGGATCGGGGTGCGCGGAGATGCGCATGCCGGCACCACGGTGAAGCATCGCAGCAGAGTCGCCCGTGACCCGGATCAGCCCAATCTGCGACAGGTCCATCTGATCCACCGGGAGCTGTTCGAGGAGCTTGCGGCCGACGGGCACGCCGTCGAGCCCGGCCAGCTGGGGGAGAACATCACGACCGCAGGCATCGACCTCCTCAGCCTCCCGGTGGGGGCTCGCCTGCACATCGGCGACGCGGTCATCGTGGTCACCGGGCTGCGGAACCCGTGCCAGCAGATCAACGACTTCCAACCGGGGCTGCTGAAGAGGGTGCTCCGCAAGGACGACGCCGGTGAGGTCCAGCGGCTCACCGGCGTCATGGGCATCGTGGCCCGCAGCGGCACGGTGCGCCCGTCGGATCCGATCACGGTCGAGCTGCCGCCGGAGCCCCATCATCCGCTCGCCAAGGTCTAGCTCCTGCGGCGATAGATCCGGTACTCGATGCCGACGGGAACGTCGAGTTCTCGTTCCAGCGAGCCGAAACGGTCCTGTGCCCATGCCGTGATGCGCTCGGCAGCCCGGGCACGTACTTCCCGGCTGGCCGTGGATCGGTAGGGATTCAGCAGCATTCGATCGATGACCTGCCCGAGAGTACGCCGGTGGGCACCGTCGATCCGGCGAACCGCCGCGCGATTTATGCCGGCCAGCGCGAATGCGTGATCTGCATCCTCGGGACTGTTCAATCCTCTGGCCTGCCCAAGAGTGACCGTCTCCATGCCGCCGATCTCCTCGTCGATTCGGGCCGAGATCTCCCCGAGCTCGGGATCCGACTGATGGGCGCCGCCCAGAGCCAGCAGCACGGTGCCTCCGGGGCGGACCACTCGGGCGACCTCACCGATCGCTCGGCGCCACTCGTCCACGACATGCAGCACGTGGGCAACATGAGCTCCGTCGAACGAGGCATCGGCGAAGGGCAATGCCGTCACGTCGGCCTGCAGGACCCGATGTGCTGGCAGGCCCCGGCTGCGAGCTACAGCCAGCATGCATTCGTCGACATCCGCCAG
Source organism: Brachybacterium tyrofermentans (assembly GCF_039526165.1). Lineage (NCBI taxonomy): Bacteria > Bacillati > Actinomycetota > Actinomycetes > Micrococcales > Dermabacteraceae > Brachybacterium > Brachybacterium tyrofermentans. The sequence continues at coordinate 14,622 of NZ_BAAAIR010000101.1, forward strand.
TACGACGTCCAGCCCCGCAGCGTCGAGGGCAGAGGCGTAGATCCCCGTCCCGCCGCCGGCATCCAGCACGGTTCCGTCGAACTCCTCGGCATACAGCGCCCGGAGGGATGACCATCCGGCCTCCCCGATGTCGCGCTGGTCATCGTGCGCCGCGATCTCCGCTTTCGTCATGGAGCGATCCTCGGCTGCCTGTCCACTCATCTCGATCTCCTTCGGGAGTCTTCGCCCACGACGGTGCGCAGACGCTCCGGTGCGGCATCGCGTCCGGGCGCCCATGCGTCGTCCCGCCGAGGGAGTCTTCGCCAGGGTAGAGGCTCGTGCTCCCAGAGGGTTGACCTCAAGAGAGCTTGAGGTCGAATGATCGGTGCATCCATCCGAGGAGATGACCATGGCTGATCCACTGCTCCTGAACGAACCCTTCGCAGAGCTGCTCCAGGGCATCGCCCAGTGCGCCACCTGCGGCGTCGAGTACGACGCGGCATCGGTGCCGGCGATCTGCCCCGTGTGCGCCGACGAGCGGCAGTATCTTCCGCCCGACGGCGTGCAGCGCTGGCACGCACCGACCGTCGAGTCCGCCGGCATCGAGGTCGTCGAGCTCGAGGAGCGTCTCTTCGCCCTTCGCGTCGACGGCGGGGTGGGCATCGGTCAGGAGGCGAAGGTGCTGGTCACGGACGCCGGCAACATGATGGTCGATGTGCCGGCCGCGATCACCGCCGACGCTGTCGCCCAGGTCGCGACGCTCGGACCGATGCGCGCGATCATCCCGAGCCATCCGCATATGTTCGCCCTGCAGTCAGCATGGTCCGCGGCTCTCGACGGCGCAGAGGTCTGGATCGCTCGAGCCGACGCCGGCTGGCTCGGACGCGCCCCGGGGAACCTCCGACTCTGGGACGGTGAGGAGGAGGTTCTCCCCGGCGTCGTCGCCGCCCAGCTCGGAGGGCACTTCCCCGGCAGCGCCGTCATCCACTGGGAGGGAGACGACGGCCGGGGCGTCCTGCTGTCGGGCGACACCATCGCCCCGAATCCCGACGGACGCACCACCACCTTCATGTACTCCTACCCGAACCGCATCCCGCTGTCCGGCCCGGTGGCCCTGCGGGTCGCAGGCGGTGCCGCACGTTTCGCCTTCGATCGTCTGTACGGCAACTTCGCCGGTTCGATCCTCTCCGGAGCACGGGAGGCGGTGCTGGACTCCGCCGCCCGGCACGCTGCGTGGACGAGCGGGGACCACGACGACCTCACCGGGCCTGCGGGGAGATCCGGCTGACAGCGGCTACGGCAGGGAGCAGCCAGTATCAGGCAGGCTCGACCGACGTCATCATGACGCAGTTCTTCAGTCCCTTGGGTCGGTCGTAGCGAAAGCCGAGCCTTTCGTACAGCCGACGGGTGCCGTTGTACAGGAACGACGACGACATCTTCTTGGTCTGGTCCGGTGGCTCAGGTCGTAGGGGTAGCTCTCCACACGTCCACCCCCGGCGCGCGCACTTCTCCTGACTGGGCGATGTGGCATCGTCGGTGCATGATCACCGCGCTCACGAGAGGGTCGCTCGACTCATGTGCGTCCCTCTACGCCGACACTTTCAATGCGCCGCCGTGGAACGAGTCGTGGACAGTTCGCGACGCCGCACAGCGACTCGAGGACGCCTTTGCCACGCCACGGTCCTTCGGCGTGTGCACGTCGAGTCCGGACGGTGACGTGCTCGGATTCGCTCTCGGTCATCTGGAACGCTCAGGCGCCGACGACCACTTCCTCCTTCAGGAGCTGTGCGTTCGCACGAGCGTGCAACGGCAGGGGTATGGCACCGAGCTCCTGGAGGCTCTTGCCGACCGTCTCGACCAGGCCCTGAACTGGTACCTCTTGACGGCGCGTGACAGCGACGCAGCGGCCTTCTACGAGAAGAACGGATTCCGCCCGGCCGGACGCATGGGAGTCTTCGTTCGGCCTTGACGGTGGGTAGCGGGACTACGAAGAGTGGTCCTTGATGGCGTGCGGTACCGGGCGGCACCTCGTGCAGTTGAGTCCCGCATAGTGGTATAGCGCGGTGGCCCTATGATCGTCCCGGACGAGGACGCGGCCTTGTGACCTGTGGTGCGGCACGCGGGCAAACCGCACAGGTTCTCGCGAAGAGGTCACGATTCTCAGGAGCGCCGTCGAGACAGCCTCGTTGGCGCGATTGTTGGCACGAAGCTGCAGGCAAGGCTGCTGGGCTGTGGCTCAGCCATGAAGCTGCGGCGCGAACTCATCGAAGACGAGCGCGGCGACCTCTGCCGACGTGCTGTGGTCGGTGTCGACGACGAGGTCGTATGACGGGAGCCGATGGAGTTCTCGCGCCAGTCGCTCGTGGTCGCCGAGGTGCCAGGTCAAGGCACGGTGCTGGCTCGGGGTGTACCGACCACGCAGCCGATGTTCTGCCACCTCCAACGACGCGGTGAGATGCACGACCCGAAGGGGAATCTCAAAGCACTGTTCGTAGCGCTCCAGGTCCTCGGCCCGGGTGATCACTCCTGCGACGATCGGTGTCCGCGGTCCGGTCCGGCGGTAGTTCCTCCACACCGCACGAATGTTGTCGGCCTCGGTCAGTACGTTCTGGGGGTCCGTGGGAGCCGGAGGCCATGAGCGGTGGAACCAGTCCACATCGAAGAGGCTGAACGGGAGCTCGGCCTCGGCGAAGAGGTCAGCGAGGTGGTCGAGCGTCGAGGACTTGCCCACTCCGTACGAGCCGTTGAGGAAGATCCCGAACTCGCGACTCGTCATGGCTGGGAGCCTATCCGGACCTCTGCGAGCGGGCGCGTCGTGGAGGAAGGCGCCGTCTCCGGCGCTGTGCCCGTCGGACAGATGCGCCGGACATTTGACACGCGATGGTCGAGAACCTCGGTACCGGCCGACGTGTCCGGAACATACATCATGTTGTAGGTTCTTGCGCGATCTGTCCACGGTGAGACGCCGTGACCTGCAGCGCCACCAGTAAGGCCCGGGCCCAGATTCTCATCGAGTTGTCCGATTCCTCAGAGGTGACGAGGTGAGCGAGTCGTTGTCCTCGTCTCCAGGGAAAGCGCGGCAAGATGGCCGGGTGACCAATGAAGCTCAGCTTGTCGAGATCTACGAGAGCGTGCGCAACTTGCCGTACGACACGGCCGCCGCGCACGACGCAGCCAGCTTGCGTGACCAGGGGAGGGGGAACTGCGTTGCCAAGGCGGACCTGCTCGCTGAGGAACTGAGCGGTGTCGGCGTTGAGTGCCGGCTGATTTCCTGGGAGTACAAACTGCCCGTCCTGGTGGACGTGCAGCATGATGTGCCATTCGATTCCGATGTCCACACGGCCGTCCAGGTGCTTCTCAGCGGCAAGTGGATCCTGGTCGACGCGACCCACGACCCGGCACTCGCGGAACTCGGCCTCGCAGTGGGCCACTGGGACGGAGCGTCGGCAACTGTGCCCGCCTACCAGGCCGTCGGCTCCGTCTTTCCGCACGGGCGCGGCGGACTCTCACGAGAGCTGGATGAGGCGCTGGAGCGAATCGGTCAGCAGGTCGAAACGGCAGATCCGGAGCTGATCGCGCGGTATCAGCATGATCTGAATCAGCTGTTCGAACGGCCTCGGTCGCAGGCAACGTCCGAGGGGACGATGCCTGCTGGACGCTGACTGACGCACGTCAAGACGGACGAGGCTCTGGACCGTACCGGAGAAAGCAATGGTGGCCTCTTCAGCAAGGACCTACTCTCTCAGCATGGAAATCCTCCGACTGGCCGGCCCTCCTGGAGTCGGCAAATCCACCATCGGCTGGGTCATCGCGCAGCAGGCGGGCGACGACGGCAGCCCGACGGCCTATCTCGACATCGACCAGCTCGGTATGTGCTATCCCGCTCCCAAGGGAGACCCGGAGCGCTGGCGGCTCAAGGAGCGGGCCTTGGATGCGATCTCGTCCGCGCTCCGCGACCACGGGGTCCTGCGGCTGGTGGTCTCCGGAGTGGCGTGCCCGGAGCCCGGAGGATCCTCCGCCATCGACCGCAGGTGGTCCGACGACCTCCCTCTGGCTCGATGCTCCGGCCGAGGTGATCCGCGATCGTCTGGCCCCGCGCGGGTGGAGCGAAGATCAGCTGGTGGACACTGTCCAGATCGGTGCTGCCGAATCCGATCGCGCACACATGTCATGGAAACGTGTGCCGATCGGTACGTTGACCCTTGCCTACAGCGTGGAGGCAGTGCAAGCTGCATGGTCCCATTCTGCTGTGGAGCCCCTCGAGCACCGTGGCGCGCACGTTCCGGTCGACGCCTCTCGGTCGCCCGGCGACCGTGCAGAGCCCTCGGTCGTGTGGGTGACCGGACCGCGATGTGCGGGAGTCTCGAGCGCAGGGTGGAGCCTCGCGATGGACGCCTGGGGCAGAGAGCGGCGTACCGGCTTCGTCGACGCCGCGCAGGTGGGCTTCCTCCAGAACCTCAAGGGCGAGTCGAGCTCTGCACAGCTCGCGCTCCATCTGGTCGCAATCCTGATCCGCGAGTTCGCCGCCGCCGGTGCCGCGGAGTGCATCGTGGTCGCACCGCTCGAGTCGCCACCCGACGAGGTCCGCAGCGTCTTCCCCAAGGGCCGCGTCTTGCTCGTCCGGCTCGACGTCGCGCCTGAACAGATATTCGCCCAGGCTCTCGCTCGCACCCGCGGAGGTGGTTCGGTCCAAGCCGGCGATGACCTGCTCGGCGCGTCGAGAGAGACCGCCAAGGCGGTCGCCGCGACCGCGGCTGAGCAACACTTCTGGCCGCCGCGGCAGGGTGGGCGCGTCCTCGATGTCAGCGGATCGGATCCCGTTCAGGTAGCCGAGCAGATTCGCGCGGCTGCCCGCTCATAGCGACGACACCTGAAAGCCAAAGGTCAGATCAACGGCATTTATCGCTGCGGCAGCCCCTCCAGGTGCTCTGAGGTGTGTCCGTCGTCACGCTCGGGCCTCCTCCTGCGGCGCCATTACATCGTGGGCTGGTCGGATCGGGCTGAGCGGAATGAGCACCAGCAAGGCGAACCCAGTGAGTACATAGCTCGAGGCGACGAGCGCCTGCCACACCGGCAGACCCATCCCAGTCAGGCTGTTTCCTGGCATGGCGTAGCCGACGGGGAACAGCACAGTGGCCAGGACTAGGGCCAGCGAGAGAATCCACGGCCATTTCAAGCGTGCCCGAGCGATCGAGATGGCGAACACGATCGCGGCCGGGCCCAGCCAGACCCAGTGGTGGGTCCATGTCACCGGCTGGCCGAGCAGACCGGCGACGCCCAGCACGAATGTGACCTTGAGCAGATCACGCTGCCGTGCAGCGATGACGACTCCGAGGACAGTCAGAACCAGCAGGCAGCACCAGCAGAGGATCACGGCGAGATCGATGCCCTGGCCGAAGCCGAACCGCGGCAGAGCGCCGCTGAGGTTCTGGCTGAAGATCTCGGAGCGCGGTGCGCCGCCGGACATTCGCGGGAAGGTCTCGAACCAGAACGTTGCCGCGTTCTTGGGTATGACGGCGAACCCGATGACGATGCTCAGAAGGAAGGAGCAGACGGCGGCAACTGCCGTCTTCCACCTGCGTAGCAGCAGGAGCCCGGGGACGACGATGCCAGCTGCCAGCTTGATCGCAATCGACACCCCTAGCTGTACTGACCGGGGACATTGATCAACCGCGTGAAGGGCGGCTGGTTGGCGCAGGCCGTGTGGGGGAGGAATTGTCAAGACCTGTGGATTGGGGCTCAGCTACCGGAGCAACAGCAGGCTCTTCATCTGCTCGTGCTTCCTACAGATCGCGGTCACCAGCGTCGCATCCAGATCGACGGTCGATGGGCCGCTCTCGTCGCACGCTTCCCAGCCAGGCACAAAACCGTCGTCCGCGCAGCTTAACGGGCCGCACCGATCGGCCCCTTCGCTGCATCCACATCGCCTGCCAGCACTGTCAGCGGTCGGGAGCGCGTCGTGTCGGAGCCGACCGGGTTATACGCCTCAATCCCGGCCCGCAGAGAGGAGACCTCCGCGAGACGGTTGGCGCCGAGTGCCACTGTCATGGCCGTGAAGAGCCTGCCCGGGTGATGCCGCGCCAGCGCCCTGCGCCACAGCAGCAGGGCGCTCGCCATCTGCAGATTGTCCTCGGTAGTGCTAACCGCTTCTGTCAGCCCTCGCCCGCGTTGCGGGGCCTCCGCGACGTCGATTCGCCCCCATGGTTGCCAGCCGGCATTATAGCCTTCACGCTAGAGGAGCTCTTTGAAGTTGCTGGAGTGCTCATGAACCAATTACTTCTTCTTTCCGAAACACCCGCGCGGTTGCCTCAGA
>NZ_BAAAIR010000102.1:0-21525 GCF_039526165.1 Brachybacterium tyrofermentans
GCCAGTCATAAGCAAGGGTCAGACCGCGTCGGCCGGGACTACCCCATCCTCGCGGGATCGGGTAGATAGAGACTGACAGTCATGGTGAGTCCTTCGTGGTCCGGGTGCGAGTGATGTCGGGTGCAGCGATTCAGGCGTGGTCGCCCGTGCCGTCGGTGGTGGGAGTTGCGGTGATGCCGGCGACCAGCGCACGGATGGCCCAGGTGGTGCGCTGGCTCGGCGTGCCCGAGATGACCGTCTCGGCGCGCACGGCGAGGTGAGGGGTCACCTGCGGATCGGCCGACGCGACGGCTGCGGCCAACGCGTTCTCATCGTCCGCTTCGCGCTCGTCACCTCCGATGTCCTTCGGCGCAGGCGGGCTGTGCTCGGCGGCCGAGGACGTGACGTACTGCAGCAGCAGGTCCACACCCCAGGCCGCTCGGCTCGGAGCGATCGAGCCTTCCAGCAGCAGGCCCAGGAGCTGGTCGTACAGCCGCAGGGCATAGGGGCCGGTCGGGCGCAGCATCAGTGCGGACCGGGCCAGGCCCGGGTAGGCGTACAGCACCTCGGAGTACCCGGCGAGCAGCGACTCGAGCCGGGTTCGCCAGTCCCCGTGTGCACCGGGTGCCAGCGTCCCGATCAGCTCGTCCAGGACGGCTGAGTGCAGGTCTGCGGTGTTCGCGACGTACACGTACAGCGACGCAGGGCCCGTGTCGAGGGCTTTCGCGACGCGTCGCATCGTCGCTTTCTCCAAACCCTCGCGACGCATGATCTCGATCGTCTCCGCGACGGCCCACTCGCGGGACAGGGCGGGCTTGGCCGGGCGCTCTCGTCGGCTGTTGTTCAGTGTCATGCACCCACTGTCACGAACATGTTCGCGACGAACATGATCGGGTGATGTGGTGCCGGACTCCTGAGCGGCCGATCACCCGATCGCCTGATCGACGGAGGGGCTGACCGGGGCGGCCAGGGTGTGATGCACTGCAGGAGGAGACCGTACCGCCGCTCCCTCCCCATCGAACGGATCAGTCGTGACCGCACCGAACATCCTCCTGCTGTGCACCGACCAGCAGCGATATGACGCCCTGGGCGCGGCGGGCAATCCCCACATCAGCACCCCGAACCTCGACCGGCTGGCCGGTGACGGGGCGCGCTTCACCCGCTGCTACACGCAGTCGACGGTATGCGCCCCATCGCGCGCGAGCCTCATGACAGGGGTCTACCCGCGCCACCACGGCCTGTGGGCCAACGGAGTGGATCTCGACCCTGCCCAGCAGCTGTTCACGAAGGTCCTCGCCGACGGCGGGTACGACTGCGCCCTGGCGGGGAAGTTCCATCTCGGATCCGCCTTCGGAGGCCGGATCGAACCGCGCCTGGACGACGGGTTCCGGATCTTCCGCTGGGCCCACGACCCCTACGTGCGATCCCCGGGGAACGAGTACCACCACTGGTTGCGCCGCACCCATCCTGAGCTGCACGAGCAGGCCGTGGTGCGGAGGGAGCGCTCGATCGACGCCCTCCCGCAGGAGGCCCACTACAGCCGCTGGATCGCCGAGGAGACCATCGAGTTCCTCACCGAGACCCGCGATGCGGATCGACCGTTCTGCATGATCGCGAACTTCTTCGACCCCCATCACGGGTTCGAGGCACCGTCGGAATTCCGTGCCCTGTACGACGCCGGCTCCCTTCCCGCCCCGGTCACCACGCCGGACGAGCTCGCCACGAAGCCCCCGGTGCACACCCTGGAATCGCAGCGGTCCTACGCCGGGCAGATGGCCGGCTTCGCGGAGCACACTGCGGCGCAGATCCAGGAGATCAAGGCCCAGTACTACGCGATGGTCAGCCTCGTGGACCACGAGGTGGGACGGGTGCTCGACGCGCTCGAGCGCGAGGGTCTAGCGGAGGAGACCCTGGTGGTGTTCTCCAGCGACCACGGCGAGATGCTCGGTGATCACCAGATGCTCCTCAAGGGCCCCATGATGTTCGACTGCTCCGTGCGGGTGCCCCTGCTGATCCGCTGGCCCGGCCATATCGCCCCGGGCACCGTCCGGGAGGAGCTCGTGGACTGGCTGGACCTCACCCGCACACTCATGGCCGCTGCCGGGAGCGACGGCCTCGTCCGAGCCCAGGGCCGTGACCTGATGCCGCTGGTGAGCGGACAGGACTGGGAGGACCGGGACTGGATCCTCACCGAGTACCGGGACAGCTGCTGGGAGTACGACCCGCCGGTGCACTGCACGATGGTGCGGCGCGCCGACGTGAAGATCGTCGTGCACCACGGGTCACCGGCCACCGCGCGAGAGCGCACCGGTGAGCTCTACGACCTCGAGGCCGATCCCGACGAGCTCGTGAACCTGTGGGATCTGCCGGAGCATCGCGAGCTGCGCGCGGACATGGAGGGCTTCCTGCTCGATGCCCTGGTCGCGACGGAGATGCGGGAGCGGCCGCGCCTCGCCCCGTTCTGAGGAGACGGTCCGCGGCTCTCGCGGTGGGGCACGATGATCCGCGGGTCTAAGGTCGGGGTCACACACCCCACGCTGCCGGCGAAGGAGACACCATGGCCCCCTGGGTGCTTGCCCTGCTCGCCGGACTCGTCGCCGGCGGCGCGCTGCTGCTGGGCAGCGCGATCGCCTGGTTCGTGAAGGTCCCGCCGGCCGTGGTCGCCGGGATCATGGCCTTCGGTGCCGGGGTGCTGATCTCCGCGCTCACCCTCGAGCTCGTCTCCGACGCCATGGATCAGGGCGGGCTGCTGGCCACGAGCGGCGGGTTCCTTGCCGGGGCCGTCATCTACGTGGGCTTGAACATTCTGCTGGCCCGCCGCGGCGCCCGGCACCGCAAGCGCTCCGGGGACCAGCAGACCTCCGAAGGTGAACAGAGCGGCAGCGGGGGAGCGATCGCGATCGGCGCCCTGCTCGACGGCGTCCCCGAATCCATGGTGCTCGGGCTGAGCGTGCTCGCCGGGCCAGGATTGAGCGTGCCGATGTTCGCCGCCGTGTTCATCTCCAACGTCCCCGAGGGCCTGTCCAGCAGCGCCGGCTGGAAGACGGCCGGCCGCAGCCGCCGCTATGTGTTCGGGATCTGGAGCACGATCGCGCTGGTCTCCGGGCTCGCCTCGCTGGCCGGCTACGTGCTGCTGGACGGGGCGGCGCCGGCCACTCTCGCCGTCGTCAACGCCCTGGCGGCCGGGGCGATCCTCGCCATGATCACCGACACCATGATCCCCGAGGCCTTCGCGAAGGACTCCCTGTACACCGGGCTCCTCGCGACGCTCGGTTTCCTCGCGGCGCTGACGCTGCACGCGATGGGGTGAACCGCCCGGCTCGAGGTCATGACCCTGGCCTGAGAATGACCGGTCGGCGATGACCGGCTCCCGGCGGATCCGTGAACATCCGCCGCTGAACGGGCAGAACGTCGGTTGCGACGTCGTGGGGTCCCTAGGGTGATCGCGGCCCTTTCCCTGATCCCAGGAGCATCTCCATGTCCTCGTCGTTGAACCGTCGCACTCTGTTCGCCACGACGGTGGCGGTCGGCACAGCTGCCGCAGCCGCCGCTGCCCTCGCCGCACCGGCGTCGGCCGCGCCCGCTCGTCCCTCCGGCGCAGGAGGCGGCCGGGCTCTGATCGGCAGGGCGAAGCGCGATCAGCTGCACGTGATGACCTTCAACATCCGCATGGAGAACGAGGCGAACACGGAGCCCGGCGAGCCGGACCACTGGTCGGACCGCGAGCCGCTCCTCATCGCACTGCTCGAGCGGGAGCAGCCCACCCTGCTGGGCATCCAGGAGGGCAAGCACGGGCAGCTCGGCGCGATCGACGAGGCGCTGCCGAGGCACCGGATGGTCGGCTACGGGCGCCAGGGCGGCAGCAAGGACGAGTACTCGGCGATCTACTACGACACCACCCGCCTCGAGGTGCTGTCCTGGGACCAGTTCTGGCTGTCCGATACTCCCGACGAGATCGGCTCCGCCACCTGGGGCAACAGCGTCACGCGGATCGTGGTGTGGGCGCGGCTGCGCGATAAGGCCAGCGGCACCGAGTTCGCGTTCATCAACACCCACTTCGATCATCAGTCCGAGCCCGCGCGCATCAAGAGCGGCGAGGCGATGATCGACCTGTTCGAGGGCGGCGAGCTCGACGAGCTGCCCACGATCGTCACCGGCGACTTCAACTCGGTGGCCCACGATTCCGGCGCGTACACGACGCTGGTCACCGACGGTCCCACGCGCGACACCTGGGACGTCGCGGAGGAGCAGGTGACCCCGGCGTGGGGCACCTTCCCCGGCTACGACGACCCGGTCGACGGCGGTACCCGCATCGACTGGGTGCTGGTCACCGAGGAGTTCACCACCGACAAGGCCGCGATCAACGTCTGGCGCGACGAGGTGGGCGCCTACCCGTCGGACCACGCCCCGGTGCAGGCGCTGATCTCCCTGCCCTGAGGCGACCCGGCGCGGATCAGCGCTTGTGGTAGAGCGACTTCCGCTGGAAGCGGGGCTCCGAGGTCACGAAGATCCCGAGATTGCGGAAGATGTCCTCGTCCACGGTGCCCAGGATGGTCGTGGTGTGCACATCGCAGCCGGAGAGGTTCCGCAGCTCGTCCAGCGCACGCCGGGCGTGCTCGTCGGAGGAGGCGGAGACGGACAGGGCGATGAGCACCTCGTCGGTGTGCAGACGCGGATTGCGCGAGCCCAGGTGCTCCGTCTTGAGGGTCTGGATCGGTTCGATCGAGCTGGGGGAGAGCAGGTGCACGGTGTCGTCGATCCCGGCCAGGTGCTTCAGCGCGTTGAGGACCATCGCGGCCGAGCAGCCCAGCAGGGGTGAGGTCTTCCCGGTGATGATGGTGCCGTCGTGCAGCTGGAGCGCGGAGCCCGGCTCTTCGGTGGCCTCCTCGATCGCGAGCGCGGGGCCCACGACGGACCGGTCCTCGACCCGGCAGCCGGCCTTGCTCATCACCATGGCCACGCGCTGGGAGACCACGTCGTCGTGGTCGTTGATGCGCTCGTCCACAGCGGCCTTGTAGTAGCGCCGGATGATCTCCTGCCGCGAGGCCTCGCGGCACACCTCGTCGTTCACGATGCAGTTCCCGGCCATGTTCACACCCATGTCCGTGGGGGAGGCGTAGGGCGAGGCGCCGGTGAGCTTCTCCAGCAGCGTGCGCAGCAGCGGGAACACCTCGACGTCGCGGTTGTAGCTGGTGACCTGCTTGCCGTAGGCGGCCAGGTGGAACGGGTCGATGAGGTTGATGTCGTCCAGATCCGCGGTGGCGGACTCATAGGCGAGGTTCACCGGATGCTCGAGCGGGAGGTTCCAGATCGGGAAGGTCTCGAACTTCGCGTAGCCGGCCGGGATCCCCCGGGCGTGGTCGTGATAGATCTGCGAGAGGCACGTGGCGAGCTTGCCCGAGCCCGGCCCCGGCGCCGTCACCACGATGAGGTCGCGCTGGGTGGTCGAGTACTCGTTCGCGCCGAGCCCCTGCTCGGAGACGATCCGGGCGGTGTCCTGCGGGTAGCCGGGGATCACGCCGTGGCGGGCCACCTTCAGCCCCAGCCGCTGCAGGCGCTCGATGAAGGCGTGGGCGACGTGGTTGGACTGCTCGAGCTGGGTGAGCACGACGTTCTCGACCAGGAAGCCGTGCTCGCGGAAGACGTCGATGAGGCGCAGCACGTCGTCCTCGTAGGTGATGCCCAGATCGGCGCGCACCTTCTGGCGCTCGAGGTCCTTGGCGTTCAGGCACACCAGGATCTCCAGCTCGTCCTTGAGCCTCTCGAGCATCGCGATCTTGTTGTCCGGGGTGAAGCCGGGCAGCACCCGTGCGGCATGGTGGTCGTCGAAGAGCTTGCCGCCCATCTCGAGGTACAGCTTGCCGCCGATCTGCTCGCGGCGCTCCTGGATGTGGCGCGACTGCAGTGCGATGTACTGCTCCGGGTCGAAGCCGACGCTCCCGCCTCCGCGGCCCTCCGGGGTGGAGGAGGTGGACAGGGCGGGAGGGTGAGATTCCGAGACGGTCACCCTGGCACGCTAGCACCGAAGGGTGCCGGCGCAGCGGCGGCGCGGCCCGTCTGTGAGGGGAGCCGCCCGCGCCGGCCGGGACGCCTTCGCCGGGGCCGACGCGAGAATCCGGTCCGAGGCGGCGCCGGCCCGTCCGGCCCGTGCGAGGTCAGACGTCAGCGCCCTGTCGGACAACAGGTGGACAGCGGGCTGGTCCTGCGGGCGCGGCATGGTCCGCAGGAGTGTGCAATACGAATCGATGATTCGTTATCCCCGGGGGCCTGCGGGTGGACCCGCGCCGGCCTGCAGGAACCGTCGGAGGTCGGCAGGCGCTCCTCGACGGCGGCGGGCGTGGTCGTGATCAGGCCCTTGCGCAGGCGTGGATGCTCGGACATGATGGCGGACACCGCAGTGCGCGGGGCCGCCAGTGTCGGCGCTCCGCCTCGCATTCGACCCCCACTGAGCACGACCGCCCCACTGCTCCCCAGAATCGATTCGAATCGATCTGCACTTGAGAAGAGAGACGATGATGTCCCATCAGCCGCGTGCCCGCACTTCCGCCGCCTCCGTCCGCGTTCCCAGCTCGGAGTCGGGCTTCCGCCCCTCCCGGCGTACTCTCGGCGCACTCGCCGCAGTGCCGGGGCTTTTGAGCCTCGCCGCCTGCGGCGGATCAGGCGGCGGCTCCTCCTCCGGGGATCCCGACAGCATCCGGGTGGTCGACTACTACAACACCCCGGCCGATGACAAGGTCATCCAGGAGACCCTCGACGCCGTGGGCTCTGAGGTCGGGGTGAGCATCGCCCGGGAGAAGGTTCCCGGTGAACAGCTCATCGCGAAGGTCCTCCAGATGAGCTCGTCCAAGACGCTCCCGGACCTGCTCATGCTGGACAACCCGGATCTGCAGGAGATCGCCAGCTCCGGGGCGCTCGTCCCGCTCGAGGACTTCGGGATCGACACCTCCGGCTTCGCGAAGGAGATCCTGGAGGCCGGGACGTTCGAGGGAAAGGTCTATGGACTGGCCCCGACGGTCAACACGATCGCGCTGTTCTACAACACCACGATGCTCAAGGAGGCCGGCGTCGAGCCGCCCACCACCTGGGACGAGCTCAAGGCGTCGGCCAAGGCCCTCACCCATGACGACGTCTACGGCCTCGCGTTCTCGGCTATCGCCACCTATGAAGGCACGTGGCAGTTCCTGCCGTTCATGTGGTCCAACGGTGGCGATGAGACTGATATCGGCACCCCGGAGGTGGCCGAGGCCGCGCAGCTGTGGTCGGATCTCGTGGCCGATGGCTCCGCGTCCCAGGGCGTCGTGAACTGGGGTCAGGGCGATGCGATCGACCAGTTCAAGGCTGGCAAGGCCGCGATGGTGGTGAACGGGCCCTGGAACATCGTCGGTCTCCAGACCGATGCCCCGGACCTCGAGTGGGATGTGGTGATCATCCCGGTGCCCGCAGCGGGTGACGCCTCCGTGGCACCGCTGGGCGGCGAGGTCTGGACAATCCCACAGACCGGTGACGACGCGAAGCAGAAGAAGGCTGCCGAGGTGCTGCAGAAGTTCGTCTCTCCCGAGAACCAGATGGCGATGGGCACTGCGCGCAACACGATCCCTGCCGATATGGAGGCTGCGAAGACGTTCGCCCAGGACCACCCGGAGCTGGCGACCTTCGTCGAGCAGGTCTCCACCGCCCGTTCCCGCACCGGGAAGCTGGGCACGGAGTGGCCCGCCACAGCGAAGGCGATCTACACCGCCTACCAGCAGGTGCTCGTGGACGGCACCGATCCGCAGACCGCCTTCGCCGACGCCGCCGACTCGCTCGGCTGAGCGCCCGCTCCGAGATCGCCATGACCACTACCACTGACGCCGCCGTCCCTGCGGCCCATGCCCCTCCCCGGCGGCGCCGTCGGATGGACGGCTCCGCCGCGGTGCGCTACGGCTTCATCGCCCCCGCCGCGATCTATCTGGCGCTGTTCTTCGGATTCCCCATCGTCAAGAACTTCACGATGAGCTTCCAGGAGTACACCTCCGCGACGTTCTTCAGCGGGGAGGCGCCATTCGTCGGCCTCGCGAACTATGCGGCGGTGTTCGCCGATCCGATCTTCGCCAAGGCACTCGCGAACACGGCGATCTTCACCGTCGTCTCGATCGCCGGTCAGTTCGTGATCGGGATGGGGCTTGCTCTGTTCTTCCGCAAGAGCTTCCCGCTGTCCGGTCTGCTGCGTTCGATGCTGCTCCTGCCGTGGCTGCTGCCGATGATCGTCTCGGCGGCCGTATGGCGCTGGATCCTCGAGCAGGACAGCGGGATCCTCAACCAGTCCCTCAAGGCGATCGGCCTCATCTCCGCACCGATCCCGTGGCTCACCAGCTCTGATACGGCTCTGATCGCGGTGGTGATGGTGAACATCTGGCTCGGCATCCCGTTCAACGTGGTGCTCCTGTACAGCGGGCTGCAGGCGATCCCCACGGAGCTCTACGAAGCGGCGGAGATCGACGGTGCCACCGGGTGGTCCTCATTCCGGTTCGTCACCTTGCCGCTGCTGCGACCCGTCGTCTCCGTGGTGCTCCTGCTCGGGGTGATCTACACGATCAAGGTCCTGGACCTGATCCTGGGACTGACCGGCGGCGGACCCGCGAACGCCACCCAGACCATCGCGACCCGCAGCTATGAGATGAGCTTCATCGAGTTCGATTTCGGGCAGGGCGCTGCACTGGGCAACGTGCTCATCGTCATCGCGCTGCTGTTCTCGGTGGTCTATCTGCGCGCCAACTCCCGCGCGATGAAGGAGGGATGAGGCCATGACGACGACCCTCGAGCACAGGCCCGGGACGGCGCCATCGCGACACCGTCCCGTCCTCTCCCGCAATTCCCCGACCCGGCGCGGACTGCGCACCGCCCTCGGGATCGTGTTCATCGCAATCATGCTGTTCCCCATCTACTGGATGGTCAACGCTTCGCTCGCCCCCGGCGGGAACACGTTGAACGCCCAGCTGCTGCCGTTGAACCCGGACTTCAGCGGTTATGCCAGCGCCATCAGCGACCAGGGGCAGAACCTCGTCACCTCGCTGATCGTCGCCGTCGGCGCGGCGATCCTGTCGCTGGTGATCGCGACCCCGTGCGCCTACGCGCTGGCGCAGTTCCCCATCCGGGGCAGCGGCGTGGTGCTGTTCGTGGTCCTCATCGCACAGATGATCCCCGGCATCGTGATCGCGAACGCGCTGTACACGGCCTACAACACGGTGGGTCTGCTCAACACGATCCCCGGGTTGATCCTGGCCGACGCCACCGCCGGTATCCCGTTCTCGATCCTCATCATCCGTGCGTTCATGGAATCCTTCCCGAAGGAGATCGTCGAGGCCGCGCACATCGATGGCTGCGGCCACGTGCGGGCGTTCTGGTCGATCGTGCTCCCGGTGAGCATCAACTCGCTGATCACCGCCGGGATCTTCTCGTTCCTCTTCGCCTGGAGCGACTTCCTCATGGCGCTGACCCTCACCACCGGCGAAACGATCCGTCCTGTCACGCTGGGCCTCTACAACTACATCGGCACCAACGACACCGATTGGAGCTCTGTGATGGCCACGGCCGTCATCGCTTCGGTGCCCGCGGTGGCGCTGATGATCGCCGCTCAGAAGTACATCGCTGCCGGAGCTACCGGCGGCGCCGTCAAATGAGAAATCGATCCCTCTGACCACGGCGCCACCACGCCCCGCATCACCCCACCCTCCGCACTCCCTGTCATCGACTGACCCCACCCCTCGGAAGGACCTGTTCCATGGCTCTCGAGCCCACCACCCCGCTGCGCGTCACCGTCTGGGGCGAGAACCGCCACGAGCAGCGCGACCAGCGCGTGCGCGACCACTATCCCGAGGGCATGCACTCCGCCATCCGTGCCGGCATCGTCGAGAACCTCGGGGACGACGTCACCACTCACATCGCACTGCTGGATGATCCTGAGCACGGGCTCACGGAGGAGGTCCTCGCCCGGACCGACGTGCTCACCTGGTGGGGTCACATGGCCCACGACGAGGTCTCCGACGAAGTCGCCGAACGCGTCCAGAAGCACGTGCTCGCCGGCATGGGCCTGGTGGTGCTGCACTCCGGGCACTGGTCCAAGCCGTTCACCCGATTGATGGGCACCACCTGCACGCTGCGCTGGCGCAACGAGGCCGATCGCGAGCTGGTGTGGACCGTGAACCCCAGTCATCCGATCGCCGAGGGCGTGCCCCACCCGATCGTCATCCCCGAGCAGGAGATGTACGGCGAGCACTTCGACATCCCCGTGCCCGACGAGCTGGTGTTCGTCTCGTCCTTCAGCGGGGGAGAGGTGTTCCGCTCGGGCTGCGCCTTCCGCCGCGGCAAGGGCAAGATCTTCTACTTCAGCCCCGGGGACCAGGACTACCCCGTCTACCAGCACACCGACGTGCGCCGGGTGGTCGCCAACGGCGTGAGCTGGGCACGCCCGGCCGCCGGCGACCGCGAGGTGCCCTTCCTGGACCGCTACGAGACCGACTGGTTCCTCACCGGCTCCGGCGGTCAGGGCCTGGGCGACGCCGAGGCGGCGGGCAAGAGCGCATGAGCGCCACAGCATCGAACCTCGCAGCACAGACTCCCGTGAAGGTCGTCGTGGTCGGCGCCGGCGGCATGGGCAGGGCGTGGATCGGCACCGTGCTGCGCAGCGCCGACGCCCAGCTCGTCGGGGTGGTCGACGTGATCGACGGCGCTGCACGCAGTGCGGTCCAGGAGGTCGTGCCCGCCGATCTCCGCACCGGGATCGCCACGGGCACCGATACGGTCACCGTCGCCCGGGAGGCCGGGGCCGAGGCCGTGATCGACGTGACGATCCCCGCCGCCCATCACGCCGTCACGGCCGATGCGCTCCACGCCGGGTTCCCGGTGCTGGGGGAGAAGCCCTGCGCGGCGACCCTTGCCGAGGCCGTCTCCCTGGCGGGGCACGCCGAGGCGACGGGGAAGCTGTTCATGGTCTCCCAGTCCCGTCGCAACAATCCTCATCTGCACGAGACGAGGCGGCTCGCCGACGAGCTCGGCGGCGCCGGAATCGTGGACACCCGGTTCTACAAGGCACCCCGCTTCGGCGGGTTCCGGGACGAGATGGACCATCCCCTGATCGTCGACATGGCGATCCATGCCTTCGACGCCGGGCGGGTGCTGCTGGACGGCAACCCCGTCTCCGTCACCGCCAGCTCCTACAACCCCCCGTGGAGCTGGTACGCCGGGGACGCCGCGGCGACCGTCGCGATCACCTATGACACCGGGGCGGTCCACACCTTCTCCGGATCCTGGGCCGCTCCCGGCGGCGAGACCAGCTGGAACGGCGACTGGCTGCTGAGCTGCGCGAACGGCTCGGTGAGCTGGGACGGGGAGACGCCTCCCGCCGCCAACCCCGAGGACGGCGAGGAGATCGCTGGACGCAACCCCGCCGCCGACGAGCTCTGGGAACTCGACGCCTCCCTGGCCGGCTTCTGCGCCGCCCTGCGCGGCGGGGACGTCCCCGCCTCCGAGGTGCACGGGAACGTGTGGACCCAGGCGATCGTCGAGGCCGCGGTGCGCGCCGCGGACACGGGACGCCGAGTGGACCTCGCCGAGATCCTCGACGAGGCTCTCGAGAGCGCCCGCGTCCTGGATGTCGCCGATGGGCGCAGCCAGGCCCTGACCGCATGGAAGACTGGGACTTCTGGTCTGACCGCCGCGTGAGCGGTGGCCCGAAGGAAGGGTAGGGGGTGGCGGTGAGGAAGAAAGCACCGACGAGCCAGGACGTCGCCCGACTGGCCGGGGTCTCCCAGTCCACGGTGAGCTACGTGCTCACCGGATCCCGCCCCATCTCCGAGGCCACCAGGGCCCGGGTCGAGGACGCCATCGAGAAGCTCGGCTACCACCCCAACTCCGGGGCCCGCACCCTGCGCTCCCAGCGCAGCGGCGTGATCGGTCTGATGGTCCCGGAGGCGGAGTCCGATGATGGCGTGCTCATGGTGTTCATCGGCGCGATCGCCCGCGAGGCCCGCCGTTACGGCTACGACATCCTGCTGGTCACCGCCCAGGAAGGGGCGCAGGGCATACGCCGTGTGGTGCGCACAGGGGTGTGCGAGGCGCTGATCCTCATGGAGCTGGGACGGCACGACGAACGGGTGGCCCCGGTGATCGAGTCGGGGCTGCCCTTCGTGACCATCGGCAAGCCCGACGAGTTCCCGCAGGGCTCTGTCGTGGACCTCGACTTCGAGATGCTGGGCGGGATGATCGTCGAGCGCGCCGTCGAGGAGCAGTGCGACCGTCTGCTCCTGTTCGGCGAGCCCGGGCGCAAGCGCTCCCGCAACGACGTCGCCCGCTTCCTTGCCGGGGTGGAGGACGCCGCCTCGGAGGAGGGCCTCGAGGTCGTGCTGGACGCTGTCCCGCTGGCCGACGTGCCGGACCAGGCGCTGCGCCTGACCCTCCCGAACCAGCGCACCGCACTGTTCGGCATCACCGGCGTGCGCCAGGTGCTGTTCGCGATGGCGGCGACCGGCGCCCTCGTGGACGACACCCGGCTGTTCATCGCCCTCAGCGGCGAGGACCTCGTGGACGTCAGCCCGCTGCTGGCCTCCGTGCCGCAGCTCGACCCCCGACGGATCGAGATCAGCGAGCTCGCCGTCCAGGAGCTCGTCCGGCTGCTGCAGGTCGAGGGTGCCGGTCCCCGCGTCACACTCGTCGAGCCCCGCTGGCTCGAGGGCTGAAGGTCGGCAGTCGGACCACGACGCCCGCTACGCGCGAAGCCGGCTCCGGTCGAGCCTCAGCACGATCCTGCGGACCACGCCGTCGGGATCGATCGTGAGCGCGACGGATGCGGCGCCGTCGCGCCAGGACCCCGTCCGGGGCAATGGTTCGTAGCCCTCCTCCACGAGCGGGGGAGCGGTGACCGAGTCGCGATCGATCGACACGGTCCACTCTTCGATCGCGTCGAGCCTCCCGTTCGGCGCCCCCGGCGAGCCCGTCGAGGCGAGCGACGCGGAGAGCCTGCCGCACCCGATATGCGCAGAGGTGCCGAGCAGAGTCAGCGAACTGAGACGGAAGTCTGTGGTGACCTCAGGGGAGATCCAGAAGAGGAGATCCCCGAAGTCGACGGACAGGCTGTGGTCCTGAGGTTCGGTGGCCCTCTCGGTCACCTCGACGGTGAGCTGGCCGTGGCCTCCCCGGTCGACCTCGTCCTGGGGCATCGACTCATCTGCGGAGGAATCTCCCGAGTCGACCGAGAACCTGGCGGCGAGAGGCGCTGGCGATGTCATGGCGCGACTGTAGATGGCGGGCCCCGGACTCTGCGCCGATCTACCGCCAGCCGACTGACCGCCAGCCGGGCGGTCGAGGTTCGAACGCTTGCGGTGACGGACGGTGAACCGGCGACGACGGGGCATTCCGCTGTGAGCGAGCAGGGATCCCGGTCCGTCTCTGGCGACCAGCGCGAACCGGCCCATACTTCCTGCAGATCAGCGCTCTGCAGCAGCAAAAGCCCAGGCCGCAGATGACTGATCGGTCACCAAGCGGGTGACCACTGACACCTCAGCCATCCGCAAAGTTCAACTTGGGTCATGCATAAGATGTCGTCATGTCAGATGCGACCAGCTCTCTCGACGCCCACCAGATCCTTGCCGCTGTCCTCACGGATGCCCCGGAAGCCCGCGAGACGCTCACGGTGCTGCGCCCCGAGGTCCTCGCCCACACCCGTGAGGCCTACGACGCGCTGTACCGCAGCGAGCAACCGTTGCCTGCTGCTGTGCTGCACGCCCTGGCCGCCGTCACCGCGGACTGGCAGGGCAGCGGCCCGCTCGCCCAGTGGCACCGTGCCCAGGGGGCCGACGCACAGCTCACCGCCGCCGATCCGGTCGCCACCGACCTCCGCGGCCCCGACGGCGCGACCCTCGACGCCGCGACGCTCAACGCCCTGCGGGATCACGTCGACCTGCTGTCGATCTCCCCGGCGCTGACCACCCGCGCCGACCAGCAGCGACTGCTCGACGCCGGCGTCAGCTCACCGATCGCCGTGCTCATCAGCCAGCTCGTCTCCTTCGAGAGCTACCTCCAGCGCCTCGTCGCCGGCCTCGCCGCGCTCCATGACCTCGAGGTCCCGTCGGCCGACGCCCCCGTGCGACTGACGCACACCCACGGCCGCGCCGCCGAGCACGGCGGGACCACCGTCACCGGCCGCACCCGCCCGTCTGTCTTCACCCGCGAGCAGCTCCAGTGGGAGCCATGGGTCGAGGTGCCTGCAGAGGACGAGCTCACCGAGCTCCAGCGCGACTCCTTCGCGTCCAAGGCCAGCACCAACAGCGTCTACTTCCGGATGCTCTCGCAGACTCCGGGCATCACGAAGGCCCGCAGCGCCCTGGACAACGCGATCTTCCTGCCGCGGGACGGCGCCCCCAAGGCCGAGCGCGAGCTCGCCGCCGCCGTGACCAGCAAGGTTAACGACTGCATCTACTGCGCCTCCGTGCACGCGAGGAAGTCCGCCGGCTTCTCCAAGCGGCCCGAGGACGTCGACGCCCTGCTCGCCGCCGCTCTCGAGCGTGACGCCGACTGGATCTCTGCGGAGCTCGCCCCTCTGAGCGCCGTGCAGGACGAGCGCTGGAGCGCCGTGGTCACCGCGGCCGCTGAGCTCTCTCGCCCGCGCCCCCTCCTCACGGCCGAGGCGATCCACGCGCTGCGCCGCCTGGAGCTCACCGAACCCCAGATCGCCGACGTGCTCACCGCCGCCGCCTTCTTCGCCTGGGCGAACCGCCTCATGCTCAGCCTCGGGGAGCCCTCGCTGCCCGACGCCGAGCAGGCCGCGGCCTGACCCTCCTGCACCTTCCCCGTCCTCCCCGCTGAACCCCTCGAGGAACCATGACCCCCACGCAACCCGCACTCCGTCGCCGTACCCTGTTCGGCGCCGTTCTCGCCACTGTGCCCGTCCTGGGCCTCGCCGCCTGCGGCGAGGTCACGGTGGAGGGCGATTCCGCCGTGAGCGACGAGGACACCTCGATCACCATCACCGACGACCAGGGCCGCGAGGTCGTGCTGCCCGGCCCCGCGCAGAAAGCCGTGGTGCTGAACAGCTACACCAATGAGTTCGTGCGCGCGATCGGCGCCGGCGACACGGTGGTGGGCGTGGACCGCGCCTCCCTGGATCGCCTGCCGTACCTGCCGCTGGAGGAGAGCCAGGTCATCGCCGAGGGACTGGACCAGCTCAACTACGAGGCGATCGCGAAGCTCTCGCCCGACGTCGTGATCCTGCCCCGCAACGCCGTCTGGCAGGAGGCCGCCGAGCAGCTCGAGCCCTTCGGCATCCCGCTGGTCGTCGCGACCGCCTGGGACACCGAGGTCGTCGACGCCACCATCACGCTGCTCGGCCGGGTGTTCGGGGCCGACGACGGGGCCCGGACGGTGCTCGAGTTCAAGGACGAGATCTCGGGCCTGCTCACCGAGCGCCTCGCGGACGTCGAGCCCGTCCCGGTCTACTTCGAGACCGTCGAGCCGTACCTCACCACCCTGCCCGGCTCCGGCTTCCACGCCATGATCCTCGCCGGCGGCGGCAGCAACATCTTCGACGACGCCTCCGGCGGCGACGCCCAGGAGGAGCTGACCGTCGACCCCAGCGAGGTCGTGCTGCGCGACCCCGAGTTCGTGATCCATGAGTTCGAGCCCTCCGCCGAGCCCGTGGACCGCTTCGAGGACCTCCGCGCCGATCTCGCCGCGCGCCCCGGCTGGAGCGGGATGACCGCCCTCGCCGAGGGGAACGTCGCGGTCGCCAACGGCTGGGCCACCAGCGCGCTGGGCAAGTCGATCGGCGCCCTCTACCTCGGCGCCTGGCTCCATCCCCGGGAGATGGCCGACGTGGACCCCGATGAGTACCTCACCCGCTGGGTCACCGAGTTCCAGGACACCGAGCTCTCCGACCCGGCCGACTACGTGCAGGGGCCGCAGCCGTGACCGCCACCCTCGAGAAGTCGCCCGCTCCGGCTCCGGCCCCGGCATCGGCTCCCGCCCGCAGCCACGAGCTGCGCAAGCGCCTGGTCCTCGCCGTGGGCCTCGTCGTCTCCGTGCTCGCCCTGATCACCTCGGTGACCATCGGCACCGCCGGCATGGGCTTCGGCGACGTGCTCCGCTCGATCCAGGTGAGCATCCTCGGCGGGACGATCAGCGCCGACTTCGCCTCCTCCTACGCCGTGATCACCCAGCTGCGCCTGCCCCGCGTGCTGCTCGCCTTCACCGCCGGCGCCGCGCTGTCCGTCTCCGGCGTGCTCATGCAGGGGCTGCTCCGCAACCCGCTGGTCAGCCCCTTCACCCTGGGCGTCTCCCCGGCGGCGGCCTTCGGCGCGGCCCTCGTGATCACCCTCGCCGGCACCAACCAGCTCCCGGCCTGGGCCACGATCGCCGGCGCCATGGTCATGTCGCTCATGGTCTCCGCGCTCGTGCTCGGCATCGCGACCGCCCGCCGCATGGCCGTCGCCACGTTGCTGCTGCTCGGCATCGCCATGACCCAGATCTTCGAGGCCCTCACCTCGGCGCTGCAGTTCACCGCGAACGAGAACACCCTGCAGGCGATCATCCGCTGGACCTTCGGGTCGGTGAACGACGCCAGCTGGCAGGACGTGCTCATCGTCGGCGCCGTCACCGTGCTCGCCCTCCCGCTGACGATGTGGTTCTCCAAGGACCTCAACGCGATCGCCTTCGCGGGCGACGACGCCGCCCGCAGCTTCGGCGTGAACGTGGGCCCGCTGCGCGTGGGCCTGATCGCCCTGTCGGTCACGCTCGCCGCGATCGTGGTCAGCTTCTGCGGGATCATCGGCTTCGTGGGCCTCGTCGGCCCGCACATCGCACGCCTCGCGATCGGTGCCGACCACCGTCACCTGCTGCCCTTCGCGGCACTCTCCGGCGGGCTGCTCCTGCTGGTCGCCGACGCCGTGGGGCGTACGGTGATCGCTCCCGCCGTCGTGCCCGTCGGCATCGTGGTCGCCTTCATCGGCGGCCCCGTGTTCATCTATCTCATCCTCACGCGAAGGAACACCCTGAAGTGAGCCTCTCCGTCGACCACCTCTCCTTCGCCTACGGCAAGCGCAGGATCCTCGAGGACATCTCCTTCGAGGTCGCACCGGGAGCGTTCTGCGCCCTGCTGGGCCCCAACGGCTCCGGGAAGTCAACGCTGGTCAAGGCCATCGCCGGGGTGCACCGGGCGAAGGCCGGCCGGGTCGCCGTCGAGGGCCGGGACACCTCCTCGCTCGGTCGCCGCGAGCTCGCCAAGGTCGTCGGCTACGTGCCGCAGGCCGGCGACGCCCCCTTCGACCTCACCGTGCGCGAGGCCGTCATGCTGGGCCGCACCCCGCACTTCGGCATCGCCCCGCGGCAGGAGGACCGGGCGACGGTCGAGGACGCGATCGTGCGCATGGGCCTCACCGACCTCGCCGAGCGCAGCATGTCCGAGCTCTCCGGCGGTCAGGCCCAGCGCGCGCTGATCGCTCGGGCGCTGGCCCAGGAGACCCGCGTGCTGCTGCTGGACGAGCCCACCAGCGCGCTCGACCTGCGCTACCAGATCGAGACCCTGCAGCTGGTCCGCCAGATCACCCGCGAGGAGGGCATCAGCGCCCTGATCGCCATCCACGACCTCAACCACGCCGCCCGCTACTGCGACCAGGTGATCGTGCTGCACGACGGTCGCATCACCGCCGACGGCAGCCCCGCCGACGCGCTGCAGGCGCCGACCCTGCGCACGGTCTACGAGGTGGACGTCGAGGTCGGCCTCAGCGACGGCACGGTCGAGGTGCGCCCCCGTGTCGACGAGCACGGCGTCACCCGCACCGGCTCCCGTCTCGACGAGATCGACGCCGACGGATCCGTCCGGGACAGCACCCGAGAACCGGTAGACGCCCGATGACGGCCCCGGAGCGCGGCACCCTCGACGCGATCATCGTCGGCGGGGGACCGCGCGGCGTCGCGACCGTGCTGCGCGCCGCCGCCCGCGCGGAGGCCGACGGCGCGCCGCCCGCTCGCCTGGCCGTCATCGACGCGACGTCCGTGGGCGCCGGCGCCACCTGGCGGATCGACCAGCCCGGTGAGTACCTCAACAACACGCAGGCCGACGCGACCACCATCCATCCCGACGACTCCACCCCGATGAGCGGCCCGGCCGCCCCCGGTCCGGACCTCGTGCAGTGGGCCCGCACCGTCACCGCCTCCGGTGGCCATCCGCAGCGATCCTGGGTGCTCGAGGAGGCCCGCACCCTGGTCGGGGCGAGCTTCCCGACCCGCCGGCTGCAGGGCGTCTACTTCCGCGATCAGCTCGACGCCGCGATCGCCGCCGGGCACGTCGAGGTCCAGGAGATCCACGGACTCGTCGTGGACCTCGCGCGCGACGGGCAGGAGACCGTGGTGGTGCTGGCCGACGGCCGCCGTCTCGCCGCCCCCACCGTGGTCCTCGCCCAGGGGATGGTCCAGGCCCGTCGCGACCCCGAGGTCACCGCCTTGATCGAGGCGGCCGACCGCCACGGCCTGCGCTGCGCAGAACCCGGCATGCCCGCCGAGCGCCGCTACACGGGACTGCCCGCCGGGGAGACCGTGCTGGTGCGCGGCCTCGGAGCGAACTTCTTCGACGTGATCGGACAGCTGGTCGCCGACTGGGGCGGCGCCGCGCGGCGCATCCCCGGTGATCTCACCGGCCGCCTGCACTATGCACCCAGCGGACGGGAGCCCCGCCTCGTCGTCGGCTCCCGCCGCGGTGTGCCCTACCGGTCCAAGCCCGACGGCGGCCGCTCCGTGCGACCCTTCACCGCCCGCTGGGCCACCCGTGCATGGTTCGGCGAGCTGGCAGAACGCTCCGACGTCGACTTCGCCGCCGAGGTGTGGCCCGTGCTCTGCCGGGAGTTCGCGCGCGCCTACCTCGACGCCCTCACGGACCACGTGCCCGGCGCCGTGCGCGGAGGCTGGCTGCCCGCCCTCGACGCCTCAACCACGCAGGACGCGGTCGACGCAGTGCTCAGCGCGGCGATCACCGACCCCCGCTGGACCTGGACGCTCGACGAGCTGCACCGCCCCACCCACGGCCGGCCCGTCACCGGCGAGGCCTGGGACGCCCTGGTCGCCCGCCTGATCGAGGACGAGCTCGGCTCGCTCTCCGACCCCGCCCACCACCCCCGCGCTGCGGTCAACGGGGCGATGGGCGCCCTGCGCCGGCACGTCGGCCGTCTCACCGGGCTCGGCGCCTTCCACGGCGAGTCCCTGGCCCGGGATGTGCTGGGCTGGTTCGACGGCGACTCCCTCGCGCTCGCCTCGGGTCCTCCTGCGGACCGGGTCCGCCTGGTCCTCGCCCTGATCGAGGCCGGGGTGATCGAGCTGCTGGGGCCCGAGCTGAGCATCGGGGTCGACGAGACCCGCGGCCGGTTCTTCGGCCGGTCGGCGATCACCGGCCGCTCCGCGTCCTCACGCGTGCTGCTGGAGACACGGATGTCCAAGGGACGGATCCCGCAGACCGACGACCCGCTGCTGCGGGAGCTGCTCCGCACCGGGCGCGCCCGCATCCACACCGTCGACGGTGTCCCCACCCAGAGCCTCGAGGCCACACGGGCGGACGCCGCGGAGTCCGCCCGCGGAGGGCACAACCTGGTCGCCGCCGATGGCACCGAGGATCCCGCCGTGATCGTGCTCGGCATCCCCGCTGCGAGCACCCAGCCCGGCAGCGCTATCGGGGCCAGCCCGGGGGTGCCGTCACCCCTGCTCGCCGGCGCCGACGTGGCCGCGCGGCAGATCATGGCCCGTCGACGGGTCGCCCTCAGGAACTGACATCCTCGTCGTCGGCGTCCTCGCCGCTGGTGCGCAGCATGACCCGGTCCACGCCGTCGAGCTCCATGAACTGGGGGATCAGGTCGCGCACCGGGGGCCTGCCGTGGAACCGGACGTCCATCACCACGAATCGATGGCCGTCCCGCTCGGTGCGGCGGCTGTGCTCGATCGAGCTGGTGAACCCCATCGCGGTGGCGAGAGCGAGCAGGTCCCGCAGCACGCCGGCGCCGTCGGCGTAGGTGATCCGCAGCAGGCGCTTCGCATCGGGGGAGGGGAGCCGGCGCAGCAGCGGTGCGACCACGAACAGCGTCAGCAGGTGCAGCGCCGTGAGCAGCACGGCCAGCGACAGCATGCCGGCTCCGCAGGCCATGCCCACGGCGGCGGCGACCCAGATCGTGGCGGCCGTGGTCAGCCCCCGCACCACATTGCGTCCTTTGAAGATGACGCCCGCGCCGAGGAAGCCGATGCCGGAGACGATCTGTGCGGCGATGCGCGACGGGTCCAGGCGCACGTCGTCCCCGAGCACGGCGGCGAAGCCGTAGACCGAGACCAGGGTGAAGGCGCACGAGCCGAGGCCGACGAGCACGTGGGTGCGGAAGCCGGCGGCCTTCTGCCGGAACTGGCGCTCGAGCCCGATCAGCGAGCACAGCACGAAGGCGACGAGGAGCAGCTGGCTCTCCACGAGCGACGTGCTCGTGATCGCGCCGACCAAGGGATCCATGCGGGCGCCTGCCTCCGTCCTTCCGGTCGTGGCTCTGGCCTGCACCGGGGATCCGCGCAGGCGGTCGTGCCGATGCCAAGTTAGCAGAATCACGCCCGGGCGCCGGGAGGCAGGAAGGGCCGGTCGATAACGGGGCAGGCCAGAGCCTCTTTGTCACCTCAACGTTTTACGTCGTGAAGCTCGCCACAATCGTTATCGGACCGTAACGCCTACCAGTGGATGTTTTCTGGCGGGGGAGGGTTCAATCAGTGTCATGGATCACTGATGATCCGACGCTCCAATGGGGGAGCGCGAACAGAGAGGCAGGTCTGCCATGACTGAACTTGGATCCCGTCGACTCCCCGGCGGAACATCCCGCCGCCGCTTCATGGCGGGTACCGGCGCCCTCGGCGGCGCCGCGGCACTGGCCGCCTGCGGCGGTGCGACCGGTGGTGGAGGCAAGAGCGGCGGTGGCGGCGGCGAGGAGCTCGTCGGCGTCGGCAACAACGGCAAGGCAGGGAAGGGGCGCAGCGGCGACGGCGCCGACCAGCTCTTCATCGCCGGCTTCCAGTGGAGCCCGCCCACCAACTTCAACACCTTCGCGGCCGCCCCGGCGTGGCCGGCCTCCAACAACGTCGCCCAGTACGTCTACGAGACCCTGCTGCGCTTCGACATCGTCTCCGGCGAGCTCCTCGCGGGCCTCGCCGCCAAGCACGAGGTCTCCGGCAACGAGTCCATCACCCTGACCCTCCAGGACGGCATCACCTGGCACGACGGCTCCGAGTTCACGGCGGACGACGTGCTCTACACCTTCGAGCTGGGCAAGATCGACGAGGGTCTCGGCGTCGCGTCGTTCTGGACCGAGGTCGACGAGATGACCGCGGACGGCAACACCATCAGCATCGCGATCAACAAGGAGCGCAAGAACGTCGGCTCCGTGCTGACCTCGCTCGCCCAGCAGTTCATCGTGCCCAAGGCGGTGTGAATCGGCCCAGGTTTGATGCCGTTGCTGTTTGAGTCCGAGAGGATGGACAGCATGCCGAAGAAGATCGATCCCCAGCTGC
>NZ_BAAAIR010000103.1:0-24216 GCF_039526165.1 Brachybacterium tyrofermentans
CAACAAATAAACACGCTATTGAGATATCAAACAACACGCGCACTCGGACTTCCAAGCCGTTAAGCTCTTCGCTCCGGGGCAACTCGTATAACTTAACAAGTTCCGGTTCTTCGTGTCAACTCGGTGCGATGTGACCTGCACCGTATTGAATTTTGAAGAGACCTGCTGTGCGCCTTTAGTTCGGGTTTTCCGGGCTGGCCTTCCGGCCTTTCCGTTTTCCCGTTCTCCTGGGCACAAGGAAGAACATTACGCAGATCCGAAGGTGTCGTCAAGCCAGAACGGGCCCTCTGGAGGGTGACCGTCCCGACACTCTCTCGATTGGGTGGATCGGCCCTGTGTCTGGTAGGCGAAACCTGCGTGTATCCGCTAGTCAGCGCGCTCTTCCGGGGCCCGTCGACTGAGCCGGCGCAGGGGCACAGACGACCCTGCTCCCGGGGAGCGTGGGTGAGCATGCGCTTCGAGGTGCCGGGAGCAATGGAGCTCGCGGGCGGCGGGGCCGCGCGATCCCACGGCGGCGGCGTCTGAGCACGGGGTGGAGAAGCCTCGTCGAGTGAGTATCTGGTCGACACGTGGCTCAGTGCACCGGTGCGGTCTGAGGAGGAGTACCGCGGCGCCGCCTCCGCACCACCTGTACACCTCACCGTTGGGGGAGGTGCTCGGGCGGGCGCGTGCGTGCACGGCGCAGCACTCGGGAAGAGGGGCGTACAGGAAGGGCTCATCAGAAGAGGCGGCGCAGGAGGAGCTCACCAGAGGATGGGCGCGTCACGGGAGGAGCTCTTCCATGGGTGGCCCTGCATGCAGAGGTCGCAAACCCGAGGGCCCGCGGCCTCCGGTGCTCACACGGCTCACACGGCTCACAGTGCTCACAGTGCTCACAGTGCTCACAGTGCTCACAGCCCATTGCCGCGCGACCCACCTGTCCGGTCTTCAGCAGTCACTCCCCTGCTGTCCGGTCCCCCGCTGCCTCGTGCCTGCTGTCCGGTCCCCGTTCGCCGGCCTTCTCATCGGGCCGGTCCGCCAACGGCGTCCGGGTCGCACGAGGCTTCCACCCCGGCGACCGCATCCAGCATCCCTGGCTGGAGACTCGCGTCGTCGCAGGGGCCCTGCCTTCACTGAGCCCATGCCACGGGAGCTGAGGCGCCACCCGTTCGCGCCTCGGCATGACGAAGGCCCCCACCGGAACCGGTGGGGGCCTTCGTGGACCTGGACGATCTCCAGGTCGAGGGCGGTAGCGGCGGGATTTGAACCCGCGGTGGCTATTAACCACACATCATTTCGAGTGATGCACCTTCGGCCGCTCGGACACGCTACCGCCGAACAGCTTAGCGGGCTGGCAGCCCATGGTTCAAACCTGAGGGGCGCAGACGCGAGTCAGGTCACTCGTCGGAGGGCCGTCGCACCACCGCGATGTTCCCCGTGGCGTGCAGAACCGTGGCGTGCGCGGTGGATCCGAACGCCCCTCGGGTGAGGCCACGATGGCCCATGACCAGGATGCGGGCCCCTGCTGCCGCGGTGAGCAGCCCGTCCGCCGCGGACCGACCCTCCAGCATCCTCGTCTCGACCGTGAGCCCGTCGTGCGCTGTTCGGGCACGCTCGGCGGCCTCATCGAGCAGTCCCCGGGATCGGGCACCCCCGTTCCAGGCCTCTGCGACCTGGTCGTACGGCGCATGCTCGTCGTCGCGCACATGCACGATGCGCAGCCTCGAGTCCCAGGTTCCGGCCAGATCAGCGGCTACATCGACGGCCTCGCCGGCAGCCTCGGAACCGTCGTACGCCACCAGGACCGGCCCGCCGACGTGGTGCTCCGACCGGATCACCGCCACGGGACAGCCCGCATCATGCAGGATCCCGCGGCTGACGGAGCCGAGCAGAGCGCCCATCACCGGCCCGAGGCCCCGGGTGCCGACCACGACGAGCTCCGCGGTCTGCGAGAGATCGTCCAGGACGTCCCGCGCGGTGCCGGGGATGAGGTCGGTCTGCACGGTGATCTCGGGGACCAGGAGGGAGACCGTCGCGGCCGCATCCTCCAGCAGCCGTGTCGCCTGGTTGCGTGGTCCCGCGGAGTCCGCCACCGGAAGGCCCGCCAGGCCGCTGCTCAGCAACGGCCAGCTCCAGGCATGCACGATCCGGAGGCCCGTGCCCGAACTCCGGGCGAGATGCGCGGCCCACCGAACGGCCGCGGCGGAGGCCATGGTGTCGTCGTACCCCACGACGATGTTCCTCGTGAAGTCCATGGAACACACCTCCCCGTGCATTCTGCTCGGCGCGACCTGCTCGGTGCCTCCAGACTACGCCGCCCCACCGCGCCTGGCGAGGGCGGCATCTTCCCTCCTGGCGAGGGTGCCGTCACCGCGCCTGGCGAGGGCGGCGTCCCCTCAGCGCGAGGGGCCGGAGAGCGACCCGCGGGCCGTCACGGACGGGGTGTCCTCGACGCGTCGCAGCCGGTCGTGGCGGCCGGCGAGCACCTCGATCGCCACCTCGCCCAGGCTGATCCCCAGCTGATGTGCGCGGTGGCCGAGCACCGCGAGCGGCGGGTCGTGGGTCTGGCAGGCGAGCGAGTCGTCCCAGGACACCAGGGACACGTCCCGCGGGATCTCCAGGCCGAGCTCGGTCATGAGGTCCGCTGCGCCGATGGCCATCGCATCGTTGTCGAACACGAGAACGGTGGGCGGCTGCTCCAGTGAGAGCAGGGAGCGCGCCGCCCGGGCGCCGCTGGCCGCGCTGTAGTCCCCTTCGCCCTGCAGAGAGGGGAGCCCGTGCTGCGCCACGAAGTCCTCATAAGCCTCCAGGCGCCACTGCGAGTGCAGCAGTCGGGCCGGCCCACCGATATGGCCGATCCGCTCGTGACCGCGCGCCCTCAGATCTGTCAGCACGCTCCGCATCGACCCTGCGTTGTCCGTGAGCACGGCGGCGGCTGCGTGGGACTGCCGGAGATCTCCGGCCAGCACATAGGGCAGGCCGACGGCCTGGAGCAGGGGTGGGCGCGGGTCGTCACGGCGGAGATCCTTGAGGATCACCACGTCCACCAGGCGCTGACGTGCCCAGGTGCGGATCACCTCGAGCTCCGCCTCGAGGGTGGCCACCGTCTGGCTGAGCACGGAGCATCCCGCCGGCACCGCGGCCTCCTCGACGCCGCGCAGCACCAGCGTATGGAACTGCTCGAAGCCGGCGGACCACATCGACCGCGGAGCGGGCATCCCGATCCGGCCCGCGGTCATCACCCCACCTGCTCGGCGGCATCGTGCGTGGCACGGCCAGGACCCCGGTCACGGTTCGGGGCGCGATCCCGTGCCCGCGCCACCAGATCGTTCGCGCTCATCAGCACGGTGTTCGCGAGATAGTCCTCCGGAGATCCCTGCCCCGAGGTGCGCACGTGGATCGTGGCGGTCTCTCCGGGCAGCAGCGTCAGCAGCTGCGTCTCCGCGACCGCGTCGGGATCGACCTTGTCGGCGAGCACGCAGAGGTCGCGCACGGTGCTGAGCGCACGGACGGAGATCTCGACCCCGCCCTCGACCTGGGTGGCCGTGGCGGAGTAGGCGTCGTCGGCCAGATCCGAGGCCAGATCCTCGGCGACGAAGTGCACGTGGCGGCCCAGGCTCCCCTCGGCGCCGTCGTGCGCTTCCACGACGAGCACCTGGTCACGGCAGTCAGCGGGCGCGAGCAGGGCCTCCGGCAGCTGGACGGTCGCGGCGGAACGGGCATCCACCTGCAGCGGGAGGGCCTCGACGGCCACGACCGTCCCTGCCAGATCCTGTCGGCGCACCCGGAGCTCCCCGACGAGCGGGGTCGCGCTGTCGTTGACCACGCTCACCACAGGACCGCTCTCCCGGGGCTGGACCGTGATCAGCAGCGGCGCGTAGAGGTCGCGCAGCGCGTACCAGAGCAGCTTGCGACGCCGGTCCCCGTCGACCGCGGCCCAGGAGGTGACCGGCCAGCAGTCGTTGAGCTGCCACACGATCGTGCCGCCGCATCGCGGCCAGTACGACAGGTAGTGCCCGATCCCGCAGATCAGGGCACGGGCCTGATTCAACTGGGTCGCGAAGTGGAAATCGTCGTACCCCTGGACCGCAGGCAGGTGCGGGGCCATGCCGCGGCGGAGCTTGTCCTGCCCGCCCACCGCCTTCTGGTGGGACAGCATCGTCGCGGAGTCCGCCTGCAGCGGGCGCTCGGTGACGGCCCGGGCCACGGTCGCCCAGTTCGCGGGCCCTTGGTACCCGAACTCGGCGGAGAAGCGCGGGATCGTGTCGCGATAGCGCTCGTAGTCGTTGTCCTCCTCCGAGGCCCAGGCCACCCAGTTGTGGATGCTCCCGTGGTCGGGATGGCGGGGCTGGTCCAGCAGCGGCCGCGAGTAGGGGCTGGACGGCGTGAAGCTGCGCGCGGGATCGAGCTCCGCGAGCAGTGCCGGGAAGATCTCCGTGTAATAGGCGTTCCCCCACCCCTGGTCCTCCGGCAGCGTCTCCTTCCAGCCCCAGTGGTAGTAGCCCTCGACGTTCTCGTTGCTGCCGTTCCAGTGCACGAGCGCGGGATGCCAGGCCAGGCGCACGATGTGCTCGCGGGCCTCGGCGATCACCTCGGAGCGCAGCGGCTCCAGCTCCGAGTAGGCGGCGCAGGCCATCGCGAAGTCCTGCCACACCATGATCCCGAGCTCGTTGCACTGGGCGTAGAGCTCCTCGGAGGCGTAGAGCCCGCCGCCCCAGATCCGCAGGATGTTCATGCCGGCGTCGACCGCGTCCGCCACGGCCGCCCGGTAGTCCTCGGCGGTCAGGCGCGAGGGGAAGCAGTCGTCGGGGATCCAGTTGGCGCCCTTGGCGAGGATCGGGGTGCCGTTGACGGTGACGGTGAAGGAAGTGCCGATCTCGTCGGGCAGCTCCACCACTCCGGCCGTGCGGAAGCCGATCCGATGCTCCCGGGCGTCGAGCACGGCTCCGGCGGCATCACGCAGCTCCACGAGCAGGTCATACAGCGGCTGCTCGCCGTAGCCGCGCGGCCACCACAGCTGCGCCTGCTGCACCGCGACCTCCGCGTGAGCGGCGCCCGACGCGACCGGCGCGGAGATCTCCGCCGCGGTGCTGCCGTCCGGCGCGGTCACCTGCAGGCGCACGGTGCAGCCCACGGGGTCGTCTGCCGGAGGGGCCGACGAGCCCGCTGGGGTCGTGCCCGCTGCGGTCTCACCCGTGGCGATCTCGCTCGCCGCGGTGTCCCTCGCGGCAGTGCCTCCCGCCGCGGTGCCTGCCGCCATCTCCAACAGGGCCTCCACGGACACCCGTCCGGTCGTCCCCTCGACGGTGATCTGCGGCCGGGTCTCCCCCAGCCGGGCTCCCGACCACTCCTCCAGCCCGATCGGGCCCGAGATGCCGCTGGTGACCAGCACGGGACCCCAGTCCCAGCCGAAGTTGCAGGCCATCTTGCGGATCGCGTTGTAGGGCAGGTCGTTGCCCACCACGGGGAGCTCGCCGAGCACCTCGATGTTCTCGCGGGCCGTGCGCAGCGGCGAGGCGAAGCGGATCTCGAGCGAGTTCACGCCGTCCCGCAGGGCAGCGGTGACGTCGAAGCGCCAGGAGCGGTGCTGGTTCTGCACCGTGGCGACGACCTCGTCGTTCAGCACCACGGTCGCCGCGGTGTCGAGCTCGGCGGCCACCAGATCCACCCTGTGGGCGCCGCTCGGGGACCAGGTGAACGAGGTCCGGTAGGAGAGGTCGACCTCCCCGGACCAGGCCAGCTCGTGCTCGTTCCGATCCAGGTAGGGATCCGGGATCAGTCCGGCGGCGAGCAGGTCCGTGAGGAAGGTGCCGGGAACGGTTGCCGGCACCTCGGCGACCGCGAAGGGCGCCGGCCCGTCGGTCACGGACAGCGACCACCCCTCATGCAGGTCGCGGCGGGAAATCGACTGGGGCGAAGCGGTCACGTGGTCTCCTCCAGGGCGGCGAGATGATCGGGCATCGGCACTCCGCGACGCGTCGCCTCGGCGAGGAATCGCGGGTTCGTGCCGGGTTCGGGGGCGGCCACCAGCAGCTGCTTGGTGAACTCCGCCTGCGGGTTCAGGATCACGTCGTCGGAGGGCCCCCGCTCCACCACGTCCCCGCGGTACATCACCAGGATCTCATCGGAGAAATGGCGCGCGGTCGCCAGATCGTGGGTGATGTACAGCAGGGCCAGGTTCTCCTCGCGCTGCAGGGTCGCCAGCAGGTTCAACACCCCCAGGCGAACCGAGACATCCAGCATCGACACGGGCTCGTCGGCCACCAGCACGCTGGGTTCCGGTGCGAGGGCGCGGGCGATCGCGACCCGTTGGCGCTGGCCGCCGGAGAGCTCATGCGGCTTGCGGTCGATGAACGACTCCGCCGGGGAGAGGTTCACCCGCTCCAGGAGCGCCAGCGCCTTCTCGCGCACATCGGCCTTGGTGGCCTTGCCGTGCAGCAGCAGGGGCCGCTCGAGGTGGTGACCGATGCTGTGGAAGGGGTTCAGCGAGGCGAAGGGGTCCTGGAAGACCATCTGGACCTCGTCCCGGTACGCCGCCAGCGCCCTGCCGCGCCGGCCCACGGGCTTCCCGTTCAGCGTGATCGTGCCGGAGGTCGGCGTCTCGAGCTGGGCGATCAGCTTCGCGATCGTCGACTTCCCGGAGCCCGACTGGCCCACCAGGGCGACCGTGCGCCCTGGGGTCAGCTCGAAGTCCACGCTCTTGACCGCCTCGAGTCGGCTGAAGCGCAGCCCGTCCCGCAGCAGGTACGTCTTGGTCAGGTCCTTGACGACCAGGGTGCTCATCGGCCCTCCTCCGTATCGAATCCGGCCCGCACGAAGTCGCCGGCTTCCCCCGTGAGGGAGGGGAAGGAGCCCAGCAGCTTGCGGGTATAGGGGTCGCGGGGCTCGAAGTAGAGGTTCTCCGCGGTGTCGATCTCGACGATCCTCCCCTTCCGCATCACGGCGATGCGGTCGGAGATCTCCAGCAGCATCGGAAGGTCATGGGTGATGAAGATGACCGCGAAGCCGAGCTCCTGCCGCAGGCGCAGTATCTCCTGCAGGATCTCCCGCTGGACCACCACGTCCAGCGCCGTCGTCGGCTCGTCCATGATCATCAGCTGCGGGTCCAGGGCGAGGGCCATCGCGATCATGACCCGCTGGCGCATGCCGCCGGAGAGCTCATGGGCATAGGCGTTGATGCGGGAGGGGTCCACTCCCACCAGGTCCAGCAGCTCCTTGGACCTGCTCAGTCGCTCGGCGGCATCCATGTGGGGCCGATGCGTGGTGAACACGTCGCCGAGCTGGGTGCGAATGCTCAGCACCGGGTTCAAGGAGTTCATCGCCCCCTGGAACACCATGGCGACCTTCGACCAGCGGAAGGCGCGCAGCGACTCCCCCTCCAGGGCGAGCACGTCGACATCGCCGCCATCGCGGTCGTGGAAGGTGACGGATCCCGAGGTGATCCGGGCCGGCGGGCGGTGCAGCTGGTTCAGGCCGTAGGCGAGGGTGGTCTTGCCGCAGCCGGATTCCCCGGCCAGGCCCAGGATCTCCCCGCGCCGCAGGGAGAAGGCGGCGTCCTGGACGGCGTGGACCGGGGATTCCACCTCATAGACGACGTTGAGGTTCTCGACGGTGAGGACGGGCTCGCCGAGCTCCGAGCTGCCGCCGCCCCTGCGGTCCTCCTCGAGCGTGGTGCTCAGTGCGGGATCGCTCATGCCATGACCTCTTCCTGCTCTGCCGAGTCGTCGGCCTTGTCGACCTGCTCTGCCTTCTCGGCCTTCTTGACCTGCTTGACCTGCTTCGGGGCGGTGCGCAGACGGGGATTGATGATGCCGTCGATCGAGAAGTTGATCAGCGACAGGCCGCAGCCGAGCAGCGCGATCATCAGGCCCGGCGGCACGAACCACCACCAGGCGCCGAGGGTGAGGGCCTGCCCGTTCTGGGCGTAGAAGAGCATGGAGCCCCAGGTCTGGGTGCCCACCACACCGATGCCGATGAAGCTCAGACCGGCCTCCCCGAGGATCGCCGTGATCAGCGCGAACACGAAGCCGCTGGACATCACCGGCAGCAGGTTCGGCAGGATCTCCACGGCGATGATGCGGTGCGCCTTCTCGCCGGCGATCCGGGCGGCCTGCACGTAGTCGCGGTTGCGGATGGACAGGGTCTGCGAGCGCAGCACCCGTGCGGCGGCCGCCCACGAGGTGATCGCGAGGATGATCGAGATCAGCAGCAGGCCGCGCTGCTGCACATAGGAGCCGATGACGATCATCAGCGGGAGCCCGGGCAGGATCAGCACCACGTTGGTGAACAGGGAGAACACCTCGTCGAGCCAGCCGCCCAGGTAGCCGCCGAGGATTCCGAAGAACGCGGAGAGGAACAGCGCCAGGACCGCGACGATCACGCCCACCATCAGCGAGCCGCGGGTGGCCCAGGCGAGCTGCGCGAGCACGTCCTGGCCGGTCTGGGTGGTGCCGAGGACGTTCTGCGCCGTCGGCCCGTGCATGCCGGCGTTGTCGACCGCGAGCGGATCCGCGACGAAGAAGGGGGCGATCAGCCCGAACAGGGTGATCACGATGACCAGGCCCGCGCCGATCACGAAGGTCGGCGTCAGGAGGCGTCGGAGGCCGGCGAGGCGGCCGGAGGATGTCTGTGCCATGTCTGCTCCTCAGCCCCGTGCCCGGGTGCGGGGGTCGATGATGCCGTACAGCAGGTCCACCACGAGGTTCGCCGCCAGCACCGAGACGGTGATGACCAGGAACAGGCCCTGCATGAGCGAGTAGTCGTTGTTGTTGACCGCCTGGAGCATCGTGTAGCCGATGCCGGGGTACGAGAACACGGTCTCGACGACGATGGAGCCGGAGACCACGAAGCCCAGCGAGATCGCGAAGCCGGAGACGCTGGGCAGCATCGCATTGCGAGCGGCGTACATGACCATGATCCGGCGGGGGTTGAGACCCTTCGCCTCGGCGGTGAGGATGTAGTCCTCGCTGAGGGTGGAGACCATCATGTTGCGCATCCCCAGCAGCCAGCCGCCCAGGGAGGACAGCACGATCGTCAGCGCCGGCAGGAAGCCGTAGTAGACCGCGTTGGACACGAACGGGTAGTCGAAGGCCGGGCGCACCAGCGAGGGGTCGTAGCCGCCGGAGATCGGGAACAGGTCCATGTTCACCGAGAGCACGTAGATGAACAGCAGCGCGAGCCAGAAGTAGGGCACGGCCTGCATGATCGTGGTGGCCGGGATCAACGAGTCCAGCCAGCTCCCGCGCTTCCAGCCGGCGATGGTGCCCAGCACCATGCCGATCACGAAGGTGATCGTCGTGGCCAGACCCACCAGCACCAGGGTCCATGGCAGCGACTGACCGATGATCTGGGTGACGGGCATCGGGAAGTACGTGACCGAGATGCCGAGGTCGCCGGAGAACAGGCTGCCCAGATACGAGAAGTACTCCTGGAGCAGCGGTTTGTCGTCGTCGGCCCCGAGCATGATCTCGATGGAGCGCCGGGTCCCCGGATCCACCGGGCCGCGCAGGGCGAGCTTGGCCAGCACGGCGTCGACCGGGCTGCCCGGGAGCATCCGGGGGATGAAGAAGTTGAGGGTCACCGCGGCCCAGAGGGCCACCAGGTAGAACCCGAGCTTGCGCAGGATATGCACCGTCGTCGGTCCTTTCGTCGTCTCCGGGAGGGACAGGGCGGGGTCGCGCCGCCGGAGCAGCGGCACGACCCCGCACGGTCACTCGACGGGGGTGACGGTCTTCAGGACGATCGAGTTGTCCGGTGCGGACCAGGACATCGGGTAGGCGTACAGATCATCCGCCGTGGGCCAGCCCGTGGCCCGGGAGGTGTTGTACTCGGTGAGGCTCGAGCCGATGAGCAGGGGGATCGCCGGCATCACCTCGACCAGACGCTTCTGGATGAGGAAGTAGTGCTCCTTCTTCACCTCCGGGTCATCGGTCGCCGCGGCGGCATCGAGGGCGGCGTCCACGTCCGGATCGGAGAACCGGGTGATGTTCTGGTACGGGTTCCCGTTCTCGCCCACGGGCACCGTGCTCTCGGTCGAGAACTGGTTGCGGTACGGGTAGTACGGGTCCGGCGCAGGGCCCTGGCCGACGGAGTCGATGACCAGCTGGAACGTGCCCTTGGCCTTCGCGTCGTTCCATTCGTTGACGCTGACCTGCTGCGGGATCAGCTCGATCCCGATCTCCTTGAACTGCTGGGCGAGGGTGTCCAGCGCGGTGACGAAGTCGGACCAGCCGGTGGGGCACGAGACGGTCATGGAGACCCGCACATCGCCCTTGGCGTAGATGCCGTCGGACCCCAGCGCATAGCCGGCCTCCTCGAGCACCTTCTTCGCCTCCTCGGGCTGGGCGTTCCAGGGGGCCAGCTCGATCGACGGGTCGATGAAGTCGGCATCGCGCTCGGGCAGGGCGAAGGACGGAGAGATGTCGGTGCCGAGGTCGAAGAAGGCGAGCTTGGACAGCTGCTCGCGGTCCATCCCGTAGTAGAGGGCCTTGCGCACCGCGACATCCGTCTGCGGGCCCTCGCATCC
This sequence comes from Brachybacterium tyrofermentans, assembly GCF_039526165.1. NCBI lineage: Bacteria > Bacillati > Actinomycetota > Actinomycetes > Micrococcales > Dermabacteraceae > Brachybacterium > Brachybacterium tyrofermentans. The sequence goes on from NZ_BAAAIR010000103.1 coordinate 10,505, forward strand.
CAGCTCCGTGTTCGAGGCGGCGAACAGCGCCGCCTGCGAGATGCCGGTGTTGGTGTAGGCGAGGTCGGGATTCTTCTCGACGTGCCCCTCGAGGTTCGGGATCGCGGCGGACATGTAGTCGATGTCCCCGGCCAGCCATTGGTCGGTCGCGGACTGGTTGCCCGACGTGGTGATCGCGCGGAGGCCGTCGATCCCGGGCCGGCCCTCCTCCCAGTAGTTCGGGTTCGCGAGCAGCAGGTAGGACTCCGGGGTGAAGTCGTCGAGCTGGAAGGCCCCGGTGCCGATCGGATCCTCGTTGGCGTAGGTGGCGAGGTCCTCGACGTCGGTGAAGAGGTGCTCCGGGATGATCCAGGTGCGCGCCAGGGCGTTGGGGCCCTCGAGGTAGGAGGACTCGGCGTAGGTGATGACCACGGTCGCGTCATCGGTGGCCTCGGCCGTGGGGGCAGTGCCGCCGTCGTTCAGCGCGTCGGTCTCGCTGACCCTGTTGAAGGTGAAGGCCACGTCGCCAGCGGTGAAGGGCTCGCCGTCGGTCCAGGTCACACCCTGGCGCACCGAGACCGTCAGGGCCGTGCCGTCCTCGTTCCACTCGTAGCTCTCCCCCAGCTGCGGCACCGGCTCCTGATCGATCGGCTTGAGCGGGTTGAAGTAGAACAGCGTCTCGTAGATGAGGCCCTGGACCATGGGGATCACCGAGGGCGAGTGCGGGTTGAGGTTCCGGGTCAGGGTCGCCTCGGTCGCGTTGGTGGTGAGGATGGTCTTCTTCTCACCATCGGCGCCGGCGCCCGTCTCGAGGTTCGAGGTCTGACCGCAGGCCGCCAGGGCGATCGGTACAGCTCCGATCGCGGTGAGTTTGTACAGGTCACGGCGCTTCAGGTGCATCTTTGCTCTCCTTGTCCACGCGTCGTCGCGTGTGCTCGGAGCCCTGGTCGGTCGACAGGACCCCTCTTTCTTCATTCAGTTAATGAAGTAGCCTCAGTGTGCAAATCAAGCGACTCTCCGTCAAGAGGGCCGGGCGGTGCAGCAAGGTCCCAGATAGGTCACGATCCGGGAAGACCGGGAGAATCCGAGATGATCCAGCGAACGAGAGGTGGGAGATGAGCGGCACCGGCGACGGACGACGTCCCACGATGGACACCGCAGTCCTCGAATTCGTCCGCCGGCGCACCGAGACCACCCGGGTCGAGATCGCTCGTGAGCTGGGGGTCACCGCCGCCACGGTGACCAATTCCGTGAAGCGGCTGCTGACTGCCGGACTGCTCTGGGAGAGCGGCCACGCGCGATCGACCGGTGGGAAGCGAGCCACTCTGCTGCGGGTCGACGACTCCGCCCGCCGCGCCCTGGGCTGCACGATCGATGAGGACCGCCTCTCGCTGGTCGCCGTCGACACGACCGGTGCGCTCCAGGCCCGCGTGGTGCTCCCGCTGCAGGATGCGAAGGATCCGATCGAGGTCACGGACCGCCTACAGGAGGGCCTGGCGGCCCTCGTTCCGGGCGACGAGCTGGGAGCGATGACCGGCATCGGGTTCGCGATGCCGGACCGGCTGCCAGGCGATGTCGCCAGGGCGCTCGAGGAGCTCACCGTCGCCCTCGACGTCCGCTCCGTGCGCGGCAAGGAGTCGACCTGCGCCGCACTGGGCAGCTTCTGGAGCGGTGAGCAGAGCGGGTCGGGCTTCTCCGGCACCCTGCACCTGGGATCGACGATGTCGCTCGCGCTGCTGCTGGACGGCATCCCGTTCCGCCCGGACAGCGGTCACCCCCTGGATCACCTGCGCATCGCCCCCGAGGGGCGGCTCTGTCACTGCGGTCGCCGCGGATGCCTCCATCTCGAGGCAGCCCCCTCCGGGATCGCGGACCTGACCCGCACCGCGCTCGCTGCCGCCCAGGGCGACGAGGCCGCCCAGGATGCCGTGATGGCCGCCGCGCTGCCGCTGACCCGCGTCGCGGCCAATCTGGCGATCGCCCTCGGCCTGGACACGATGGTCCTGGCCGGCTCCCCCACCCAGGCGGCCCCCGGGATCTACCTCGATGCCGCCCGGCAGCATTTCGGGGACGACGCCACCACACGCGTGGTCGTCTCCCAAGTCCAGCCCCACCCCTGCGCCGTCGGAGCCGCAGTGCTCGCCCTGCAGACGTTCCTGACCTCCGTCGAGCGCTGACGCGGCTCAGATCCTGTCGGCCCGCCCGTCGGGGCCTTCATCAGGGCTGCCATCGAGGTCGTCGTCGAGGCCGTCCTCGGCACCCCAGGACCACCGCAGTCCGACGGAGCCCGGTCCGAAGCGGGACTCCGCCAGCTGGATGCGATTGCGATGGTCCAGCCGCACCGGGGTGACGGACTCCGCGGTGTCGGTGCGCCGGTAGCGCTCGCAGTGGAGCGGCTTGAGGGGCCCACGGAACTCGGCCTCGAACAGCACGTCGTGCGCCCGTCGGGCGAGGCTGTAGAAGGTGCCCTCCATGGCCGTCGCCTCGGAGTGGGTCACCACGCGATAGCCGAAGGTCGCGACCTGGCCCGCGTCCAGACGCCCGTCGACCATGAGCTCGACGCCGTAGGTGCGACGATCCGGCCAGCTGACCCGGCGGCCGATGGTGCACCCGTCGAGCGGCTCGTACTCCGGCGCGACGTTGGCCTCGGAGGGGTCCAGGATGTGCACCGCAGGGAGACGGCAGATCCCCGACTCCAGCGCGCGCACCGTGACCCGGGAGACGATCTCCTGGCGCCGCGACGAGGAATCGATGATCGCGAGCTGATGGAATACCCGCTCATGCGCGTACTGCTGCGGCGACTCGAAGCCCAGCTCCAGCAGCGCCCCTCGGAAAGCACTCCTCCCGTCGTCCTCCTGTCCGATGAACTTGGTGCGCTGCACGGCACGGCCCACGAGCCGGGGCCCGCCGACGAGATCCGCCAGGGAATCCGGCGCCATCCCCAGGAGCTCCTCCAGCGCCGCGATCACCCCCAGGGACTGCTCGCCGCCCGGGAGGCTCCGACCCGAGCGCCAGTTGCTCAGCGTGGCCACGCTGACCGGTCGGTTGCTCGCCCGGAGTCGCTGGGAGATGCCGGTCAGGGAGAGACCGCTCCGCTCGATCGCGCTGCGCAGCGCTCGGGCGTACCGCTCATCGTCGTCCACTAACCCCTCCTCACGAACCAGAAGCTGCATCACTGCTGGTCAGCGGGGGCCTCGGGAGTGTTCCACACCTCCGGGCTCCTCACCATTCAATATTTCAGACATACCTGTAAAACACCGAGCGTAACGTCCTGTGCACTGCATCACCCTCCCGATCCGGTTGCGATCCGGCGACTATCGCGAGGGCTTTCCCGGCCATCGGCTTGACATATCGAAAGGGGTGGATCCACTCCATGGAGACGTTCCCTCTCACGGCGAGGACTGCACGTCTCGTCCTGCGGCACCCGTTATCGGGACTGTACGCCGAAGGTCGGACATCTCGGGCGGTATCGGGCTTCCCGAGCGCGACCCTCCACTCTTCTCAGAACATCCACGACGGCCCCGCCGCTCCCTCCCGGACCGCGCGCGTCCGTCGTCGTGCAGGACATCGACTGGAAAGCCGGAACAGATGACTCAGGACATGATCGCCCCCGCCGCAGCTGCGCCCCATGCACTCGGCCGGACCGTCGCGGCGCCCCTCGCGACACGCCACTCCGAATCCCGGACCGTGCACGGCGACACCGCTGTCACCTCGTACGGGTGGATGCGCGACCAGCACTCCCCTGAGACCGTCGCCCACCTCGTCGCGGAGAACGCCTACACGGATCAACGCACCGCGCACCTCGACGGCCGACGCTCGACACTCCTGCGGGCGCTGACCGAGACCGACCGGGACGTCGACCTCTCCGCCCCTGTCTACTCCGGGGGCTGGTGGTACATCGACCGACCGACCACCGGCGCGGACTCCCGCGGTGCGGACCTCAGCTCCGACGCCTCCCTGTCGCGAGTGCGGGCCACCGCCGCTCCGGAGCTGCGCACCGTGCCGGTCATCCGGGACGGGGTGCCCCTCGAGGGCGAGGAGGTCGTGATCCCCGACCGCCAGCTGGTCGTGGGCCTCGCACTGTCCACCGGTCACGACCTGCTCGCTCGGGCCGACGCCTCCGTCGGCGGCTGCGACATCACCGTCGTCGACCTCTCCACCGGCGACGTCGTGGACCGCGCCGTGCAGCAGGCCGGGCCGGATCTCGCCTTCTCCCGCGACTCCCGCTGGCTCTTCTACACGCAGCTCGACGACATCGGCCGCCGCCATCAGGTGCGCCGCCACCGGCTCGGCACACCGGCCGCCGCGGACGAGATCGTCCTGACCGAATCCGATCACTGGGCCGAGCTGAGCATGGCTCGCTCGCGCGATACGTCGACGCTGCTGATCAGCTCGGTCTCGACCACCGCCTCCGAGACCTGGCTGCTGGACCTGGACGACCCCACCGGGGCCGCCAGGTCCGTGACCGGCCGCCACCACGGGGTCCACCAGGTCATCGAGCACGCCGGCGACCGCCTCCTGGCCATCCGACAGGGCGAGGTCGGCGGCAGCGTGCTCTCGGTCGCGCCGCTCGCCGGCACCGACGGCCTGGCCGATGCCACCCCCCTCCTGACCGCCGCAGAGGGCGAGCAGTTCGACGCCGTCGAGGCCTTCGAAGGCTTCGTCGCGCTCCAGGTGCGCACCGGCGGCCTCCCCGGGGTGTGGATCCTGCCGCGACTGACCGACGGGTCCTTCGACATCGCGGCCCTGCGCGCCGTGGACCACGGCGGCGAGCTGGACGCCCTCCACCTGGACGCGAACCCGTCCTGGTCCCAGCGCACGCTCCGCTATCGCCTCGACAGCCTCCGCACGCCGGCGACCATCGCCCAGCTGGACGTGGCCACGGGCGAGACCGAGGTGCTGCGCCGGGCCGCGACGCCCGGCATCGATCTGGGCCGGTACCTCGAACGGCGTCTCTGGGCGACGTCGGCGGACGGCACCCAGGTCCCCATCTCCCTCCTCGCCCGGCACGACGTGGCCACCGATGGCACGGCTCCGGGCATCCTCTACGGCGAGGGGGCCTTCGGCACCTCGAACGATCCACGGCTGCTGCCCGGCGCGCTGGCCCTGGCCGATCGCGGACTCGTCGTCGCCGTCGCCCACGTCCGCGGTGGGGGCGAGATGGGACGGGACTGGCATCGGCGGGGCCGGCTGCTGCACAAGGCCAACTCCTTCGACGACTTCGTGGCCTGCGCGGAGCACCTGGTCTCCCAGGGCTGGGTCGCGCAGGACCGCCTCGGGGCGCTCGGTCAGGGCTCGGGCGGCCTCCTCGTGGCCGCGAGCGCGAACCGTGCTCCTGACCGGTTCCGGGCGATCGTCGCCGGGGCACCCCTGGTAGATCCGCTGGAGACCCTCCTGGACCCCGAGGTCATGCTCACCCTCGAGGAGTGGGCGGAATGGGGCGACCCCGCCGGCGACGAGCAGATCTATCGCCGCCTGCGCAGCTACAGCCCGGCGGAGAACATCCGTGCGACCGAGTATCCGGCCGTGTTCGCCTGGACGTCGCTCGACCACCAGGAGGTGCTTGCCGCCGAGGCCGCCATCTGGGTCGCCGCGCTGCGTGCGCGGGTCACCTCGGATCCGCAGGAGCGGCCCGTGCTGCTGCGCTGCGTCCCCACGGCCGCCGCCGACGCCTCCGCTCTGCAGGCCGAGTCGATGGCATGGCTCCTCGATCAGCTCGAGGTCCCCGAGGTCTCGCACTGACCGCCCGCTGGTCCCCCGCCGGGAGGCGGCGCCGACGACGTCGTCGCCTTCCGTGCGGTTCCTCGGCGCTGCCCTCAAGGCTGCGGCGGCACTGTGCTCGCTGCTCCGCGGCGCGGCTACGCTCGATCCATGACCCGTGAACTTCCGTCGGCCCCGCAGCCGCCCCACCGTCCCATCGAGCGCACCCACCACGGCGACACCGTCGTGGACCCCTATGAGTGGATGCGCGACAAGACCGACCCCGAGGTGATCGCTCACCTCGAGGCCGAGAACGCCTACGCCGACGCGCGCACCGCCCACCTCGCGGATCTCCGCACCACGCTGGTCGACGAGTTCGTCGGCCACACCCAGGAGACCGACCTCAGCGTGCCGGTGCGCCGGGACGACTGGTGGTACATCACCCGCACCACCGCGGGCGACGACTACCCCGCCTTCACCCGCGTGCCCGATACGGGATCGCTGCCGCAGGTCGAGCCCGGGGCGTTGCTCGAGGGCGAGCAGATGCTGCTGGACGCGCAGGCCGAGGCCGCGGGCGCCGAGTTCTACTCGCTCGGCGGCCTCGCCCCCTCCCCCGACCACGCCCTGCTCGCGTACGCAGTCGACACCGCCGGCGATGAGCGCTTCACGATCCGGGTCAAGGACATCGCCTCCGGGGAGATCCTCGACGAGGCCGTCACGGATACCGGCTACGGCCTCGCCTTCTCCGCCGACCAGCAGTGGCTGTTCTACGCGCGGGTGGACGACGCCTGGCGCCAGCACCAGATCTGGCGGCATCGCCTCGGCACCTCCGCGCAGGACGACGAGCTCGTGCTCGAGGAGCCCGACGAGCGGTTCATGATCGGCTTCGACCGCTCGCGGGATGGCTCCACCCTGATCATCCAGGCCGGCTCCACCTCCACCACCGAGGCGTGGCTGCTGGACCTCACGGATCCGACCGCGGCCCCCGTGCCTGCGGGCGGCCGGCGCGAGGGCGTGGACTACGGCGTCGAGCACGCCGGGGACCGCCTGCTCGTGGTCCACAACGACGACGTCCAGGGCTTCGCGCTCGCCCAGGCCTCCCTCCAGGACCCGACGACCTGGGAGGACCTGCTGGTCGCGGGCGAGGGAGAGCGGCTGCTCGCGGTCGAGGCCTTCGCCTCCTTCGTCGCCCTCGAGCTGCGCAGCGCCGGGCTGGCGGGCGTGCGGCTGATCCCGCGCGCGGCCGACGGCTCGCTGCTCGTCGAGCAGGCCGCCGACCTCACCCACGGCGGCGAGCTGGACACCGTCGAGCTCGACACGAACCCCGGCTGGGACAGCACCACCGTGCGCTACCAGCTGACCAGCATGCTCACTCCGACGACCGTCGCCGAGCGGGACGTGCCCTCCGGCGAGACCACGGTGCTGCGGGTGACTCCGGTGCCGAAGTACGACCCCGAGCTGTACGTGGAACGACGCGAATGGGCCACCGCGGAGGACGGCACCGCGATCCCGCTCAGCGTGGTGGCCCGCAAGGAGGTCGCAGCCGACGGCACGGCGCCTGGCTACCTGTACGGCTACGGCTCCTACGAGATGTCCATCGACCCGTCGTTCGTCCCCACCCGGCTCCCGTTGCTGGACCGCGGCGTGGTCATCGCGATCGCGCACGTGCGCGGCGGCGGCGAGATGGGCCGCGACTGGTACGACCACGGCAAGATGCTGGAGAAGAAGAACTCCTTCAGCGACTTCGTGGCGGCCGCGAAGCACCTCACCGACTCCGGACTCGTCGCCGCGGATCGGCTCTCCGCGGAGGGACGCAGCGCGGGCGGTCTGCTCATGGGCGGCATCGCCAACCTCGCCCCCGAGCGCTTCCGCGCGGTGATCGCCGGGGTGCCCTTCGTGGACACGCTCACCACGATCCTGGATCCCTCCCTGCCGCTGACCGTGGGCGAATGGGAGGAGTGGGGCGACCCGCTGCACGATCCGGCGGTGTACCAGTACATGAAGGAGTACACGCCCTACGAGAACGTGCAGGCGGCGGACTACCCCGCGATCTTCGCGTCGACCTCCCTCAACGACACCCGCGTGTTCTTCGTGGAGCCCGCGAAGTGGGTGGCCCGCCTGCGGGAGACCGTGACCAGCGATCAGGCCGCGCGGCCGATCCTGTTCCGCTGCGAGATGGTCGCCGGGCACGGCGGCCGCTCCGGCCGCTACCGCAAGTGGGAGCAGCGGGCCGACGAGGTCGCCTGGCTGCTCGACCAGCTCGGGGCGACCGAGCTGCTCTGAGGGCGGGCCACCGTGGCTGGCTTCGGGGCCAGCCTCCGGGGCGGGCCTGCCGAGAGGGCGGACCGGCCCCATAGGTGCCCGAAAGTTTTCAGAGCGAACTGATCACCGACAAGGGAATCCTTGCTCTTGACGACTGTGTGACGCCTGCCATACGCTCACAGAACCCGAAACGGTACGAAATATTTCGCATTCTGAGTCACAGGAGACGTCATGAAGCGCCGCCAGATCCTCACCGCCGGAGCGGTCACCGCCGCCGCCACCCTCTCTGCCGGAAGTGCCGCCTCCGCAGCCCCGGCCGGAACCGGGAAGAAGCCCGGGAACGGGCAGAAGACCCCTCCGGGGCTCGCCAAGAAGGACAACCTGGCCTGGGCCGCCAGGTCGTCGATGAAGATCGGCACCGCCGTCGCCGGCGGCGGGCACCACACCGATGATCCGGACTCACCGTCCTCCACCGAGGCCGCCGCCTACGCGGAGGTCCTGAACCGGGAGTTCAGCTCGGTCTCCGCCGAGAACCAGATGAAATGGGAGTACCTGCACCCCGAGCGGGACACCTACGCCTTCGAGGACGGCGACGCGATCGCGTCGTCCGCCCAGCAGAGCGGACAGGTCGTGCGCGGCCACACCTTGTTCTGGCACAGCCAGAACCCCACCTGGCTCGAGGAGGGCGACTTCGGCGCCGAGGAGCTGCGCACGATCCTCAAGGACCACATCGACACGGTGGTGGGCCACTATCGCGGAGACATCCAGCAGTGGGACGTGTGCAACGAGATCTTCACCGAGGAGGGGGAGCTGCGCGAGAACAACATCTGGCTCCGCGAGCTGGGCCCCGGCATCATCGCCGACGCCTTCCGCTGGGCGCGCGCCGCGGATCCGGGCGCCCTGCTGTTCTTCAACGACTACAACGTCGACGGCATCAACCCCAAGTCCGATGCCTACTACGCGCTCATCCAGGAGCTCCTCGCCGAAGGCATCCCGGTGGACGGCTTCGCCACCCAGGGGCATCTCTCCACCCGCTACGGCTTCCCTGCGGACCTCGCCGAGAACCTCCAGCGCTTCGCCGACCTCGGGCTGGAGACGGCGATCACCGAGCTCGACGTGCGGATGGATCTGCCCGAGAGCGGGCGGCCCACCACCGAGCAGCTCGAGAAGCAGGCGGAGTACTACCGTCGCGTGACCGAGGCGGCCGTGGCCGTGGACGGCTGCAACTCGCTGACCCTGTGGGGCTTCGCGGACTCCTACTCGTGGGTCCCCGGCACCTTCCCGGGTGAGGGCGCCGCGACGGTCATGTGGGAGGACTTCACCCGCAAGCCCGCCTACTACGCCGTGCAGGACGCGCTGGCCGAGGGCAGCGGGCGGGCCGGTCACCCGGCGCTGCGCCGCTGAGGCACTGCGGCACTGCGGCACTGCGGCACTGTCCGTCCCCGCACCCCTCTCCCAGCGGCGGCTGCCTGATCAGCGGGCCATCCGGTCAGCTGACCAGGTAGCCGCCGTCGACCGGGATCTCCGCGCCGTTGACCATCGAGGCGGCGTCCGAGGCGAGCCACACTGCCACGTCGGAGACCTCGCGGGGCTGCGCGAAGCGGGCCTGCGGGATCCGCGCGAGCATCGGGGCGGCCTTGGCCGGCTGCTCGCCCCACACCGTCTGCCCCATGTCGGTGAGCACCACGGTGGGACAGATCGAGTTCGCCCGCACCCCGCGGGAACCGAGCTCGAGGGCGAGGGTGCGGGTGGCCATCACCAGCCCCGCCTTCGCGGTGCTGTAGGCATAGTGCTCGGCCAGCGGGCGCAGCGCGGCGGCCGAGGCGATCGTGACGATGGCCCCGCCGCCGGCCTCCGCCATCGCCGCTCCGGCGCGGGCGGCGAGCAGCGCGGGGGCGCGGAGGTTCACGCGGAGCGTCTCGTCGAAGTGGGCGGTGTCCAGCGCGTCGACCATCTCGGGATGGGAGAGGCCGGCGTTGTTCACGAGCACGTCGAGGCCGGTGGCTCCGGCCCCTCCGTCGACCCGTCCGTCGGCCCCTGCGGTCTGTGCGAGCAGGGCGGAGGCGTCGTCCCAGAGGGTGTCGGGGACGTCCGGGTCGGCGAGGTCCGCCGCGAGGACCGCGATGCGCACCCCGTGCTCGGCCGTGAGCTGTCGAGCGGTCTCCTCGAGCGTCGCGGCGTCACGCGCGGTGAGCACGAGATCAGCGCCGGCCGCGGCGTAGGCGCGGGCGATGTCGGCGCCGATCCCCCGGCTCGCCCCGGTGATCAGGGCGCGACGCCCCGCGAGGGGGCGCTCAGGCGTCTGGAGAGCTGCCGCGGGGCCGGCAACGGGGCCAGCAGGCGACGGGCGGCCGACGGAGGAGGGGCCGGAACCTGGCTCGATCGATGTCATCGACCCAGGTTACGGCCCCTCGGGGCGAGCGCGCGGGGTGGCTCAGAAGGCGGGGATGACGCCACCGGCGTAGGTGTCTTCGATGAACGTGCGCACGTCCTCGGAGTGCATCAGCTCCTCGAGCTTCTTCAGCGCCGAGTTCTCCACGTCGGCAGTGCGGATCGCGAGCAGGTTCGCGTACGGGTTGCCGTCCGGAGACTCGAGGACCAGGGCGTCTTCGGCGGGCTTGAGATCCGCCTCGAGCGCGTAGTTGCCGTTGATCACAGCTGCCGCGAAGTCGCCCTTGGTGCGAGGCAGCAGGGCCGGATCGATCTCGGAGAGATTCAGCGACTTCGGGTTGTCGACGATGTCGTCCTTCGTCGCGTCGGTGGGCTCGATGCCCTCGGTCAGGGTGAACAGGCCCTGCTCCGCGAGAAGCGCGAGTGCACGTCCACGGTTGGACGGGTCGTTGGGGACTCCGATCTCATCGCCGTCAGCGAGATCGTCGAGGCTGGAGAGGGAGTCGGAGTAGATGCCCAGCGGCTCGAGGTGGACGGGCTCGAGGGCGGTCAGCTCGTAGCCGTTCTCCTCGATCTCGGTATCGAGATAGGGCTTGTGCTGGAAGAAGTTCGCGTCGACCTCGCCGTCGTTCAGCAGACGGTTCGGGATCGGGTACTCCGTCTGCTCCTGCAGGTCGAGCTCGAGGCCCGCATCCGCGGCGAGGTTGTCCTTGACGAAGGTCAGGATCGCCATGTGCGGCACCGGGGTCGCGGCGATGCGGATCGTCGTGACACCGTCCTTCTCCTCCAGTGCGGTGTCGTCCCCGCCGCAGGCGGCGAGGGTCAGAGCGGCGAGACCCGCTCCGGAAGCGAACAGGGTACGGCGGCTGAACGTGCTCATGAGGGGTCCTCCTGGGGACGGGGTCGGGGAGTGGGGAGGGATATCGACGCGTGGTTCACGCGGTGCGAGCGCGGTGGTCGACGGCTGTGGCCAGGCGGGACCCGAGGAGCTGCACCAGGATCACGATGATGACCAGCAGGACCACCGTCGCGATGATGACCTCGGTCTGGTAGCCGGTGTATCCACGGTTGTAGGCGAGCTGGCCGAGGCCGCCCGCGTTCACCGAGCCGGCCATGGCGGTGTAGCCGATCACGGCGATCGTGGTGGTGGTGATCGATCCGATAATCCCGGGCAGGGCTTCGGGGATAAGCACCTGGCGGATGATCTGCCACCGACTCGCACCCATCATCTGCACGGCCTCGATCTTCCCGGCGGGAATCTCCCGCAGGTTCAGCTCGAAGAGCCGGGCGGCGAAGGGCACAGCGGCGATCGTCAGGGCGATCATCGCCGCGTTGGGGCCCGTCGAGCGCCCGGTGACCGCCGAGGTGATCGGGATCAGCGCGATGATCAGGATGAAGAACGGAAAAGAGCGCAGCACGTTGACGATGAAGCCGACGACCTGGTTGACGGTGCGCACTGGGCGCGACGTCGACCCGTCGGTCTCGAACAGTGCCACGCCGAGCGGGAGGCCGAGCACCACGGTCAGCGCCATGGTCACTGCCGTCATATAGAGCGTGATCAGGGTGTTCTGCCAGAGGCCGTCCTCCCAGCGGTGGAACAGCGGGTTCTGCAGCCACTCCTGAAGGGTGTCCATCATGCCGTCACCTCCTTCGCGACCACGCCGGCCGCCTCGAGCTCGGTCAGGAACTCCGCCAGGCCCTCGGCGGAGATCGGCTGGTCCGAGCGGTTGCGGAGCGCCAGCTGGACACGGCCCACCTGACGGCCGCCGAGCGTCTCGATGGTGCCGGCGACGATCGTCGCCTCGGCCTCATAGGTCTCGGCGAGGCGCACCAGATCGTCGCTGGTGCGGATCGTCGGCGAGTCGCCGTAGTCGCAGTTGACGATGAGGGCGTTGATACCGGTGGGCGCGGGGGGCAGAGGGATCAGCTCGGCCGACAGCGGCCCGTGCGGATCCGCCGCCACGTCGACCAGGTCGCCGGTCTGGGTGATCGCGCCGTTCTCGAGCAGGGTCACGGTGTCGCAGACCTCGCGCACCACGGCCATCTCGTGGGTGATGATCACGACCGTGATGCCGAGGCGTTCACGCAGGTCGGCGATGAGATCGAGGATCTGATGCGTGGTGGTGCCGTCGAGCGCACTGGTGGGCTCGTCGCACAGCAGCACCTTGGGCTCCGCGGCGAGGCCGCGGGCGATGCCGACGCGCTGGATCTGGCCGCCGGAGAGCTGTGCGGGGTAGTTGTGCTCCCGGCCCGAGAGGCCCACGAGCTCCACGAGCTCGGCGACGCGACGCTCGCGCTGGGCGCGGGGCACCCCGGCGATCTCCAGCGGATGGGCGATGTTCTGGGCGGCGGTGCGGGAGTCCAGCAGGTTCGCGTGCTGGAACACCATGCCGATGTTGCGTCGGGCGGCGCGCAGGGCCTTGCCCTCGAGGGCGGCCACGTCCGTGCCGTCCACCTCGACGCGCCCGGACGTGGGCTTCTCCAGCCCGGTCAGACAGCGGATGAGGGTGGACTTGCCCGCACCGGAACGGCCGACGATGCCGTGCACGCGCCCCGGTTCGAGGTGGAGGTCGATCCCGCCGAGCGCGACGACGGGGTCTCCCCCGCCGGGTGCGGGAAAGACCTTCGTGAGGCTGTCGAGTGTGATCACCTCCGAAGTGAATCATTCGGACACGCCGAGGCCGGAGTACTTGTTCATCTGACGAAACACAGCTCACAGACCAGCGGGGACGTGTGTGCACGGCGTCACGTCGGCCCGGTGGCCCGAAGGTCCGGTGGCCCGGCCTCTACGCGCGCTGCCGGGCCACGCGGGACTCGTCCCAGACCGGCACGTCGGACTCGTAGACCTCGCCATCGGCGCCGAACACCACGAAGCGGTCGACGTCGCGCACGAACCAGCGGTCGTGCGTGACCGCGACGACGGTCCCCTCGAAGGCGGCGAGCGCCTGCTGGAGGGCGTCGGCCGATTCGAGGTCGAGGTTGTCGGTGGGCTCGTCCAGCAGCAGCAGTGTGGCGCCGCCCAGCTCGAGCAGGAGGATCTGGAAGCGCGCCTGCTGACCGCCGGAGAGCGAGTCGAAGGTCTGCTCGGCGGCGCGGGCGAGCTCGTAGCGGGCCAGCACCCGCGCCGCCTCCTCCTGCGGCTTCCCCGCTCGATGCTCGTCCCCGCGATGCAGGATCTCCAGGAGCGTGCGTCCGGCGAGGTCGGAGCGGCCGTGGGTCTGCGCGAACCAGCCCGGGCGCACCCGTGCCCCGAGCCGTGCCGTGCCCGTGTGCTCGACAGGATCGATCGGCACCTCGGAGACCGGCAGATGCTCGGGAGCGAGTTGAGTCCCGCATAGTGGTGTAGCGCGGTGGCCCCGTGATCGTCTCTGACGAGGACG
>NZ_BAAAIR010000104.1:0-29264 GCF_039526165.1 Brachybacterium tyrofermentans
TATCCTGCTCACCAGCGCCGCGAGAACCGTAGCGTGAATACCCGCCACAGCAGGGTCATTCACCACGAACCGCGAAGAGCCCGTAACACTCCAGAAGTGCATGGACTGCCATTATGTCTGCTTCGGAAGCATTTGCAGACACGCGAATCGCCTCGATGGGCAACTTAGGGGATCCATCGCTGTAATTGCCCCATTGCGTTGAGGTGCCCACTCTGACGTATGGAGTAAGCCCAAATCGCCCAGCACGAAAGTTCCAATCGCTGGTACTGTCATCAAAAAAGGCAATTCGCGTCTCGCGCTCGTCCTCAAATGCGCTATGCTTTATCCCTGAGAGTGTTCGCTGTAACTCCATTGAAATGCGTACAATCTGATCCCCGGGATCCTCGCTTTGTGCGGCTTCCCGAAGGGGGTTTACATTTTGTGGCGGCAGCTCACTGAAGGCGGATGTGTACTTCACGTCGTTCCAGCGGACAATGTCGCTCCAGCGGTTCCGTAGTGAGTGGTCGGTCCGGATGATCCCTAGAGGGGTTTCGGGATTTAGCCCGACCGCAAAACTCACTGCCTCTCTTGCATAATTGCGCCAGAGGGTCAAAGCGTCGTTGTCTCGCGACCCGCAGAGCAGAAACATGTTCCCCTGAGGGACTCTGGTGCTGTGGGGATACATGTTCGAAGTTAGAAATCCGAACTGCATTTCAATCATAGCTAGCTGTGAGGAAGTCAGGTTCTTCTCGCTGGACAAGAAATCCCTGACAGCAGAATGCATCACGGAGCCCTCTAGTTTGTCGTTCATGAAGCGTGAGTGCGTAGCCCACAACTCGCGATCTCGCACAATTCCAAGCAGTCCTGTGGCGTTTGTGTAATGCCACACTAGGTTTGAATTTGCAGCTTGAGGTACCATTGGGCTCTCCCGTGCTTCTACTGTGTTGAATGTGCTATGGGGTTAGGTTCTCATGTCTTTCTCGCCGACGGTTGCCGCGCTCTGAAGTTGTAGAGATCGTATCGGAGTCGAATGTGGACCGACGTCGATCTGATGAGATTGAACCGACTGTGCGTGTTCGTGGTGGCCAGCCCCGGGTCGGCCACCACGAGCACTTACGGCCGTTACACTTCACGCCTTCTCGATCACCACTCGCGCGTCCCACGCCCCAAGTTTCAACTCGGTGCCCTCCGCGAGCTCCTCTCCGCTCACCGCGGCCCGCACAGCCCCGGGAACCGTGAACACGCTCGGCTCCCACGACCAGTTGTGGATCACGTGCACCCGCTCGCTGGCCCCGTTGGTCGACGTGGAGACGGTCTGGGATTCCGTGCCGGGAGTCCATGCCGATGTGCCCTCTCCGACCTCGACAGCCCACCCCATGAGTGCCGCCGACGTCGCGAGGTCCGG
The DNA here is from genome assembly GCF_039526165.1 of Brachybacterium tyrofermentans. Classification (NCBI taxonomy): domain Bacteria; kingdom Bacillati; phylum Actinomycetota; class Actinomycetes; order Micrococcales; family Dermabacteraceae; genus Brachybacterium; species Brachybacterium tyrofermentans. The sequence continues at coordinate 1,385 of NZ_BAAAIR010000104.1, forward strand.
CACGGTCCCCACGCAGGTCACGCGGGTCGGATCTCGGGCGAGCGAGCGGGGATCCCTGCCCGGATCAGCGCGCGGAGATCTCCTCGAGCTGCCGCAGCCATTCCTGCTTCCGCGCGTCGTCGGCCCAGCTGATCTCGAGCGAGTTGCGGGCCAGCTGGACCACCTCGTCGCGGGTGAGCTGCTGCGCCTCGGCGAGGGCCGCTATGTTGCCCCCGACGTAGCCGCCGAAGTACGCGGGGTCATCGGACGCGATGGACACCTTCAGGCCCTCCCGCAGCAGCTGGGTGATCTCGGCGCCCTTCATCTGATTGGTGACGAACGAGTTGGAGACGGGGCAGCACGTGAAGCCGATGCCCTGCTGCTTCGCCTCGGCGACCAGTGACGGGTCCTCGAGGATGTTGGTGCCGTGGTCGATGCGCTCGACGCCGATGGTGTGCAGGGCGGTCGCGATGTTCGAGATCGACTGCTCCTGATCGATGTCGCAGTGCATGGTCATCCGGTAGCCGGCGTTCTGCGCGGCGGCGAACACCTCGGCGAACTTCTCCGGAGGGTTTCCGCGCTCGTCGGAGTCCAGGCCGACGCCGACGATCCGATCGCGGTAGGGGAGCGAGGCCTCCAGGGTCTCGCGCGCGGACTCTGCGCTGTGGTCGCGCAGGAAGCACATGATCAGGGCGGCGTCCACGCCGAGCGACGGGGCTTCCTGTACGGCGGACCACAGACCGTCGATCACCGTGCTGAAGGCGATCCCGCGGCTGGTGTGGGCCTGGGGGTCAAAGAAGATCTCGGCGCGGACGACCCCGTCAGCCGCCGCGCGGCGCAGATAAGCGATGGTCAGATCGTGGAAGTCCTGTTCGGTGACCAGGACCTCCATGGCCGGGTAGTAGACGGACAGGAAGCTGGTGAGGTCGGTGAACGAGTAGGTGGCGCGCACCTGCTCGACCGTCGACTGCCCGATGTCCACGCCATTGCGACGGGCCAGCTCGAGCTTGAGCTCCGGCTCGAGCGTGCCTTCGATGTGCAGATGCAGCTCCGCCTTGGGGAGGGAGTCGATGAACTCGCGGTCGATGCTGGCCATGGTCGTCGATCTCCTTCGCCGGGGACATTCTTCGGCATTCACGTTACGCGCTCCGACCTGCGCGTACGGTGAAAGGCCGAGGGAACGGGCCCTCGCGGCTGAGCAGGTCGGTCACCGAAGATACAGCTGCGCCGGGGCATCGAACATCGTCTCCGACATGGCGAGGGAAGCCGCTCCGACCGCACCGACATGCCCTCCGATGGCTGTGCCGCGCACGGTGACCTCGTGGTCGCTGCGGGCGATGTACTGCTCGTTGACCATCGTCGGCGCTATGCGCAGGCAGGCGGTCGCGAAAGCCGGCCACTGCGGGCCGCCGAAGACGATGCTGTCCAGGTCGAGCAGGTTCGCGAGCTGCATGCCGACCCTCGCGAACCCACGGGCGGCGTTCTCGAGGATCGCCGTCGCAGCGGCATCTCCCTCCTGCTCCGCCATCTGGGAGAGCGTGGCAAGGGCGGTCTCGACAGCGCGCGCGTCGTCCGTGTCGACTCCAGGGGAAACCGCACCGCGTTCCATGGCGATCTCGATGATGCGGGAAGGCAGGGAGGAGACCGACACGCAGCCCCGTCCCCCGCAGGCGCAGAGCTCCCCCTCGGGATCGGCGGTCAGGTGCCCGATGTTCCCCAGGTGAGAGAGGCGCCCCGCTGCGCGCCCGGAGCCGCGCAGCACTGTCCCCTCCAGGACGAGGCCGGCAGAGACCCCACTCCCCAGGTAGATGAACGCGAGGTTCTCCGTGCCCCGCGGGGCTCTCCAGATCTCCCCGATCGCCGCCGCAGTGCTGTCCTTCTCCACGACGACGCTCAGTGCGAGCCGTTGCTCGAGCTCGTCGCGCAGCCGCACGGTCCCCCACCCGGGAAGTTGGGGAGGGCCCACCACGGAACCATGCTCGACATCGAGAGGTCCGGGCGTCGCGACACCGACGGCGGCGATCCGCTCGCGGGCGACCCCCGACTGCTCGAGCAGAACGCCGATCTGCGTCTCGATGACATCGAAGAAGTGCGAAGGCCCCGGTGCCGCTGGGGTCGGAACGGTCAGGTTGTGCACGCTGTTCCCGGCGAGGTCAAGCAACTCGAAGCTGAGCCGGGCCGGGTCGATGTGCAGGCCGATCGAGTAGCGCCCGGTAGGGGAGACTTCGTAGACGATGCGGGGAGCGCCCATCCCGGACTGGATCCGACCGGATTCGCGGATCAGGCCGGCCGCCGAGAGGCGATGGCAGATGTTGGACAGCGTCTGCATCGTCAGCCCGGTGCGGCGCACCAGATCGCTGCGGCTCGCGCCCGGGAATCTCCGGATCAGATCGAGGACCAGGACCTGGTTGTATCCGGCGACGCGGGGCAGGTTCGTCCCGCGGCGATCCGGCCTCTCCGTGGTCGAGTCGTGGGACGGCGATGTCATGACCGCATGCTACGACGCCCATTGACTTAGTCAAATTGATCATGTCTACTAGCGCGCACTGAGGCTCAAGGAGGAGACCTGGTGATGAGACGACGAACGATGCTGGCGGCAGGCCTGATGGCTGCACCTCTGGCGAGCTGCGCCAGCCGCGCCGAGGGGGAGCGGGTGTTTCGACAGTTCGACCCGGCCGACCAAGCGTCGGGCCTGGCCGACGCGATCACGATCTGGAACGCGGACCACCCCGACTACCGCGTCTCGATGGAGACGCTCTCCCCGAACAACCCGCAGCAGTTCGCCCGCGAGGCCAACTCCGGCTCCGGCCCCGACATTGCACAGCTCGCCTTCACTGACGTCTCCTTCATGGCAGAGCCCCGCATCCTCACCCCGCTCGACGACCTCATGGCTGCGGCCCCGTCCGATGCGGACGGTGACCTCCTCGCCACGGATATGACGACCTACGACGGGTCGATGTGGGCGGTCCCATGGACTGCGGACACGATGGCGCTCGTCTACAGGCCGGATGTGCTCGAGCAGTTCGGCGCCACCGAGACGCCGCAGGACTGGGAGGAGCTTGCCGATATGGCCGCGCGCATCACCCAGGACTCCGGCGGTGACGTCAGCGGATTCGTGTTCCCCGCCGGTGCGCAGTTCTCCAGCGCCCAGTGGTTCCCGATCAACTACTACCTCTGGGCCCACGGCTCGCAGCTGATCCGCGCCGAGGGAGAGCAATGGTCGGTGGGCGTCAGCGAGCAGGAGCTCGTGGAGGCGATGGAGTACTTTGACGGCTTCTTCGCCGGGGGGATCACCCCGACGGCCATGCAGGCGATCACCGACTACGGGGACCCCAGCATCGTCGGGGCGCTCGATGACGGCAGCTGCGCGATGACCTTCATGCCCCCGGCGGCCTTCCGCGCAGCACGCGAGAACGTCGATGGCGAGCTCATGACGGCCCCGATGCCCTGCGGACTCCAGGACGGCGCCACGCACCTGGGCGGGCGTGCGCTCGGGATCAACGCGAACTGCGAAGACTCCGAGGCCGCCTGGGAATTCGTGAAGTTCCTGCGCAGTCCGGAGACCTTCGAGAACTACCCGCAGTACCCAGCCTCCGCCACGACTCTCCAGCAGGTCGACGTCGATCCCGCGGAGCAGGGCTTCATCGACCAGCTGCCCCACTCCGAGTCCTTCGCCCGATACGCCGACGCGCCGATCACGATCGCCTCGCTCCAGGAGCTCGTGAATCAGCAGTTCTCTGCCGTCTACTCCGGGCAGTCCGAGCCGACCGTCGCAGCGCAGAAGATCATCAGCACCTTGACCAGCGGACTGGAGGAGTGAGCGACATGGGTGGCACGCGACTTCGTGCACTGCAGCCGTACCTGCTCAGCGCCCCGGCGCTGCTCGTCGTCGGTCTGCTGTTCCTGATCCCCTCCATATACAACGTGGTCCTGGCCTTCCAGAGCCTGTCGCCGTACCAGTCTCCGGGGGACGCCGAGCCAGTCGGCTTCGAGAACTTCACCGATCTCTGGAGCAGCGGCGACCTGCCCAACGCCGCCATCAACACCGTCTTCTGGCTCACTGCGATGACTGTCGTCCTGCGGATCGCGCTGGGCCTCGCTCTCGCGCTCGCGCTGGAGTCCCCGATCCTGCGGCGGTGGAAGCTGCGCGGAGTCTCGCGCACCATCATCCTCATCCCCTGGATGGTTCCCCAGGTCGTGGCCATCGCTGCCTGGCGATGGATCCTCGACGGCAACTCCGGAGTCCTCAACCAGGCTCTGACCGGCCTGGGGATCATCGACGGCGGTATCCCCTTCCTGGCCCAGACCAGCACGGTGTGGTGGTCGATCATCGCGATCATCGTGTGGCGCGAACTACCGTTCGTGGTGATGGTGCTCGTCGCCGGGCTGCAGTCGATCCCCGCGGAGCAGTACGAGGCCGCCGAGGTGGACGGTGCAGGCAGGTGGGCCTCGTGGCGGAGCGTCACGGTGCCGAACCTCCGGCCGGTGCTGACCATCGTGGTCCTGGTGACCGTGATCCAGACCTTCAACAACTTCGTCTACGTCTGGCTGACCACCGGCGGCGGCCCGGGCAACTACACAGCAGTGCTCGCCACCGAGCTGTACAGCGCAGCGTTCTTCGACAACGAGCTCGGCGCCGGCGCAGCGATCGGTCTGCTCATGACAGTGATCATGGCGATCTTCGCCGTGGTGTACATGCGCGTGACCTCGACAAAGGAGAAGGCGTGATGGCCGCGATCCAGCACGTCGAACCTGCCGCAACGCGAGCTGGGCGACGACACCACTCCCGAGAGAGCAGACGTCCGAAGGATCTGCTGTTCCTGATCCCCTTCGCACTCGTCCTGATCGTGATCGTCTTCCCCGTGATCTGGATGCTGTACAGCTCGCTGCGGCCGGTCCAGGAGATCTCTCAGGGGGTCACCTGGCAGAACGTGTTCTCCGGCCTGAGCCTGGACTCGTACACCCGGCTCTTCGACGAGACGAACTTCGGCCGCTACCTGCCCAACAGCATCTTCGTGTGCGTGGTCGGCTCGGTGATCACCGTCGCGATCTCGGTTCTCGCGGGCTTCGCCCTGTCCCGATTCTCCTTCCGGGCGAAGCCGGTGGTGATGATCGCGCTGGTCGCTACTCAGCTGCTGCCGTTCGTCGTGCTGATCACCCCGGTGTACCTCTTCTTCGCCGAGCTCCGCCTCCTCAATTCCTTCGGCGGGCTGATCATCGTCTACGTCGCGATCACCACGCCGCTCGCCACTCTGCTCATGACCGGATTCCTCAACGCTGTCCCCAGGACGCTGGATGAAGCGGCACGGATCGACGGAGCCTCCACGCTCACCGTCATCACCCGCGTGATCGCTCCGCTGGTGTGGCCGGGCATCGTCACCGTCGGCGTGACAGCCTTCATCGCCATGTGGGACGAGTTCCTCTTCGCCCAGATCTTCCTCACCAGCGAATCCCTCAAGACCGTGCAGGTGGGCATCGCCGGTCTCTTCGGCGAATACGGCACCGACTGGGGCGTCGTCATGGCCGCCTCGGTGCTCGCCGCCCTGCCCACGATCCTGCTGTTCTCCCTCCTGCAGCGCCGGCTCGTGGCCGGCATGACCGCAGGAGCCGTGAAGGAGTGACCATGAACGACCCCCGACGCCCGAACATCGTGATCCTCTACGCCGATGACCTCGGATGGGGCGATCTGGGCTGCTTCGGAGCCGACGACATCCCCACCCCGCACCTCGACTCCCTGTGCCGTGACGGGGCGAAGCTCTCCCAGTGGTACTCCAACTCGCCCGTGTGCTCACCGTCCCGGGCGTCGTTGCTGACGGGGAAATATCCGGCACACGCCGGTGTCGAAGCCATCCTCGGCGGCACCCGGCACACCCCGGGACTCCCCGCTCAGGCGACACTCGCATCGCAGCTGCGTGATCGCGGCTATCGCACCGGCCTGTTCGGCAAATGGCACCTCGGAGCCGACGCCGCGTACGCCCCGAGCCACTACGGCTTCGAGGAGACCTTCGGGTTCCGTGCCGGCTGCGTCGACTACTACTCCCACATCTTCTACTGGGGCGGCCACAACCCCGTGCACGATCTCTGGTCGGACGACGACGAGGTCTGGCGGAACGGTGAGTACCTCACGACCGTCATCGGAGAGCGAGCCGCTGACTTCATCACCCGCTCCGCACCGAGCGGCCCGTTCTTCTGCTACGTCCCGTTCAACGCCCCGCACTATCCGATGCACGCGCCGGCCGAGCACATGGAGCGAGTCGCCGGCCTCCCAGAGGGTCGGCGGGAGACCGCCGCGATGATCGCGGCCATGGACGACGCCGTCGGCGAGATCCTTCGAGCACTCGAGGAGAGCGGCACCCGGGACGACACCCTGGTGCTCATGTCCTCGGACAACGGACCCTCCCGCGAGAGCCGGAACTGGCTCGACGGCGAGGAGGTCTCCTACGACGGCGGCTCGTCAGGCGGGCTGCGCGGGTCCAAGGGTTCGGTGTTCGATGGGGGGATCCGCGTGCCCGGACTCCTCTCCTGGCCCGCCAGGATCCCTGCCGGTTCCGAGCTCGACCAGCCCGGACTGATGATGGATGTGCTCCCGACGGTCCTCCATGCCGTCGACGGCACCGCCCCGGAGATGTCGGAGGTCGACGGAGTCTCGCTATTGGACGCCCTGTGCGCGGCGGCCGACGTGGCAGAGAGGCCGCTCGTCTGGACCTACGAGGGCCAGTATGCGGTGCGACGCGGCCGGCACAAGCTCGTGGTCGAGGCTCGCGAAGGCATGGATCCGCCGGCCGTCGTGGACCGGGCGCTCTACGACCTCGACGGGGACCCCGAGGAGAGCACCGACATCTCGGCCGAGGCTCCGGAGGTCGTCGTCGCTCTCGAACGGGATCTCGCGGCGTATCGCGCCTCCGCGGCGACGTGGTCGCGCGAGCTGGAATCGGCCTGACTGGTGCACTGAACCTCGTCGCACAGGGTTGGAACCTCGCGATGGCAGTCATTGTGCACCCCGTTCACGGACGCCCGACATCGATCTCCTCGGCGAGTTGCTGCTTCCTGTCACAGGTTGGATGCCGCGTGTGGAACGGATTCGTCGTATCAGTCGAGGTAGGCGCGCACCGCAGTCACTCGTGCGTTACGGGTTCCGGCGACGTTCTCGATGATCAGACGCAGTGCGTCCACAGGATGAGGACCTTCGAGGACTGCTGACCACCGACGCTGCCGGTTCCCGTCAACTCGCGCGACCTCGCGCCAGGCCCCGCCAGATCGCACCTCTACCCGAGCATCCCGTACCAGCGTCGGCATCACCTCCGCGTCGGTGCGGTGATGGTGGAGGTTGATGAGGTCCTCGTTCACGTCGGCGTCGAAGATCACCTCGACGCGGCCGATCTGCACTGGCTCTGGCCAGGAGAGCTCGATCCACGGCTGCGGATCCTCGCTGGTGGGCTCGGAGACCCACACGTTCGGCCCGCCGTACGGCCTCGCGTATCCGCCGCGCACCTGCTCGGGGTGGAACGCGTCCGTCGGCGCACTCGCGCGGAAGCAGATGCCGCTGCCGTGGAGGGTCTCCTTCCACGCGCGCCACTGCTCGGTGTAGCGCTCGTTCTCGGGCATCTCGCGATGGATCATCGTCACCGTGCCGGGCTCTACCCACGAGCCCCGGTGCACGGCCAGCTCCGCGTTCGCGTGCAGGATCACGAAGCCGTTCTGCGCGGTCTCCGGTTCCCAAGCCAGCGGGAGGTGCACCCACGAGCGCCCGGGCTCCACAGCCACACTGACTGCGGCGATCTCGCGGGCCGGCAGGTAGTTCTGCGGCGTCGACGTGGCGTGGAGCGACGCGCTCAGCGTGGTCGCCGTCTCCGCGTCGACCAGCACATCGAGCCCGCCCAGCAGCGGATCCACCGGCAGCACCAGGCCCAGGTCATCCACGAGTGGCACGAGGCCCGCGCTCTGCGTCGAGGCGAGCGTCTGCTTCGTGGAGGAGGCCCGCACGTCGGCCTGCAGGGCAAGATCCACAGGATCGTCGTTCTCCACCCCGAGCACCGAGGCGTCTGCCCGCACCATCGCGCGGCGCAGATCCGCCACGTGCTCGTGCGCGAGCGCCGACGCGGACACGCCCAGCTCCTGGGAGAGCGCCGCGCCGATCCCGGCTGCCTCGCCGAGCACGGCGCAGGTCGCCATCACGCGCGTGGACCCGAAGGCGACGTGGCTCGCGGAGATGTTGCGGCCGGCCATCCACATGTTCGTGACGTTCTTCGAGAACAGCATCCGCAGCGGGAGGTGGTAGTTCCCGTCGGGATGCCAGTGCTTCGAGCCGGGCTCGGTGGCGTAGACGCCGCCGGAGGGGTGGAGGTCGATCGACCAGCCGCCGTAGCCGATACGGTCCTCGAACTCCGTCTGCTCCAGGACGTCCTGCTGGGTGAGCACGTGTGCACCCACGAAGCGGCGGTACTCACGCTTACCGGGCACCGAGCCCACCCATTCCAGGGTGAGGTTCTCCGCGTCGAACTCGCCGGAGTTCTTGATGTGGTCCCACAGGCCGTAGCAGACGGCCTGGAGCTCGTCGCGGATCCGTTCGTTGTCGTGCACCACGTCCAGCTCGCCGCCCCACTCGACCCACCAGAACGCGCAGCCCTTCATGTCCTGGCGGATCACGCGATGCTGCGGGATCCCGGTGGCCTGCACGTCGATCGCGAACGCCGGCTTCACGAACTTCGACGGCTCACCGACGTCCTTCGAATAGAACAGGATCGTGCTGCCCAGCATGTTCTGGTCCGGCACGTCCGGTGCCCACGACTCCCCGAACTGGGAGCGGGGCTCGCGGCCGGTCATGTACTCGGCGCCGGCCAGGTACCCCACGAGTCCGTCGCCCGTACAGTCGATGAAGGTGGGTGCCTCGATCGTGATCCGGCGTTCGGAGCCGCTCATCCAGCCCGTCACCCGGCGGATCACGCGGGCATCGTCCGGCCCGTCGGCCCCCACCTCGGTCACGTCGGTGTTCAGCAGCAGGGTGATGTTGGGTTCGGCCTGCACCGTCTCCAGCAGCAGCAGATCCCAGTAGTAGGGGTTGCCCTCAGGATTGCGGTACTGGTTCTCCACGAACAGCTCGCCCATGAGGCCGGTCTCACGGGCGAACTGGTGGATGCCGTGAGCGGTCGCCCCGCACACCCACACCCGCACCTCGCTCGAGGAGTTCCCGCCGAGCACGGGCCGGTTCTGGGCGAGCACCACCTGCCTGCCCCGGCGGGCAGCGCCGATCGCGGCGCAGATCCCGGCCAGGCCTCCGCCCAGCACAGCAATGTCGGTGTGGATGGTCTCCTCGATCACGATGGATCGTCCTTTCCCAGGGGTGGGTTCTATGTCGTCGAGCAGTCGGACGGATGGTCCGTGCCCGCAGTCAGCCGCGGCGGCGGCCGCCCAGCATGCCGTCGTCGAAGTAGCGCATCGAGTTGTCCGCTGAGCGGTACTGGGCCACCAGCACCCACAGCAGGCTGGTCACGAGGGTGTCGCTGGCGCGGCCCGAGTAGTAGCTCGTCCACACCTCACCGTTACGGATCCCGGAGTACACGCTGATATCGGCTTCGTCAGCCACCGGGGAGCCCGGCATACCGTGCACCGCCACAGTGGTCGCGCCCCGCGCACTCGCCTCCCGCAGCAGCCGTGCGGTGACGTCGTCCTCCCCGGAGCGGTTCAGCACCACCACCACGTCCTGCGCGGTGAGCGTGTTGCACACCGCGTGCAGCGTCACGGGCCCTGCGTCCAGGAACCAGGCGGCGACCCCGATGCGCTGGAGACGCATGTGCATCTCGCGCAGCGCCACCGAATCGCCCCATTCCCCGTACAGGTGCACCCGCTCGGCGCCCGCGATCGCCCTGGCCGCCTGCTCCACGCGCGCCACATCGATCCCGGACACGGCATCCCTCAGGGCGCGGGCGGCGGTGCCGGCGAGGATGTCGAGCACATCGACAGCGGGCTCCTCTGGCGAGATCTCCCCTCCGATATCCCGCTCCCAGCCGGATTGGGCGTTGCGCCCGTTCTCGAGCGCGATCGCACTGCGAAGCTCCGGAAAGCCCGAGTACCCCAGGCGCGGCGCAAGACGCGAGACCGTCGTGGGGTTCGTGCCGGCTCGGCGGGCGAGCGCGGTGATGCTCGTGGACCCTGCGGCGAGGGGATCAGCGAGGATCTCTTCCGCCACACGTCGCAGGGTGGGGGTCAGGTCCGGGAGCGCGTCGCGCAGGGTCTGCAGCACGGGCAAGGAAACGGAAGGGATCTCGTGAGTCATGATCGCTCTCAGGTGTAGAACAGTTGGGCGGAGGCCGTGGTGTCGGCGTCGGCGACAACTCTGACCCAGTGGGCGCTGAATCCGCTGGGGAACACGTGGGTGACAAGGCATTCGGGCTCGACGGTCAGGCGCTGGCTGCGCCGGAAGTGCCCGTCGCCATGGATGTCCACCTCGAGATCGAAGGTCACGGCGGCCTTCCCGTGGTTCTCCAGGTGAAGGCACTTGTTGTCGAATCCGGTCATGAGGTAGGGGTCCGACGGCTCACCCGCATGCACCTCTTCCCGCCACCAGGGGCCGCCCCACCCGGACGGCTTGCCGAATCCCCACAGGTCGTCGGTCTTGCCGAACCAGAGCCCGGATTGGGGTTCCGCGGTGGTGACGTTCTTGCCGCCGCTGGGGGAGGCGTTGTCCGCCCCGAGCACCAGCATGCCCTTCCAGGAGCAGAAGTCGCCGAGCACCCACAGATGGGTGGAGATCGGTCGCAGCCCCCAGATCCGGCCTCCGTACGCCCAGGGGGAGAGTTCGTAGAACATGCCGTGATGGTCCACGAGCAGGCGTTCGTGCTCGGTCTCTCGGATGCGGGGCCATTCCGTCTGCCACTTGTGGTCGAAGGTGTGCGAGGCCTTCGGGAGGCGGTAGCGGGTCCAGCGATCGTCCCGCGCGGTGTACACCTCGAGGATCGCGGAGGCCGCATCCCAGCCGGTGGCGAAGATGGTGTCCGTGAAGTCGCCGCGCCCGCCGATCGCGGTGAAGGGCTTGTGCTCGATGATCCGCCAGGTCGTGCCGTCGAACTCCGCGAGCCGGCCCCGGCTCTGCGTCCCGGCCCAGTCGGCCTCGCCGTACTCGTTCGAGCAGACGACGAGACGGCCGTGCGCGCTGTAGCAGTCCTTGTAGTGGACCTTCCACTCGCCCTCAGTGGCGAGCTCCTCGTTCAGATCCCAGAGGAGCACGACCTCTCGCGTGCTGAGCTCCAGCTCGAAAACCAGGCCTTCCATGGTCAGCACGTAGACGTGTGACTCCGGTCGCGTCAAGTGTCGGGCGGTGCCGCAGAGTCGGTGCTGTGCGAGCTCGTCAACCGTGTGCACGGTGTGATCGGGTTCGATCACGTGTGGGCCGATGACCAGCGAACCGGTCTCGAAATGTACGAGGCGGTTCGTGAATGTGCCGTCCACGCCGATCGCCTCGGGGACCTTCTTCATGGAGAAGTCCTCCTCGATGCGGCGCAGGCTCACCCCGGTGCCGGTCTCGGCGCGGTGGGAGTTGTAGTTCTGGACGTAGAGGGCGCCGTTGTACGGCATGAGGGCGCCGACGCCGAGCTCGGTGCGCGGCGGCCCGAAATCTCCGATCTGGGCGAGCGAGGGGGCGACACCGGACACGGTGGAGAGGGACGACATCGGGGGAGTTCTCCTGGAGGGGGTGGGGCGGGTGAACAGATCGGTGGGGGTCATTTCAGAGCGCTCTCGGTCATCGCCTGCACGAAGCGACGCTGGAAGATCAGGAACACCACGAGGATCGGGATGATCGAGATGACAGCGGCGGCCATCGCGATCCCCGGGGCCATGGCCCCGGTCTCGTCGGTGAAGTTCGTCAGCGCGAGCGGCAGCGTGAAGTTCTCGGGGCTGGAGAGGAACACCAGCGGTGACTCGTAGTCGTTCCAGGACCAGACGAAGGTGAGGATCGCCAGCGCACTGATCATCGGCAGGGCATTGGGCAGATAGATCCGCCAGAAGATCTGGAACTCGTTCGCGCCGTCGAGCCGCGCGGCCTCCGCGAACTCGCCGGGCTGGCTCACGAAGAACTGCCGCATGAGGAACGTGCCCAGCACGGTGAACATCCCCGGCAGGATCAGCGCCCACAGGGAGTCGTACAGACCCAGCTGCTGGAAATACACGAAGCGCGGAACGAGCAGCAGCTGCGCCGGGATCAGCGAGGTGGCGAGGTATCCGATGAACACGACGTTCCTCCCGCGGAAGTGGAGCTTCGCGAACGCATATCCGGCCAGCGTCGCCGTGGCCAGCTCGCCGAGCACTCGCAGCAGCGCCACGAAGACGGAGTTCCCGAACGCCGGGAGGATCGAGCCCTCGCCGAACAGCACCTCGGTGTAGTTCGCCCAGCGGAAGTCGTCCGGTATCCACTGCATCGGCACCGAGAACGCCTCCACATCAGGTTTCAGAGAGGTGGAGATCATCCAGGCGAACGGCAACAGGAACAGCAGGGCCAGGATCCACAGGGGAATGCCCCAGGCCCAACGGCGAAGGCGGCGCCGGCGACGATGCAGGGCATCGCGGGCGGCAGTGCCCGTCCGCGGATCGACGTGACCGGTCGAGGTGCCTCGGGTGGGATGCAGGGTGTCAGTCATGGAGGGCCTTCCCTCGCTGGAGGCGCCACATGACGAGCATCAGCGCGAAGATTCCCAGGAACGTCACCAGGCCCACTGCCGAGGCGTAGCCGAAGCGGTAGAACTGGAAACTGGTCTGGTACATGTAGAACGACAGCGTGGTGGTCGAGGCCCCCGGACCGCCGTTGGTGATCAGCGCGATCATCCCGAAGCTCTGCGAGATCCCGACGAACAGCGTGATCAGCAGGAACACCGTGGTGGCCAGCAGCGACGGCCAGGTGATCGCGCGGAACATCCGCCAGCGCCCGGCGCCATCGATCCGTGCCGCCTCGTAGAGCTGCTCGGGGGCGTCCTGCAGGGCCGAGAGGTAGATCAGGCACGCGTACCCGGCCTGGGCCCAGATCGTCACGAGGATCAGCGCCGGCAGCGCCCAGCGGGAGCTCGCGAACCAGCCGGGCAGCGCCTCTGCGCCGAAGTTCGCCAGGAACTGGTTCAGCAGTCCGGCCGACGGGTCCAGCAGCATCATCCAGGTCATTCCGATCGCCACGACGTTGACGATGTACGGGATGAAGAAGCAGGCGCGCAGCAGGGCTCGCCCGGGCACGTCGCGGTTCAGCGCCATCGCGAGCAGCAGCCCCACGCCCAGGGTCAGCGGTACGGCTACCCCGGCATAGACCACGGTGATCAGCAGGCTGCGCCAGAACGTCGGATCCTGGAGCACGAAGAGGAAGTTGTCTATCCCGACGAACTCGATCCCCTCGAGACCGGAGACGAGATTCCACGTGGTGAAGGAGAGCGCCACCACGGACACCAGCGGCACGACCGTGAACAGCAGGACGCCGAGCAGGTTGGGGGCGATGAACAGCCAGCCGACCAGAGGTTTCGGGTCCGACGGTGCGCGGCCGGTTCGGCGCCTCCGGGTGACGGATGGTGAGGCGAATGCAGGAGCGGTGGATTCGGAGACTGGCGGGGTGGTGGAAGCGGTCGTCATCTCAGTCCTCCCGGAAACGCTGGATGAGCGCGTCGGCGTCGGCATGGATCGTGTCGATCGCCCGCTCGGGGGAGCGCTCGAGCAACCAGCAGACGTCCCGCTGCTGCTCGTAGACTTGGGTGATCTCGGCGACCGCGGTGAGGTCGGTGTCCGCGAGCAGCTTGGGGTCGTTCTCGAACAGGGTGCGACGGAAGGACTCCACGTCGAAGTAGGTCTCCATGCCCTCGCCGAGGATCGCCTCGAGGAGGATCTCGTGGTCGACGTTGTCGAGGGTGGGGATCTTGCCGCCGGGAGCCATGTCTGCAGCGCCGTCCAGGAGCCAGAACTTCACGAACTCCTGGGCGAGCTCCTGCTTGGGGCTCTTGGCATTGATCTGGATGTGATTGCCGTACACACCGCTGTTCCAGTCAGCACCGTCGACCGTCGGCATCGGCGCGCAGGCGGTGAGGAAGTCGTGCGGGTACTGCTCGGAGTCGTTGAGGAACCGCAGGCTGAATGGGGCGGTGCCCCAGATCGCGAAGTCCCCCGCGATGAAGTTGTTCTGCTGGTAGGCCTCGATCTGCCGGGCGAGAACCTGCGACCAGGGGAAGATCTGGCCGTCGCGGATCATCTGGGCTGAGAGCTCGAAGTGGTGACGAAATGCAGGGTCCTCGAAATTCGAGCCGTCGTCCGCATACCAGTAGTTCGGGCCCAGCTCGATGCGGGGGAGATCCGGCAGCTTGTAGGTGCCGTAGCGGTCCTCGGTGGTCAGGGCGCGGACCGCAGCGAGGTACTCCTCGAGGTCCCAGGCATCCGGCAGCTCGAGGCCCGCTTCCTCCCGCATCGACTCGTTGAACAGCAGGACGTTCGGTTCCTTCGTGGTGGCCAGTGCCGTGACCGTGTCGCCGTCGAACAGCGCCTTCGGCTCCGCTGTGTCCAGGAACGGCTCGAGCTCAGGGGTGGAACGCACCAGGTCTCCCAGATCTGCGGCCATCCCTGAAGAGGAGCGCATCGCCAAGCTCGAGGAGTCGTAGGTGAAGAAGACGTCGATGTCGACGCCGCCCTGGAGGGCAGTGTTGACCTTGAGGTTCCCGCGGTCGTCGTTGACGAAGCGGGTGTAGACCACCTTCTGATCGGGGTGTTCCTCCATGAAATGGTCCACGAGCGCTTGCGGACCATTCTCTGGAGGGACGCCTCCCCAGACCTGGAGGGTGTCGAGGTCCCTCGAGGTGTCCTGCGAGGCGCAGCCGGCGAGCGCCGTAGCGGCCGTGGCCCCGGCGAGGCCGGCGAAGCTGCGGCGGGAGATCGAGGTGTGGGGTCGATGTCGTGGGGGTGGGGTGGGACGGCTCTGCATGTGCGGTCCTCCGACGCGTCGTTGCGTATGGGGTGAAGGTGACGTGCTGCACAAGATTCACAGAGAGTCGGACATGAGTCAAGGCCTTATGAAAAAAATATACATACAGTGGGTAGCTCGACTGGGGCCCTCGGTGCCTCTTCGGGTTCGGGCATGACGCGCCGCAGCAGGGAACCGGGCGCGGCGGCGATCACTCCCAGCGGATGCGGTTCGCTCTTCTGTCTGTCGACTCTTCTGTCTGTCGAGGCGCCGATCGCTCACCCCTGACCAGCACCGTTCCCTGCAAGATGTTGGGCGAGCGCCCGGGCGAGGGCGGCGCCGAAAGCGCGGGCAGTGGCGGTATTGACCTCGGCGCCGTGGGCGTCCGCGTAGGGGAATTCGAGCACCGCGTGCGTTCCGATGTCGCCGTGGTCGGCACAGAACGCATCGAGGGAGGTCAGCGGTGTCTCGAGGCCGTCGCGGCTGAGGTAGTTCGCGGGGCCGTTCCAGGCGGTGCCGAAGGGCAGATCGTCGGCGCGCCGATACTCCAGGGGGCCTGTGGCGGTCTCCTCCTCGAGAGCTGCGGCGAGCCGCTGCACCGCTTCCCAGTTCTCGGCGCCCTCGGAGCCGACGAAGTAGGCGCGCTGATTCGTCGGGCCTGCCACGTTCGGACAGTGCAGATCGAGCACGGCGTCGAAACGCCCCGTGTTCACGAGGAGCTGCCGGATCGCCCGGGTCTCGGGATACAGCCCGCCCTCGGGCCCGTAGTCGCGGGCATGGTCGTGAGGAGCTCGATTCTTGCCCTGGTCCCCGCGGGCGACACCGTCGACATCGACGAACGGGACCACGACCAGCTCGACATGCTCCGCGAGCCAGCGTGCCTCCACGTCATCGCCCCCGAGCACGTGGGCCAGCAGACCTTCCAAGACGTGGCTGGCCATCATCTCGCAGGCGTGATGCCGTCCGGTGAGGAGCACGCGCCTCGGTGGGGCGCCGCGCAGGTTCCCGAGACGGAGAAGGTCCACGGGGCGTCCCTGCTCCGAATGCGTGAGCAGTCCGCGCTCCAGCGCGCCGTGCGCGGCGTTCGCCGCGAGGAAGCGCTCGAGGTGGTCCGCGGTGTACGACATGCCGAAGGACAGCCGCAGCTCGGTGGTGTGCTCCGGTACCGTCAGGGAGAATTCGTCCCCGGAGACGGAGTCCGCTCCGAGCCAGGTCCAGTGGTGCCCGCCATCCGTGCTCACCGCCGGCCCCCGGACGCCGATCCCGGGGCCTCCGTCACGGCGGACCTGCACGGTGAGGTCCCGACCTTGCGCTCCGCGCACGCAGATGCACCAGTAGAACCAGTCTCCGATCGTGTCGCGCAGGTCAGGACGGAGCACGATCCGGTCGGCCTCGACGCGCTCGATGACCGCGTTGCCACCGGGGAAGCCCGTATCCACCTGCACGGGATGCTCTGGGTTCACGGGGTGCTCTGTACTCACGGGGCGTGCAGATCCTTCCCCGCGTGCCGCGCGGTCCGCGGCAGTCCCAGGTGGGCGAGCGCGGTCGGTGCGATGTCGATGTTCTCGGCCGTCTCGGCCCAGCCCGCGGAGCTGTCGGTCACTGGAGCGCTGCCGGCCGGGGGAACGCCGCCGACCGGGGGAGCGCTGTCGCCGAGGATCGCGCCGACGACGAAGGATTGGCGCTCCTCCCAGGACCCCTTCCCGTGCCCTCCCTCGTCGAGGTGCCCGTGATCGGTGGTCACCATGATCAGCCACTGCTCCGACGCCCAGGACGGGCGGGCCCGCAGCGCGGCGATCAGGCGCCCGAGCCGCTCGTCCTGTCGGCCGATGGCGGCGTCGTACTCGGCACCGACCCCGTGCTCGTGGGCGATCTGGTCGGTCTCCCCGAGGTAGACGAAGGCGATGTCGGGATCCTCGTCCCGGAGGTGACGCTCGGCGGCCTCCTGGATGATCGGGTCGGTCTCGGTGAACTTCCCCGGGTACTCACGGCGGTCCACCCAGTCGACCGTGCCCACTCCGGGGCCGAAGAGCGGGCCGGGGCCGAAGTCCGTGCCGAAGATCAGCGAGGAGGCCGCCCCGTACGCGTGGAGCTCCGGGCGGGCGCAGAACGCCGTCGTGAGCAGCTCGGGGTAGCGGTGGAGACGATTCAGCTCCTCCTCATTGCCCATCACGCCGTGAGCATCGGGCCAGACCCCGGTGAGGATCGTCGACCACCCGACCGCCGTCACCGTGGGCGCCACATCGATGTCCGGGAGGGTCGTGCTCCACCAGCGGCCGCGCGCCGCCAGCCCGCTCAGCGTCGGCGGAGCGAGCCGCCGGGCCCGGTCGTCGCGGACGCCGTCCCAGCCGACGATGAGGACCTTCGGCCGGAGACGGCCGTGGTCGGGTCGGCTGCCAGCGGCGTTCGTCTCTACCCCGCGATGGTGCATGGTCAATCCTTTCTCCACCTCTTGTAGAGGATGGGAGTCGTGCCTGTCCGTCAGTCCCCGCCGCGCCATCCCTGGCCACCTCGCCTCGGACTCGACGCCATGACCCCACCAGGGTCCGCGCCGTGCGGTACGGCCCGGAGCAGGCTCCCTCCCGGTTGAGCACCGGCCCAGCGCGCCGGTGCTCACCACTGACGGGCTGCAGACTCACATTCCATTGCTGGTCCCGCGGCCGGCACTCCAGGTCATCCCTTCACGGCGCCGAGCAGCATCCCGTGCCGGAAGTACTTCTGGATGAAGGGGTAGACCACGATCATCGGTAGGGCAGTGAGGACCACCGCAGCCATCCGGTAGGTCACCGTCGGGACCACGGCGCCTGCTTCGATGGGGGCATCGCTGGACACCTCGGTGAGAAGGTCGCGCAAGACCACCTGGAGCGGCTGCAACGATTGGTCTCGCACGTAGAGCACCGCAGTCATGAAGGTGTTCCACTGCCCTACTCCGTAGAACAACCCGATCGTCATCAGGACCGGGAGCGACAACGGCATCACGATCTTCAGGAGGATGCGCCATTCGCCCAGGCCGTCGACGCGTGCTGCCTCGAGCAGTTCGCTCGGCATCCCTTCGAAGAAGGTCTTCAGGATCAGGACGTTGAAGACACTGATGGCCGTCGGGAAGATCATCGCCCACACCGTGTCGAGAAGACCGGTGGCCTGAACGATGAGGAACGTGGGGATGATGCCGGCGTTGAACAGCGTGGTCAGGATGGCGAAGAACAGGAACCCTCGCCGTCCGGGTAGCCGGGGCTGGCTCAATGGGTAGGCGAACAGCACTGACGCGATCATGCTGATCGCCGTGCCCACGATGGTGATGAACGAGGAGACGATGAAGCCCTGCTGTAGCCGACTGTCGCTGACTACCGCCCGGTATCCGTCCAGCGTGAACGCCTTCGGGATCAGGGAGTAGCCGCCGTTGCGCAGGAGCTCCGCGTACGGGGTGACGGAGGCGGAGAGCACGACCGCGAGTGGCAGGACCGCGGCGATGATGACCACTATCAGGCCGAGGTTTACGCTTGTGTCGAAAACTCGCTCGGATCTCAACTTTTTCACCATAGCTGGGCGTCCCATCGCTTGGCGATACGATTGGCGGTCACGATCAATACCAATCCGATGATTGATTTGAAGAGTCCCACTGCCGCCGCCAAGCTGTAGTTCAGGTTCTCCAGGCCTGCCCGGTACACCCAGGTGTCGATGATGTCGCCCGACGGATAGACCTGAGAATTGTAGAAGATGAAGACCTGGTCGAACCCGGCATCGAGAATTCCGCCAAGCTTGAGCACGAGCAGCAGGATGATGACGGGCCGGATCCCCGGAAGCGTGATGTGCCAGATCTGACGGAGACGACTCGCGCCGTCGACCGTGGCGGCCTCGTAGTATGTGCGGTCGATCCCCATCATGGCGGCGAGATAGATGATCGCCCCCCACCCGATGTCCTTCCAGACGTCGCTGGCGACCAGCACGCTCCGGAACCAGTCATTGGAGGTCAGGAAACCGATCGTGAATCCGAAGTTGTCGTCCAGGAATCCATTGAACAGCCCGGTGCTCTGGGAGAGAAGCGCGATCGCGACACCGTAGATGATCACCCACGACAGGAAATGGGGCATGTAGCTCAGCGTTTGCGCCAGGCGGCGGAACCATGCCACGCGACATTCGTTGAAAAGAATCGCGATAATGATCGGAGGAACCGTCCCCCAGGCGAGCTTATACACCGAAATCAATATGGTGTTGGACATCAGTGAGCCGAAGAACGGTGAGGTGAGGAACTCCTGGAAGTGGCTGTACCACGGGTCGGCCCAAGGGCTGGCCAGGACTCCCTTGCTGATGTTGTAGTCCTTGACGGCGATCAGGGCGCCATACATCGGCCCGTATTTGTATATCAGGAGGTACAGCAGCCCCGGCAGGAGCATGAGGTACAGCGCGCGCGACGTCAGGAGGCGACGCAGCGTCCGTCGCCTTCCCCGCTTCTTCGACGATTCCTGCGGGGGTGAGGACCTGCGGGGCTCGTCGCTGTCGAGCACCGGGCCGGTCACCTTGGGGGACGTCAAGACCTCACCCCTTGTGAGCGGTCATGCCCCCGAGCGCCCGTGGCGGGGGCCACCGTGTCCCTGGGATCGGTGTGCGCAGTGTTCACCGCAGTGAAATCACGCCGGAACGTGCTGAACAGAGCGCGAGCCGCAGGGTACGCGAGCACCGGCAGCAGCAACGGCCAGCGAAGAGTCGCGGCACCGACGGCGACGAGCAGTGCAAGGTTCAGTGCGGACCCGGCGGGACGGGCCACCGCGAGGATGAGGCTGGCGCGGTAGAGGGTGCGCAGGGACTGGTGGGTGTGCGCCGCCAACGGGAACCCGTGGACGAGGACGGGCAGGGCTGCGACTGTCCCGAGCAATGCCACCAGCCACAGGAGCGTCATCGGTGGCGAAGCCCCCCAGGGGTCCAGGAGCGTGAGCGCTGAGACTGGTCCGAGTACGAGAATGGACAGGGTCAGGCCCATTGTCAGGTTCTCTCTCATGTACTGGACGAAGGACCCGACCAGCGGGCGCTCCCTGTCCATGATGTCGTCGCGCGCGACGGCGACCATAGCGATGGTCGCTGCGCCGGCGGTCACGAGGGGGAAGCAGCCGCACAGCCACAGGGCGGTGAGCCCGACGATCCGCCAGAAAGTGGTCAGTGGCCCGAGCAGTGCAGACCAGGGGTGGTCCGTGTCGCCGCCCGCGGCCGCCCGTCCCCCAACACTCATTCCGGATATCCGAGTTCAGCAAGCTGCTCTTGGGCCGATTCGACGAAGCTGCTGTAGTCGTACTGATCGTTGAGCTCGTCGATGAAGGTTGAGTAGTCGTCGAGAGGCCGTTCGCCGGTCAGGAACAGGACCTGCTGTTCGGAGCCGTAGGTCTCGACATCTGCGGTGCTGAAGCCCTCCGGCGGGGTGACGAGGTCCTCGTACTGCACGACCTGCGGTCGTTCCCTGCACGCCTCCCACGCGAACCGCGAATCGGGGAACTTGGCGTCGAGGTATGTGCTCTCGTCGCGTCCAGCGACTTGATAGGCGAAGGTGTACGCGGTATCGGCCTCGGTGCCGGGTATGACTTCCACGGAGTCGCCGGACCGGGTGTAATGCTCGCCTTCGACGCCGAACATGACGAGGCGGGAGCCCTCGTCGGTCCCGACGTAGTTGATGAGCGTGAGGAGCGCGTCCAGCCGCTCCTCGTCATCGGCGACCGATGCCGGGATCCCTTGCACGATGCCGAACGGTCCTGTCGGCCAGCCTCCGGACTTCCCCGGTGCGGAGAGCAGGTCGATCATCTGCCAGTCCGCCTCCGGTTGGGCGGACTTCTGCGCCTCGACGAACTCGGGCTTGGTCATGTTGTCCCAGGAGAGGTAGACGGCTCCAGCACTGCCCTGGAATGCTCGATCGCGCGCTTCCGCCGTCTCCAGGCTGAACAGGTCGGGGTCGACCAGGCCAGCTTCGATGAGTGAGCGGATGTACTTCATCGGTTCGGCGGTGTGTGGATCGGTGTACCCGCCGACGATCTCCCCGCCCTGGGCATACAGCGCATCCTGGGTCCCGGCCTCGAACGCTCCGAAGAACGGGGTGAAGGCACTCGCCCCCGCCCCGGTGAACGGCACGGCATCGGAACGACCGGGTGCCTCGTCGCGGAAGGCCTCCAGCACCTCGATGAGTTCGTCGGTTGTTGTCGGCAGCTTGAGACCGAGCTGGTCCACCCAGTCGCCCCGGACCCATAGCGCTGAGTAGCTGAATTCTCGTGGCCTGCGAACAAGTCCGATGAGACGGTCGTCCACCATTCCGGTCTCGACATTCTCCGTCCCGACGAACTTCTCATAATCGGCGAGACGGTCGCGATATGGCGCGAGGTCGAGCACCAGGCCCTGGGCATCGAGCTGACGCAGACGGCTACGACTGGTGAGGAAGATGTCCGGGGCCTGGCCGCTGGCAAGGGCTGCGCCGATGTCTTCCGGGCTCCGTTCCGAGACCACGTCGAATCCGACCTTCTCCCCGAGCGCCTCCTCGATGGGGTTCGGGCTCGGGATGGTGCTGCTGTCAGCCGCGCCACCGTAGTTGATACGTAGGATCCGGTCGTCACTGCTGGAGCCTGAGAGGGCCGAGCAACCACTGGCCAGCAAAGGAATTCCGGCCATTGCACCAATGGCGTGCCTTCGTGAAATATTCATGATGGTCCTCCCCGCGGACGGTCCTCGTTGCTCTGTGCGGCGAGACTACGAGCACGGTGCGATACCTTGCAAGCACCTGAACGGATGTGCATCGTCGACGTTCGTGCACCTGGATCGAGTCCTAGAACCTGGTCAGGCAGGGTTCAGCAGCTGCCGGTCGGGCAAGGCGATGAGCCACGGATGATCTTGACACTCGATGGACCGGCGGCGGTCATGACACGGCCACGTCATGGATCCGTCAGGGCCATGTTCCGGCCCGGCCGTCGGCGGCATCCAGAGGGCGATGAGAGGGCCCAGGGGCATCGGGAGGCCCGGGGCAACGGCCGGCCCATGGCGCCGGTCAAGCCACCGCGTCGTCGTGGAGGCATGTCATCGCGGTGATCTCGTCGATCACCAGGTCGGTGAGAAGCCCTCCACGAAGTGCGGCTCGCAGGGCGGGGACCTTGTGGTGGCCGGAGACGGCGCAGATGCGATGGGGTATCGATTTGAACTGATCAAGATCCGGGCCGGTGGTCCGACTGTTCATCTCGACATCGGCATAGCTGCCGTCGGGCCTGATGAAGGTCGTGGCGAGGTCGCCGATCACGTCGTCCTCCCGGAGGGAGCGGAACTCCTCCTGCCCCAAGAAGTAGCCGGCCCGGTACGGCGAGGACGGCACGCCGTCCTCGACCTGGCCCATGCTGAACAGGGCGACGTCGGCATCGTGTTGCATTGCCACGGCCGCCTGGACTGACCGCTCGGCGAAGAGGGCGTCCCGGGTCCCAGGACGGTCCAGGAAGACAGGGACCGGCAGTCGCTGGATGTACGCGTTGTAGGCCTCGCCGAAGGCTGTGAGGATCGCGCTGGAATAGTGCTCCCCCCGCGCCCGGGGATTGCCTATGCCGTTGAGCAGCACTACGCGGCAGTTCGTCAGGGTGCGGGAGGTCAGGACCTCGCTGATCTCTCGCACCATGGTCCCCCAGGACAGCGCCAGGATCATGTCGGAACTGAAGACCGAGTTCAAAACCCGGCTCGCATGATTCGCCGTGCGCTGGTGTCGTTCGACGGGGGTGGTGTGGCTGGGTACATGCACGACGTGAGCTTTGACCGAGTACCGCTCCGCCAGGGCCTGCTCCACGGCATGCGCCTGCACGCTGGGCGGCAGGACGCGGATCTCCACGAGCCCTGACTCCTTCGCGTACGAGATCAGGCGTGAGACGGTCGAGCGGGAGATCTTGAGCTCCTTCGCGATCACGTCCATCGTGGCGTCTTGAAGGTAGTAGCGCTGAGCCGCACGGAGCGCGTCCTCGATGCGGGCCTCGTCGTGGTTCGTCATGGTCCCCCGTGCAAGAATTCGTGAACTGCACGAACGTGCAGTTTCTGAGAGAACTATTGCAGTTCTGAGGGCCCGCGGCCAGGCTGGCCGCCATGAATGCAAAGAATTTACGCGCAAAGGTGCTGGTCGTAGGGTGGGACGGGGTCCGCGACGACGTGCTCCGCGAAATCCGGCCATCGGCCATCGGTTCCATCGCGGACAACGGGCACTGGTGGAGCACCACCCAACCCGATGTCGATGTCGCGCCCACCAAGACGGCTGTCGGCTGGTCCACGATGCTCTCGGGTGTGTGGCCGCAGAAGCACAAGGTGCTGAGCAACGAGGGCGAGTACCACCTCTTCCACCGCACTCCGGACATGCTCACCCGAGCCTTCTGTGCTGATCCGTCCATCAAAACCTACGGCGCTGCCTCGGCTCTGATCTTCGGCAGTGAATACGGCCCGGGGCCCCTGCTGGGTGCCGGTGTTCGCACGATGACCTGGTTCGATCGGCGAACGTTCCCTCAGGGCTTCGCCGACTCCGACAAGCTGGTGGCAGAGGACGCCGAAAGGCGTCTCGGCACGGAGGACCATGACTTCAGCTTCGTCTACCTGGGGGAGACGGACAAGGCGGCGCACGACCACGGCGTCGGCGCCGAATACGAAGCGGCTATCGGGCGCCAGGACGAGCGGCTGGCGCGGATGGTGCGTGCGATCGAGTCTCGCGACACCTTCGGCGAGGAGAGCTGGCTGGTCATGCTCACCACCGATCACGGACACCTCGACGGCGGCGGTCACGGAGGCGGGAGCTGGCAGGAGCGCCACACGTACGTCGTCGCCGGTTTCCTGGGCGAAGCGCCCGCGGTCACCTGGGCAGAGACCGCCGAGAACATCGACATCGCGCCGACTGCCTGGGCCCATCTGGGCGTCACCCCGGATGCACGGTGGCCCTGTCAGGGCACCACACTGCTCAACCGTTGAACTCCACGACCGCTGAACCTCTGCCGCACCCCACTAGCCCCCACGGAGGCACTGCAACCATGCTTAGCCTAGATTTTGTCGACCAGCTGAAAACCTATCCTGCTACAGACGTTCTCGTGGTCGGCAGCGGCCCCTCGGGGCTCGGCGCCGCGATCTCAGCGGCGCGCAACGGTGCTCGTTCGGTCCGGATCATCGACCGCTTCGGGTTCGTCGGAGGCAACATGACCGCGGGGCTGGTGGGACCGTGCATGACGTCGTTCTCCTTGGACGGCGAGATCCAGCTGGTCCGAGGGATCTTCGACGAGTTCGTCCGCCGGATGGAGTCCACCGGTGGAGCGCTGCACCCCTCACGGGTCGACAGCGGCACTGGATACTCCGGATTCATGGTGTTCGGGCATGAGCGAGTCACCCCGTTCGATCCGGAAGCCGCAAAGTATGTCGGGATGCAAATGCTTGAGGAGGCGGGCGTCGAGCTGATGCTGCACACCTTTGTCGCCGACGTCGTCACGGACGGTCGCGAGGTGCGCGGTGTCGTCGTCGCCAGCAAGGACGGGCTCGGGTACGTGCCGGCATCCGTCGTCATCGACTGCACCGGCGATGGCGATATCGCCGCCCGCGCAGGGGCGCAGTTCGACTACGGCCGCGAGTCCGACGGCGAGGTGCAGCCGATGACGTTGTTCTTCCGGATCAAGAACGTCGACGACGACGCCGTGGACGCCTACGCCCGGTCCCATCCGGAGAACCGCTTCCCGTACGAGGACCTCGTCACGGCCGCGCGGGAGGACGGCAGCTATCCGGTCCCGCGCCGCGGCGTGCAGCTGTTCCGGACCCCGGAGCCGGGCGTCTGGCGTATCAACACCACGCGCGTGCTCGGCAAGAATGGCACCGACGTCGCCGACCTCACCAGTGCAGAGGTCGAGGCTCGCCATCAGGTCGAATCCCTCCTGCGGTTCTTCCGAGACTGCCTGCCCGGGCTGGAGAACAGCCAGCTGCTGGATACCGCCACCACCATCGGCGTCCGGGAGACGCGTCGCATCCGTGGCACGTACACCCTCACCTTCGAGGACCTGCAGCAGGGACGGCACTTCGAGGATGTCATCGCCGTGGCAGGATATCCGGTCGACATCCACAACCCCAAGAGCAGCGACGGGCCCTTTGATGACGGCATCCCGCCCACGGCCAACATCTACGAGATCCCCTACCGCACCCTCACCCCGGTGGACCTCGACAACGTGTTGATCTCAGGGCGCAGCCTGTCCGCCACCCACGAGGCGCTGGCAGCCGTCCGGGTTATGCCCCCGTGTTTCGCCATGGGGGAAGCCGCCGGGATCGCGGCCGCGTGGGCTATCCGGGACGGAGAGACCATCCACGACACCGACGTGCCCGCCCTGCAGCGGCAGCTGCTCGCCCAAGGAGCGTACTTGGGTCCGCACGTCGAGAGATCCTTCGAACCGGCCTCGTCCACTGCGGCGCCGTCCTTCCACCACTGATCGGAAGGACAACCGCATGACCGACATAGCCCTCACTCTCAATCGTCGACGACTCCTCGCGCTGGCTCCGCTCCCGCTGGCCACCGTCACCCCAGCTCTGTTCCCACTGCCGGCGAAGGCGGCCGGGAGCTCCAGCGGAGGGCAGGTCATCGCCTATGTCACCGATGTTCACGTCAACCTCGAGAATGAGGTGAGCATCGCCCGTGCCCACGCCTGCGCCGACGCTCTGGTCGAGCTCGATCCGGATTTGGTCCTCCACGGGGGTGACCTCACCGGTCACGGCACCGCCCTTGCCCTGGGCACCTGGATGGAGATGTTTCCGGCGTCATTCCGCGACCGGATCCATCACGTCCCGGGCAACCACGACGCCGCCTGGACCAACGACGCGTATGAGGCCTATGAGGCCGAGATCGGACCGAGGCAGTACTCGATCGACCTCGATGACGTCCACATCGTCCTCAACGACGACTCCATCCCCGGGCAGAGCCTCGCTGACTACGACGACCAGCAGATCGCCTGGCTGCGGGCGGATCTGGCGAAGGCCGCCGGACGGCCCATCCTGGCGGTCGGCCACCATACGCTCGCCCTGACGCCGAACCAGATCCGCAACGGCGACAAGGTGCTGGACGTCCTCACCGACGCGGGCGCCCATGCGTACTTGAGTGGACATATCCACAGCGAGCGCTCCAACGTGATCAACGGTCTGACCGAGCTCTCTGGCGTCTCGAACGGCACCAATCCCGGCTATTACCAGCTGGTCCGGCGAACCACCGCTGACAGCGATGTGTTCGAGGTGGAGCGGGTCGACCTCGCGGATCCCACCAAGCCGGGAGCCAAGCCGGGTCGCCACCCACTTCCTGCCATCGACCTGTCGCCGGCCAACCGGAATCGGCTCCGGCCCACGCGGGCCGAGGCCCAGGTCACGGCGGCGGGTCTGAAGGTCGAGGTGGAACTTGGGCCCGATGCCCAGGCCGAAAAGGTCGAGGCAGCCGTGATGGGGCCGGAACTGGCCGGCGGAAACATCGACAACTACCAGCCGCTGACTGCCCACGGGAACACGTGGACAGGCACTCTCGACCTTACCGATGTCCCGGCAGGAGAGAATCGTGCGTTCATCCGGGTCTCCGCTCCCGGCGGAGCTGGGCCCATAGGCGGGAACCTGTGGCGCACCACCCTCCACTTCGAGCTGGAAGGATTCATCCCCGACTGGACGTTCACGCTTCGCGGGACGACGACGGCCGCACTCATCGCCGACGAGGAGTTGGTAATCAGCGCCACCACTGCCGGGCACATCTGGGCGATGCAAAGAGATGGTCGCCGCATCACGCCCGTTTGGCGCGCCAAAATAGGCCCCGTCCACAACGATCCGGCCGTGAGAGGCGAGCGGCACCAGATCTTCTACCCCTCGTCCGACCACCATATTTACGCGCTGGACTCCAGTACAGGTGATTCCCTGTGGGACTCCGATCTGGGCGCGCCGGTGATGTCGGACCTGACGGCGGCCACGGTCGACGGCGATCCTGTCATTCTGGCGGTCGCAGTCGACTCGCTGTATTGCTTGAACTCCGATGACGGCTCCCTTCGGTGGAAGCAGAAGCTGACCGGGATCAGCGGCGGTCCCGCTACCTGCGACGGTGAGCAGATCTACCTCGGCCTCGGCGACGGTCAGACCTGGGCCTTCGACGCTCGCACCGGTGAACCCGGGTGGAGCATCGAGCAGGCCCGCGGCGAGACCAGCTCTTTCGACAAAGTGCACCACGGACCCTGGCAGGCTTACCGACTGCTACTGCCTGACAACGCGCTACTGGCTTACAGCAGGTACTCGATGCGGGCGGTCACACGCAGCAGCGGCGAAATGCTCTGGGAGCGCGAGGGCGCGTTCAACCTCTGCCCTGGAGCCCGGATGTGGGGCGACCAGGTGCTCTCCGTCAGCAACAACGGCACCGTGCTACTGCTCGACCCTGCCACCGGCGACGTGGAACTCGAGGTGGAGACGGTCCCTTACATCAAAAATGCCGACTTCCTGATCCGAGACTCCACTGTCATCATCACCAGCGTCGGCGGCCTGGTGGCCACCGTCGACCTGAACGATGGGGCGAGCGAGATCGTCGGTCAGATGGTTCCCGACTATGTGTTCTCCTCACCAGTGATGTCACCGGACCAGAGTCACTACATCGTGGCCACGATGGGGGGCGAGCTGCGCAGCTATCCGCTGCCGTGACCTCAGGTCCAGTACCGGTCACCAAGGTGACCTGACCCTGGTTCGTGGCCAAGGTGACCTGTCCTTGGGCCACGTGATCCGGCCCGGGCGTTGGCAGCCCGCAAGAAGTTGGCGCATCAGGTCTGCGCAGGACTGGCAATCGTCTCGCTGCTGATCTGCGTCGTCTCACCCATCGCCAGCAGTCAGGCGTTCCTGATCGTGCCGCTCTTCGGGCTGGCATCCATGGCTGTCGGAATCTACGGCGCTGAATCGCCCCGGGTTTGTTAGAGGCTCGCAAGTGCCGCGTCGGCGGGTGCCGGTGCGGGGTGGTTGTGATGGTAGGTCTCC
>NZ_BAAAIR010000105.1:0-83882 GCF_039526165.1 Brachybacterium tyrofermentans
CTCGTCGGGGTACTTCCTCGGTGCTGCCATGCTCCTCATCCTCCCGTGGATTCAGAGCCTCCACCAGACCCGGGGCGATTCACAGGATGCCGCCACGACCTACGCCGAGTCCTATGAGGACGCGACCGTGAAGGTCAACTGGGTGACCGGCGATTACGCCGCCCGGCTCTCGACCGCCCTGCTCTCGGGCGGCGGCGTCGACGTGTTCGAGAACAACGGGATCGCCGTCGACCAGGCGCAGCAGGGGCGATACGCCGACCTGACCGACATCATGGAACCGGTCAAGGACCAGTTCAACGAGGCGTCCCTCGGCCCGGTCACGATCGACGGCAAGATCTGGGGCATCCCCATGATCCTGGACCCGCAGCACTTCTACTACCGCAAGAGCCTGTTCGAGAAGGCCGGCATCGAGCCGCCGACGACCTTCGACGACCTGGTCGCCGCGGCCACCGAGCTGACCACGCCGGATCAGAAGGGCCTGTTCCTGGGCAACAACTACGACGCCAGCTCGTGGGCGATGGTCTGGGCCGCAGGCGGATCCCCGATGAACGAGGCGAAGGACGCGGTCGGCTACAACACCCCCGGCTACGCCGAAGGACTCGGGTCGATCCAGCAGATGATCAAGGACGACGTGCTCCTCACCGGTGCCCCCTCGGACTGGGCGGATCCGGCGGCATTCGCCGCGGGCCTCGCCGCGATCACCTGGGGCGGCTGCTGGGCGCTGCCGGCCCTCGAGGGCGCTCTCGACGACATCGGCGTGTTCCCGCATCCGGCCGTCGGCTCGGACGGCCGCCAGGTCGCCTTCATGGGCTCCTGGAACGAGCAGGTCGCCGGCAACAGCGAGAAGACCGATGCGGCCACGGCGTTCGCCAAGTGGCTGTGGGTGGACCAGACCGATCATCAGACGGACTGGGCGCTCAGCTACGGATTCCACATCCCGCCGATCACCGCGGTCGCCGATCAGGCGGAGGCGCTCAAGGAGGGCAACGGCCTGGAGATCGCGACCATGGCCAAGGACATGGGGGTCACCGGCCCGCCGGAGTACACCGGGGACATCGGCACACCGCGCGACGACGCGATCAGCAACATCCTCAAGAACGGTGCCGACCCGGCCGAGGAGCTGGCGAAGGCCGAGGAGGCCAGCAACCGGGCGATCGGATCGTGAGCGCCCCGTCCGCCACGCGGGCCGACGCCACGGCCGCGACCTCGACCCGCACGGGCCCCACCCGGATCAAGGGGAACGGACTCGCCTTCTGGCTCTTCTTCACCCCGTTCCTGGTCGGACTGTGCGTGTTCACGATCCTGCCGCTGATCTGGGGTGGGACGCTGAGCCTCTTCGAGGCCCGCGGCACCGTGCTGCCCACGAAGTTCGTCGGCCTGGACAACTTCCGCGGCTTCCTCGTCGACACCGCGTTCCTGCAGTCCCTGCGCACCTTCCTCGTGTTCGCGGTGTTCATCGTGCCGGTGACGATGGCGGTCTCCCTCGCGCTCGCCGTGCTGGTCAACGGACTGCCGAGGTTCCAGACCTTCTTCCGCTCGGTGTTCTTCCTGCCCACGGCGTGCAGCTATGTCGTCGCCTGCGTGGTGTGGAGGCTGTCGCTGTTCAACGGGCTCGAGTCCGGGATCGTGAACCAGCTGCTGGGCGTGGTCGGGCTCGACTCGATCTCGGCGTGGCTCTCCGCCTCGCCGTACTGGTGGATCGTGCTGGTCACCGTGCGCCTGTGGCTGCAGGTCGGCTTCTACATGCTGCTGTTCCTCGCGGGCCTCCAGGCGATCCCCACGCAGATGTATGAGGCGGCCTCGGTGGACGGGCTCAACCCCGGCGGCTTCACCATGTTCCGCCTGATCACGCTGCCGCAGCTGCGCACCACGTCCGCCGCGGTGCTGCTGCTCCTGCTCATCGCGTCCTTCCAGGCGTTCGACGAGTTCTACAACCTCACCGGCAACAACCCCGAGACCCGGCCCCCGCTGGTCTACCTCTACAACATCGCCCTCGGCCCCCAGCAGGACTTCGGTCGCGGCTCCGCGGGCGCGCTGGTGCTCACCGCGATCATGGTCCTCGCCGGGCTCCTGCAGACCTGGCTGGTCGGCTTCGGATCCAACGACGACGCCACCAAGCGCCGGTTCGGGTTCCTGCGAGGGCGCCGCCGTCGGCCCGTCGACGCGGCAGAGACAGAGACCGCGGAAGAGCTCGAGGCGACAGGGTCGACAGGGTCGACAGGGTCGACGGAGAAGACGGCGACGCCGGAGAAGGAGGTGCGGCGATGACCGCACAGCTCAACATCGTCGGCCAGAACCGCAGCAGCGTCGGTCTCGTGCTGCGCTATACGGTGGCCTCCGTGCTGGCGCTCGTGTTCCTGGTGCCGTTCTACGCGATGATCAAGACGGCGCTGTCCACGAACGACGAGATCTATTCGCAGGACTTCGTGTTCTGGCCGAGCGATCCGCAATGGCAGCGCATCCCGGAGCTCTTCGCGGATCCGCGGTATCTCGACGCCCTGATGAACTCCGCGATCATGGCGATCGTCTCGACCTCGCTGTCGATCCTCATCGCGGCGCTCGCCGGGTATGCGCTGGTGCGGATCCCGCATCCGGCCGCGAAGCCGATGTTCATCCTGGTCATCGTGGTGCTGCTGGTGCCGGCGACCACGGCGTTCGTCCCGAACTTCATCATCGTCGCCTCGCTCGGCTGGATCGGCACCCTGCAGGGTCTGATCGTGCCGGGCCTGTTCAGCGCCTTCAACGTGTTCCTGTTCCGGCAGTTCTACGTGAACTTCCCGCGGGAGATCGAAGAAGCCGCCTATATCGACGGTGCGGGATTCTTCCGCACCTTCTTCCGGATCGTCTTCCCCAATACGCTGCCCTTCGCCTCCGCGCTCACGGTGCTCGGGCTGATCGGTTCGTGGAACGCCTTCCTGTGGCCGCTGGTGGTGGCGGGTGACGGGCAGAATGCGATGACGGTGCAGATCTATCTGTCCTCGTTCCTCACCGCGCAGACCTTCGACTACGGCGGCCTGTTCATGGCGGCGACCGTCAGCCTGATCCCGGTGCTGCTGGTGTTCTTCGTGCTGCAGCGCTATCTCGTGGCAGGCATCGCGGCGACGGGGCTGAAGGGATGAGGGGCGAGCGCGCGCCCAGCGGGCGGGCCGATCCTGCCGGGCAGACTGAGTTCGTCGGACGGACAGAGCCCGTCGGGCGGGCCGATCCCGCCTGGTCGACACCGCTCGCGGATCCCGCCGTGGTGCGCACGGCCGACGGGTGGATCGCCTACGGGACCGGTCCGGTGGCGGGCGGCCGCGCGGTCCCGGCGGCGGTCTCGTCGGATCTGCAGCAGTGGCGCGGGATCGGCACCGTGCTGCAGGCCCTCGAGCCGGAGGCGGGGGATTCCTACTGGGCGCCCGAGGTCTGCGTGCGCGACGGCATCTGGTGGATGTACTACTCGGTGGGCCATGGCGATCGCGGTCACCTGCTGCGGGTCGCCCGGGCCGAGCGTCCCGAGGGGCCCTTCAACGACCAGGGCGTGGTCCTCACCCCGGATGAGCTGTTCGCGATCGACGCCTCCCCGTGCCGGCTGCCCGATGGCAGCTGGTGGCTGTTCTTCGCCCGCGACGTGCTCGACCATGAGCGGCCGGGCACTCACCTGGCGGCCGCGCCGCTGCTCACGCCGACCTCGCTCGGGGAGACGGCGAGCGTGCTCGCGCCGTATGCGGACTGGCAGATCTTCGCGCGTGATCGGGAGATGTACGGCCGCCGCTTCGACTGGCACACCCTCGAGGGTCCGCACGTGGTGGTGCGCGATGGCGTGCTGCTGATGACCTGGTCAGGGGGTTCCTGGCAGGGGCCCGGCTATCGCACGGCCTGGGCCTGGGCGACGTCGCCCGAGGGCCCCTGGACGGTGCCGGCGCCGGGGGAGGACGTGCTGCTGACGAGCGATGACGAGTTCATCGGGCCCGGCCACAACTCGTGCACCATCGGGCCCGAGGGCCAGGACGTGATCGCCTTCCATGCCTGGGACGAGGAGCGCACCGGCCGCTACCTGCACCTGCGGGAGCTCGAGGTGGGTACGACGCCGCCGTCCCTGGCCGTGAGCCGCCGGGCTCCGTGAGCTGACGGCTTGGGAGAGCAGACAGGTTGGGTGAGCAGACCGGTTGGGTGAGCCGCCGGCCCCGTGTCGCCAGGCTCCAGGAGGCCGCGTCGCCCGCTGTACTGTCCTGCCGCAGCGCCAGGCCAGGTCGAGCCAGGGCAGGCCAGGGCGCCGCGACGGGGTGGGACCGGGAGCGGATCAGCGGGTGTAGGTGAGGATGCGGTAGCGCAGACCGTTCTTCGCCTCGTGCCAGCCTGTCGCCGGATCGGCCGCGGGCGTGCCGAATCGATCCGGCACCTCGGGCGCCGTGGTGTCCCCGTCGACCTCGAGGTCGATCTCGGTGACCACCAGCAGGTCGGCATCCGCGATCGCCTCGCGGTAGACGGAGCCGCCGCCGATCACCCAGATCGTCGGGCGGGAATCGGCGTCGGGCGGTCCCTCGGTCTCGGTCACCTGCCCGGTCGTCGCCACCGTCTCCTCGGCGATCCGCAGCGCATCGGCCAGATCGCGGGCGCGCACGGCGCCGTCGTCGGCGAAAGAATCGTCACGGGTGATGACGATGTTCGTGCGCCCCGGCAGCGGACGGAACGTCGGCGGGAACGACTGCCAGGTGCGTCGGCCCATCACCACGGGCGAGCCCTTCGTGGTGCGCGAGAAGTGCTTGAGGTCCTCGCTCAGGTGCCAGGGCATGGTGCCGTCCGCGCCGATCACGCCGTCGCGGGCCTGCGCCCAGATCAGGCCGATCCGGGTATCCGCGGCATTCACACCGCCACCGGGGCCTTGATGCCCTTGTGGTGCTGGTAGCCCTCGATCTCGAAGTCCTCGAGCTCGTAGTCGAGGATCGACGCGGGCCGGCGCGCGATCGTCAGCGTGGGGTACGGGAACGGCTCGCGGGAGAGCTGTCGGGTCACCTGCTCGACGTGGTTGTCGTAGATGTGGCAGTCGCCGCCGGTCCACACGAAGTCGCCCACCTCGAGGTCGGTCTGCTGGGCGATCATGTGGGTCAGCAGCGCGTAGCTGGCGATGTTGAACGGCACCCCGAGGAACAGGTCGGCGCTGCGCTGGTACAGCTGGCAGGAGAGCTTCCCGTCGTGCACCTCGAACTGGAACAGCGCATGGCAGGGGGCGAGCGCCATCGTCGGGATGTCGGCCGGGTTCCAGGCCGAGACGATCAGGCGGCGCGAGTCCGGGTTCGTGCGGATCTGCTCGACGACGTCGCTGATCTGGTCGATCACGCCGCCGTCCGCCGTGGGCCAGGAGCGCCACTGCGCACCGTAGATCGGGCCGAGGTCGCCGTCGGCGCCCGCCCACTCGTCCCAGATGCTCACGTCGCGCTCCTGCAGCCAGCGCGCGTTGGTGTCGCCGCGCAGGAACCACAGTAGCTCCAGGATGATCGAGCGGGTGTGCACGCGCTTGGTGGTGATCAGCGGGAAGCCCTGGGAGAGGTCGAAGCGGATCTGTTTGCCGAAGAGGCTGCGGGTGCCGGTGCCGGTGCGGTCGCTCTTGGCGTTGCCGGTCTCCATGACCTCGCGCAGCAGGTCCTCGTAGGGGGTCGGGATGGTCACCGGGGGAGCTCCTCGAGACAGGGTGCGGTGGGTGCGGTGGATGACGGGGTGGTCGGAGCGTGGTCGCCGGCCGCGCGATCCGTGGATTCACGGATCACCAGCGAATACGGGGTGTCGGCGATCCGGGGCGGCCCGTCGAACCCTTGGATGCGCTCGGTCAGCAGATCCAGGGCGGTGGCGGCGAGGGCATGCTTGTCCGGGGAGATCGTGGACAGCGGGGGCGAGGCGAACGGGGCGTCGGGGGTGTCGTCGTAGCCGATCACGGCGATGTCCTGCGGCACGCGACGGCCCAGTCGGCGCAGGTGGGCGAGGACTCCGATCGCGAGGTCGTCGTTGCCGCAGACGATCGCGTCGAGGTCCGGGTGCCGGGCCATCAGGTCCTGCGCACCGGTGAACCCGTCATGGCGATGCCAGTCGTCGACCGCCTGCACGAGGCCGGCATCCGGCTCGACCCCGTGCTCCTCCAGGGCGGCGACGTAGCCGTCCCGGCGCAGGGAGCCGGAGCTGTGCGGCTGCAGGCCGTGCTTGGTGGCGATCGCGCCGAGGAACGCGATGCGCCGCCGGCCCGACTCGAGCAGATGGGTCGTGGCGTCGAAGGCGGCGGCGGCATTGTCGATCCGCACGTAGTCGCTGCCGTGGGGCAGCTTCTCGGGCAGGTGCTCGCCGATGAAGACGGTGGGCTGCGTGGTCTGCTCCATGCGCGCGAACACCTCCTCCTCGATCAGCAGCGGATTGAAGATCACGCCGTCGCCCACCACGCGGTTGAATCCCTCGAGCACGGTGCGCTCGGCCTCCCGGCCGCCGGACGTCGAATGCAGGACGACGGTCTGGCCCCGTCGTTGCGCCTCGTCGATGAACTGCTGGGCGAGGTCGGAGAAGTAGGAGAAGGTCAGGGCCGGCACCGCGAGCGTGATCATCTTCGAGGCCCCGGTGCGCAGCTGCTGCGCCGCGGCCTGCGGGCGGTAGCCGACCTGCAGGATCGCCTCGCGCACCGTCTCCCGGGTCGAGTCCTTCACGTGCGGGTAGTCGTTGACCACGTTGGAGACGGTCTTGATGGAGACGCCCGCGAGCTCGGCGACATCGCGCAGCGCCGGAGGGCGCTTGCGGCCGGAGGCGGGGTGCAGGGGCATGGGGTCGATTCTCGCACCTGGCAGGAGGCGCGCGGGTGAGGTGCGGCGGTGAGCGGCCCGAGAGAGGGCGTTGACCGGATCCCGGAGACCCGTTGACGTGGTCACGACGGTATGGAAAGGTTATTGCAACGTTGTAGAACTGGCTAACGTTGTAGAACGGGCCGTCGCACAGCTGCGCACGGACCGGAGCCCCTACCTTCCAGAAGGACGCCGACACCGATGTCTTCGAACGTCTCCCTGACCCTGAACCCCGCCTTCCGTGTCGCCCCCGTGCGCCGTCGCACCTTCGGCGCCTTCGTCGAGCACCTCGGCCGCTGCGTCTACACCGGCATCCACGAGCCGGGCCACCCGTCGGCCGACGAGGACGGCTTCCGCACCGACGTCCTCGAGCTCACCCGTGAGCTCGGCGTGAGCTCCGTGCGCTACCCGGGCGGAAACTTCGTCTCCGGCTACCAGTGGGAGGACGGCGTCGGCCCCGTCGAGGACCGCCCCGCCCGCCACGACCTCGCCTGGCACTCCACCGACCCCAACACCGTGGGCCTGGACGAGTTCATGGCCTGGACGAAGAAGGCCGACGTCGAGCCGATGTACGCCGTGAACCTGGGCACCCGCGGGATGGCAGAGGCGCTGGACGTGCTCCAGTACGCGAACGCCCCGCAGGGCATCGCGCTCTCGGACCAGCGCGCCGCCAACGGGCACCCGGAGCCCTACGGCATCTCGATGTGGTGCCTGGGCAACGAGATGGACGGCCCCTGGCAGGCCGGCCACAAGACGGCCGAGGAGTACGCCCGCCTCGCGACCGAGACCGCCCGTCTCATGCGCCAGGAGAACCCGGACCTCGAGCTGATCGTGTGCGGCTCCTCGAACTCGCAGATGCCCACCTTCGGCGCCTGGGAGAACACGGTCCTCACGGAGGCGTACGACCAGGTCGACATGGTCTCCGCCCACGTCTACTACTCCGAGAAGGACGGCGACCAGGCCTCCTTCCTCGCCTCGGCCGACGACATGGACCACTTCATCGACTCCGTCGTGGCCACCGCCGATCACGTGCGCGCCAAGCTCAAGCGCGACAAGCGCATCATGATCAGCTTCGACGAGTGGAACATCTGGTACCAGCACCGCGCCGAGTCCCGCCCGCCCAGCGGTGACGACTGGCCGGTCGCGCCCGTGCTCCTGGAGGACACCTACAGCGCGATGGACGCGGTGGTGTTCGGCAACCTGCTGATCTCGCTGCTGCGCCACAGCGACCGCGTCGCCTCCGCCTCGCTCGCCCAGCTCGTCAACGTGATCGCCCCGATCATGACCGAGCCCGGCGGCGGCGCGTGGAAGCAGACCACGTTCCATCCCTTCGCGCTCACCTCCCGCTACGCGGTGGGCGAGGTGCTCGACGTGCGCCTGGACGCCCCGAGCTTCGAGAACCAGCGGTTCGGGTCGAGCTCCGCGGCCGACGCCGTCGCCACCTGGGACGACGAGACCGGCACGCTCGCCGTGTTCGTCGTGAACCGCGGGGCCGACGCCCCCCTCGCCCTGGACGCGGATCTCGCCTCCTTCGGCGACCTCGAGGTCGTCGAGGCCCTCACCCTGCACCACGAGGACCCCTACGCCACGAACACCCAGGCCGCCCCCGAGACCGTGGTCCCGGCGGCCAACGACTCGGTGCGTCTCGAGGGAGGCCGCCTCGTCGGTGACCTGCCTGCGATCTCCTGGACCCTGGTGCGTCTGGCCCGCCCGGCAGCCTGACGCCCGCCGCCTGATCCCGGCTGCCTGACCCCGGCTGCCTGATCTCGTCGGCCGGTCCCGATCCGTTCCTCCCGCGGGAGCGGGTCGGGCCCGGCCGTCTGCCTCACCGCCCTGCCGCCCGACGCCCTGCCGCTCGACGTCCTCCGAGGAGAACCCATGACCGCCCGTGCCCGCACCCTCACCCCCGGGCTGGTCTCGGCCCTGAGCCCGACCGCCACCGGTTCCCCCGCCGCCGGCGCGACCGGGTCCACCGGCCCGTCCAGCACTCCGACGGGCGGCCCTGCCCGCGTGGTCGTCGACCTCGACCTGCCCGGCTCCACCATCAGCCGTCACCTCTACGGCCACTTCGCCGAGCACCTCGGCCGCTGCATCTACGAGGGCTTCTTCGTGGGTGAGGACTCCGAGATCCCCAACACCCGCGGCATTCGCGACGACGTGGTCGCCGCGCTGCGCGCGCTGAAGATCCCGAACCTGCGCTGGCCCGGCGGCTGCTTCGCGGACGACTACCACTGGAAGGACGGCATAGGCCCCCGCGAGGAGCGGCCCCGCATGGTCAACTCCCACTGGGGCGACATCGTCGAGGACAACTCCTTCGGCACCCACGAGTTCATGGACCTCGTGGAGCTGCTCGGCACCGAGGCGTACGTCAACGGCAACGTCGGCTCCGGCACGGTCGCCGAGATGAGCGAGTGGATCGAGTACCTCACCCGCGCCGACGACTCGCCGATGGCGTCCCTGCGCCGCGAGAACGGACGCGACGAGCCCTGGAAGGTGCCCTACTTCGGCATCGGCAACGAGGCCTGGGGCTGCGGCGGCAACATGCGGGCCGACGACTACGCGGCGCTGGCCCGCCAGTACTCCACCTACGTGCGCGATCACGGCGGCAACGAGGTCACCCGCATCGCGGCCGGTGCGAGCGATGACGACTTCGCGTGGACCGAGGCGCTCATGCGGGCCGCCACGAACCTCGAGAAGCGCGACGGGAAGGCCGGCCCCTACCAGGCCATCTCGATGCATTACTACACGATGTCGGGCCCCTGGGAGGACAAGGGCAGCGCCACCGAGTTCACCGAACAGGAGTGGTACCGCACCCTCTCCCGCGCCGCCCGGGCCGAGGAGCTCGTGGCCCGCCACGCCACCGTCATGGACCACTACGACCCGTACAAGAAGGTGGGCCTGGTGTTCGACGAGTGGGGCACCTGGTGGAACGTGGAGCCCGGCACCAACCCCGGCTTCCTGTACCAGCAGAACACCGTGCGCGACGCGCTGGTCGCCTCGATCCACTTCGACGGCTTCCACCGCCACGCGGACCGCCTGCTCATGGCGAACATCGCCCAGACCGTGAACGTGCTCCAGGCGATGATCCTCACCGACCCCGACACCGGCGCCCTCGTGCTCACCCCGACGTACCACGTGTTCGCGATGAACGCCGGGCACCAGGACGCCCGCGCGCTCGCCGCCCACGTGCTGCTGCCGGAGGAGCCCGCCGAGGTCGACGGCCGCGCCCTGCCGATGATCTCCGCCTCGGCGTCCACCACCGGGTCGACCGCACTGATCTCGCTGTCGAACCTGGATCATGCGCAGGAGCGCACCCTCGTGCTGGACCTGCGCGGACGCACCGTCACCGGGCACACCGCGCGCGTGCTCACCGGTGCGAGCTCCGCCGCCCACAACACCCCCGAGCAGCCCGAGGCGGTCGCCCCGGCCGAGCTCACCGACGTCCGCGACCACGAACGCGGCCTCGAGATCACCCTGCCCGCGCACTCCTTCGTGACCGTGGAGCTCCAGCTGGGGGAGTGAGCCTGGGCTCTGGGCTCTGGGCTCTGGGCTCTGGGCTCTGGGCTCTGGGCTCTGGGCTCCGAGCCCCGAGTTCCGAGCTCCGGAGATCTGGTGCCCGGCGCGCGAAGCCTGGACCCGACCCGCCGCCGGATCAGCTGTGCTCGAAAAGGTTCCACCTGCGTGGAACCTTTTCGTGCACGGCCCGGCGGCCTTGTGCGGCCTCGCGTGGATGTGCTCAGAAAGGTTCCACCAGGAGGGAACCTTTCTGAGCACGGTCCGGTGAGAGGCGGCGTGGAGTTCGAGTCAGCCGGCCGAAGGATCCACGGTGCGCGAGGAGCCGCTCCACGGTGGCCAGCCCCACCTGCTGCGTCTCGAACTCCTCACGGCGGCGGGAGGGGACCTCGGCGGCGGGAGAGGACCTCGGCGACGGGAGATCGCCCAGCGCTCCCATCTCTCGGAAGGCCGTAGTCAACCACATGGTTGACTACGCTGCTCCGGCGGCGTAGCCTCCTCTTGTCAACCAACCAGTTGAGAAAGGGAGGGATGGACGACGACACCCTGTCGAGAGCCTTTGCGGCCCTCGCCGACCCCACGCGACGGGACCTCGTCTCGCGCCTCACCCTCGGTGACGCCACCGTCGGCGAGCTCGCCGCCCCCTACGCCATGTCCCTGCAGGCCGTGAGCAAGCACATCACGGTCCTCGAATCGGCGGGCCTCGTCACCCGCCGGCGCGACGCCCAACGGCGCCCCGTCCACCTCGATGCCGAGGTGCTGGGGGAGCTGACCAGGTGGATCGATCGCCACCGCATCGCCGCCGAGGCGCGACTGACCCGCCTCGACGCTCTCCTCCATGATCCGGACTTCCATGGCCCGGACCCCCATGACCCGAGCAGCACCGACACCCCGGAGCGCACGCCATGAACCCCACCGAGCACACGAGCCCCACCGATCACCTGACCACCGCCACCATCGAGGCGGACCCCGAGGTCCCCCTGATCCGCATCGTCCGGGACTTCCGCACCACGCCCGCCCAGCTGCTGCGCGCCCACACCGACCCCGAGCTGTACGCGCGATGGGTGGGGCCCGAGGCGCTCTCCACGCGCATCGATCTCTGGGACGCCCGCACCGGCGGGGCCTGGGCGTTCACCAACATCGACCGCGTCAGCGGCGAGGAGTACGCCTTCCACGGCAGCTTCCACGAGGTCGCCGAGGATCGCATCGTCCAGACCTTCGCCTTCGACGGCTGGCCCGACGGCGTCTCTCTGGAGACCATGCGCCTCGAGGACCTCGGCGGCGGCTGGACCCGGATGCGCAGCACCTCGCTCTTCGACTCCTTCGAGGGGCGCGGGCAGATGCTCGACAGCGGCATGGACGTGGGGATCCACGAGGGCTACGCCGCGCTCGACGAGCTCCTGGCGGCCGACGCCACCGCAGGAGGCGCCCGGTGAACGCCACCGGCACGCCTCTGACCCAGCTGCCTCCCGCGGAGAAGTACCGGGCGATCGCTTCCGGCTTCACCGCGACCGTCGATGGCGTCACCGACTGGGACGCCCCCACCCCCGTCGCGGAGTGGCGTGCCCGGGACGTCGTGGGCCACCTCGTCACCTGGCTGCCGGCGATGATCCACGGCGGCTCGACGTTCCGCTTCGAGGAGGGGCCGTCGGCCGAGCAGGATCCTGTCGGCGCGTGGACCCATCTCGACAACCAGCTCCACGCTCTCTTCGCGGATCCCGCTGCCGACCGGCACCTGCATTCGAACCCGCACACGGGATCGGATCGGCCGCTGCCCGGGGTGATCGACGAGTTCTTCACCGGTGACGTCTTCTTCCACACCTGGGACCTCGCCCGCTCCTCGGGGCAGGATGATCGCCTCGACCCTGGCATGGTCCACGACGCCTACGTCGGGATGAGTGCGGCGGAGGAGTATCTGCGCCCCACCGGCCAGTTCGGGCAGCAGCAGCCGGTCCCGGCCGACGCCACCGAGCAGGAGAAGCTGTTCGCCTTCCTCGGCCGCGACCCGAGGTGGACTCCGCCGCCGGCGTGACCCCGTCGGCGGCCGGACCGCGCTGCTGACGGTCCATCCCACCTGGCGGACAGTGTGCCCGGTATCACCACGTGGGAAGGATTCGAGCATAGGCTTTCCGGATGTTCTCGAACCTCTCGGCCGGCGCACTCGGCCTTCCCCTGGACCACACCACCTCGATCGACCTCGCCGCGCGGCACGGCTTCGGAGGGGTCGACCCCGATCTGGGCCACTTCCGCACCCTGGGCGGCACGGCCGCCGTCGCCGAGCATGCCGCCGCTGTGCAGGAGAAGGGCCTCGAGTGGGGGATGGCCGGCCTGCCCGTCCCGCTGGATGCCCCTGCCGCGGAGTTTCGCCAGGCCCTCGTGGACCTCCCCGAGTCCCTCGAGCTGCTCCGGGCGGCGGGCGTGACCCGCGTGGGCACCTGGATGCGGCCGATGCACGACGACCTCGACTACCTGCGCAACTGGCGCCTGCACGTGAGCCGCCTGGCTCTGGTCGCCGAGCTGCTGGCCGACGCCGGCCTGCGCATCGGCCTGGAGTACATCGGCCCGAAGACCTTCTGGTCCACCGAGCGCTACCCGTTCATCCACTCCCTGCGCGAGGCGCGCGAGCTGATCGCGGACTCCGGCGCCACGAACGTGGGGATCATCCTGGACAGCTACCACTGGTACACCGCCGGGGAGAGCGCCGACGACCTGGCCGGTCTCACCGACGCCGACATCGTCTCGGTGGACATCAACGACGCCCGCGCCGATCGCGAGCGCGACGAGCAGCAGGACCTCGACCGTCGCCTGCCCTACGACACCGGCGTCATCGACCTGGCCGGCTTCATGGGCGCCGTCCACGCCGCCGGCTACACCGGCCCGGTGAAGGTCGAGCCGTTCATGAAGTCCCTCGCCGAGCAGCCGGTCGACGACGTGCTCGCCGATATCTCCAGCCGCCTGGACCGGGCCGTCACCGGGAAGTGACCGGACCGGTGCTGTCGCCGATGATGATCTGCGGTTCGAGCAGGACGTCGTCGCGGGCGTCGTCCTGCTCGGGGCGTCCCTGCGCGTCGGACCGCTGGATGCGGCGGCGCAGCAGCGTCCACGCGACCGTTCCGGCGTCCAGCTCCTCTTGACCGACTGTGGTCATGTGCGGATTGAGGACGCGCGACAGCTCGATCCCGTCGAAGCCGGTGAGGGAGAGATCGCGCGGGACATCGACCCCCAGCTCGTGCATCCGCGTGAGGAGGCCGTGCGCGACGAGGTCGTTGAAGGCGAGGACTGCCGTGGCCCCGGAGTCGAGAACCTCTGCAGCCACCCGGTATCCGTCGGCCAGTCCGGATCCGCAGCGGATCGATCGCAGGGTCAGTGCCGGATCCGCGTCGACCAGGGCGTGCAGAGCGGTCAGCCGTTCGCGGTTCGCCACGCTGCGCGGGGGACCGGACGCATAGAGCAGATCGCGATGCCCGAATCCCACGAGGTGCTCGACCAGCTGTTTCATCCCGGCGGCGTAGTCGATCCCGACCGAGGCGAAGCGCGGGTCGGTCGTGCGCCGGTTCACCAGCACCACCGGGGAGATCTGTTCCACGAGCTCGTCGAGGACCTGGTCGTCCATCCGTGGGGAGACCAGGACGACGGCGTCGCACTGCCGGCGCGCCTCCCGGGCGATGGCCGCCTCGCGTTCCGGGGAGGCGACCTCCGCCACGAGCACGCTGTAGCCGTCCGCCTCGGCGGCGCGCGAGATCCCGCGCAGGATGACCTGGAACATCGGGTTCCCCAGATCGGGGATGACCAGGGCGATCGTGAGGGTGCGGCCGGTGGACAGGTTCCGCGCCGTGAGGTTCGGGCGGTATCGCAGGGTGCCTGCGGCCTCCCGGACCCGGATCGCGATCCCCGGATCGACCCGGGTGCTGCCGTTGAGGACCCGCGACACCGTCGCGCGGGAGACCCCTGCCGCCTCGGCGACCTGGGTGATGGTGGGCGATGCGCTGCGCCGGGGCATCGGGCCTCACGTCCTTCGCGGTCCAGGGTGATCGGGCGGGGACCCTCCCGAGGGTCATGGAGTGCATGGTGCACTATGGAATCGTTCGAGGCGAACAGGCCGATCCCGGTACCGCGCCATCATCCCCGCTGTCGAGGAGAACGCATGGTTGCCCGGTCCACGAATCCTGAGCTGCTGCGCGGCCACCTGCGTGTCCTCCTCGGTCTGGGCGACGAGTCCGCCAGCGGGTCCGCCAGCGGGTTCGACGTCGCGGAACTCGTCGGGCCGACGGATGCCCCCACGACGAGGCGATCGTCGTCGGCCCCCGAACCGGCTCTGGTGCAGGTCCGCACCGCAGACGGCACCGAGATCCCCGCCTACCTCCTGCGCCCGGCCCCGGACGTCGGGCACGGCGCCGCCGTGGTGCTGGTGGCCGGGCACGGCCGGGGCATCGACGATCTGGTGGCCCAGGATCCGGTCGACGACTACCACGACGGCCTCGCCCACAAGCTGGTCCGATCCGGGGTCACGGTGCTGTGCCCGGAGATGGTCAGCTTCGGCAGGCGACGCTTCCCGCAGGCCGATGGCGCGGAGCCCTACGAGCCCACCGAGAACACCTGCGGCATCGACGCGGCCGCGCATCTCCTGCACGGGCAGCCGGTCATGGGGCATCGGGTGTCCGACGCCCGCGCCGCCGTCCAGGCGCTACGTCAGCTCCCCGGGGTGGACCCCGACCGGGTGGCCGTGGCCGGCGGCTCCGGCGGCGGAGCCGTCGCGCTGCTGCTCGCCGCCGTGGATCCCACGGTCTCGGCAGCCCTGGTAGCGACCTACTTCTGCACCTTCGAGGCGAGCCTCTGCTCGATCCGCCACTGCCCCTGCAACATCGTCCCGGGCCTGCTGCCCGAGCTGGAGATGGCGGACATCGCCGCCCTGATCGCCCCGAGACCCCTGATCCTCGAGGCGGGGGAGCGGGACCACATCTTCCCGATCGAGGCCACTCGGGCCGCCTTCGCGCGGCTCGCGGGGGTGTGGGAGGAGCAGGGGTCGACGCCGCCGGAGCTCGTGGTCACCGACAGCGGGCACGCCTTCCGGGCCGAGCGCTCCCTCGACGCCCTGGTGGAGCGGCTCGCCTGAGCGACTGCGTGCCTGGTTGGTCTCAGTGCCGGCCCACGGCTCCCGTCCGCCCCGTCGGCCGCAGGAGAATGCGGATCATGACTGGTGATGTCCGCGCCCCGGGTGGCTTCCGGGATGACCTGCTGTTCCGCGGCCTCGCGCTGCTCTGGGTGATCACCGGCGGCCTGGTCGCCGCGGTGACCGGTCCGCTGGGACTGGCGCACGGCTCCTGGTCCGCGGCCTTCCAGGTGCTCGTGGGCGGCGTGCTCCAGGCGGCGCTGGGGATCGCCCAGCACGCGCTGGCCTCGCGAGGCCCGTCGGCCCGCACCGTGGTGGCCGAGGCGCTCACCTGGAACCTGGGCTGCCTCGCCGTGATCTCGGGGACCCTGCTGACCGCGCCCCTGATCGTCGACGGCGGCGGAGTGCTGCTCGTGGTCGCGCTCGCCCTCATGATCCGCACCGTCGGCCGCGGCGGTCACGGCCCGGCCTGGGCGCTGTGGACCTATCGGGCCGTGCTGGTCGTGACCCTCGTGAGCATCCCGATCGGGCTGATCCTCGCGCACCTGCGCGCCGCCTGATTCGTGGTCTCCGGCGCGCGCCGGAGCCGTGCGCTGGAGCGTCAGCGGTGTCGGCCCGGCCATGGCGATTGTCTCCCCTTGCGGGATGTCGTCGGCCAGATGGCCCTCACTGCCGTACGGTAAATGCTGTGAACGCTGCTGCGAGCTCTGCGACGCGCGCGACACCCGACTCTTGAGACCCTGACCCTTCAACGAATCGAGATGCTTCTATGCCCTCCTCCGCAGCCCCGTCCGTAGCGTCTGCCCACCGCAAGCTCACCGCGCCCCCGCGCCTGCCCAAGAACGGCCTGCGCATCACGGCCCTGGGCGGCCTCGGCGAGGTCGGGCGCAACATGACCGTGTTCGAGTTCGGCGGCAAGCTGATCATCGTCGACTGCGGCGTGCTCTTCCCCGAGGAGCATCAGCCCGGCATCGACGTGATCCTGCCGGACTTCACGTCCATCCGTGACCGCCTCGACGACATCGAGGCCATCGTGCTCACCCACGGGCACGAGGACCACATCGGCGGCGTGCCGTACCTGCTCAAGGAGCGGGCCGACATCCCCATCATCGGTTCCGAGCTGACCCTGGCCTTCATCACGGCCAAGCTCAAGGAGCACCGCATCACCCCGAAGACCATCCAGGTCGAGGCGGGGGAGCACCGCAAGATGGGCGCGTTCGACCTCGAGTTCGTCGCGGTCAACCACTCCATCCCCGACGCCCTCGCGGTCGCGATCCGCACCAAGGCGGGCATGGTGCTGCACACCGGCGACTTCAAGATGGACCAGTTCCCGCTGGACGATCGCATCACCGACCTGCGCGCCTTCGCGCGCCTC
Source organism: Brachybacterium tyrofermentans (assembly GCF_039526165.1). NCBI lineage: Bacteria > Bacillati > Actinomycetota > Actinomycetes > Micrococcales > Dermabacteraceae > Brachybacterium > Brachybacterium tyrofermentans. The sequence goes on from NZ_BAAAIR010000105.1 coordinate 16,796, forward strand.
GGCGAGGAGGGTGTGGACCTCTTCCTCACGGACTCCACGAACGCCGAGGTCCCCGGTTTCACGATGTCCGAGCGTGATCTGAACCCCGCGATCGATCAGGTGTTCACCACCTCGCCGCGACGGATCATCGTCTCCAGCTTCGCCAGCCACGTGCACCGCATCCAGCAGGTGCTCAACGCCGCTCACGCCAACGGCCGCAAGGTCGCCTTCGTGGGCCGCTCGATGGTGCGCAACATGGGCATCGCCCGCGACCTCGGCTACCTGACCATCCCCAAGGGTCTCGTGGTGGACTTCCGCAAGATCCAGTCGATGCCGGACCACAAGATCACGCTGATCTGCACCGGTTCGCAGGGTGAGCCGATGGCCGCGCTCGCGCGCATGGCCAACGGCGACCACCAGATCCGCGTCGGCGAGGGCGACACCGTGCTGATGGCCAGCTCGCTGATCCCCGGCAACGAGAACGCGATCTACGGGATCATCAACAAGCTCACCGATCTCGGCGCGAACATCGTCCACAAGGGCAATGCCAAGGTCCACGTCTCCGGCCACGCCAGCGCCGGCGAGCTCGTGTACTGCTACAACATCGTGCGCCCCAGCAACGTCATGCCGGTGCACGGCGAGTCCAAGCACATGCACGCCAACGCCGAGCTCGCTCGTCGCACCGGTGTCCCCGAGGACCGCATCGTCGTCGCGCAGGACGGGACGACGGTCGACCTGGTGGACGGCCGCGCGAAGATCTCCGGCAAGGTCGAGGCCGGGCTGGTCTACGTCGATGGTCAGACCATCGGCACCGCCACTGAGGACACCCTCGCCGAGCGTCGTCTGCTCAGCGGCGGCGGCGTCGTCACCGTCGTGGCGCTGATCGATCCCAAGACCAACCAGCCGACCGAGCCGCTCGAGTTCATCACCAAGGGCTTCGTGCACGACGACAAGACCTTCGAGGGCGCATCGGCCCAGGTCGACAAGGCGCTCAAGCGCGCCAAGGACGACAAGATCGATGACATCGGCCAGCTCGAGGAGATCATCGTGGAGGCCGTCAGCGGCTACCTGCGACGCACCTACCGTCGTGAGCCGGCCGTCATGGCGGTCGTGGTCGACGCCTGATCACCGGTATCTCGTAAGGCCCCTCCAGCCCGCCCCGCGGCGGCGCCGGAGGGGCCTTCGCCGTCAGGGGCGATCTGCCGGTGCGTCATCCTGGCGGATCTGGTCCAGGCGCTGCAGCACGCGCAGCTGCGCCGGGTTGTACAGCTCGACCACGGCGTGCGCCAGGATGAGCCCGGCGGCGGCCTCCCCGTGGGGCGAGCGTTCGGCGGCATCGACCAGCTCGGGGTGGTCGCGTCGCTGCCGTCGCGCTGCCGGTGCCATGCGTCGGGCGAGGTCGGCGACGTCGGCGTCGGTCGCGTCCGCGGGAAGACGGTCGAACTCCTCGTCGGTCGGATCCGGGTCGGACAGCGCCCGACGGAACGCCTCCAGAGTCGGCTCGTCGAAGACGGTCGCGTAGACCGCGAGCAGGGACTGCTGCCTCGGGGAGAACTCCTGGGCCATCTCCGCGAAGCCGGGCGGGGTCTGCGCCGGTACCTCGTGGGCGAGGAGCAGCGCCAGCTCCGCGCGCACCCGCGTCAGGCGTTCGATCGTCGTGCTCAGCTCCGCGTCGAGGGACCGCAGCTCGTCGAGGGAGGCCGCATCGTCGTGGTCCATCGCGGCGATCTGCGTGAGCGCGATCCCCAGTTCGCGGAGGCGACGGATCCGCAGCAGCCGCACCAGATGAGGGATCCCGTAGCGCTTGTAGCCGTTGCCGGACCGCTCGGGTTGGGGGAGCAGGCCGATGCGGTGGTAGTGCCGCACCGTGTTCACCGTGGTGTTCGCGATCGTGGCGAGCTGCTGCGTGCTCCACGCCATCTGATGATCCTTCCGGGTGCGGGGTGGCAGGTCAGCCCGTGACGAGGAGGGGCACGAAGTATCTGAGGGAGAAGGCCTCATAGATCGCGCCGACGACGAACAGCACGAGCGCGGGCAGTGCGAGACGGCCGATGAGCCGCAGTCCGCGAGCACATCCCTGGCGCCTCGTCGGGGCCTCGACGGTCGCCGGCCACAGCCACGACCTGCCCAGGAGATAGGCACCGAGCAGCAGGAGGATGTAGGCCTGGAACTCGATGAGCATGGTGAGGGAGTGCGGGATGAGGGTCATCGCGGTCACGTGGTCGACCGGTGCGAGGGTGATGCCGGACCGCAGGGCGAAGTAGGCGAAGACGACGATGCCGGAGAAGGGCACGAGCAGGGAGGGCAGCAGGATCGAGGAGAGCGCGATCCGGCCGATGTTCACCGCGAAGATCACGGCCGCGAACAGCCACGGCCTGCTGATGATCGAGAGCACCAGGTCGGTGTCGCCGCTGGCGTCCATCGCTCCGATGGTCGCCGCTCTGAGGCCGGGGAACAGCAGGCCGAGCGCCATGCCGAGCAGGAGCAGCCCGTAGGCGAAGGCGTTGAGGAGCAGGTAGGGGCGGAGGTGCGTGCGGAGGAGCTGGAACGGGGCGAGCGGGGCGCGCACGGTGTGCAGGGGTGTCATGGGCGGGCTCCGGGTTCGAGGTGGGCCGTGCGTTCGCCACGGCGCGCCTCGATCAGAAACCATGTTCCCACCACAGGGTCAAGACTCTCTCGCTGATCACTCTCGTGCGTCCCCGCGCAGGCGAAGAGGGACTACGTGCGATCAGCGGTGCCGCGCGCGATGGGCCGACGGGCTCGCGCCCTGCAGAGCCCGGAAGCGGCGCGAGAAGTACAGCGCATCACGGAACCCCACGCGCCGGGCCACCTCCGAGATCGGCTCTCCCGTCATCTCCAGCAGCCGGGCGGCGAGCTCCATCCGCTGCGCCTCGATGTACCGCGAGATCGGCGTGCCCACCTGCGCGGTGAACAGGTGCGAGAGACGGGAGGGGGAGAGGTGGGCGACGTCCGCGAGGCGCGCGATATCGAGATCCTCGGTGAGGTGCGCATCGAGGTGCTCGAGCACCCTCAGCACGCGTTCGTCGAGCTGGCGCTGCCGCGGGTTCTGGGTGTCGTACCAGAGCAGGGCCGCCTCGATCGCGTTGAGGGCGAACAGCTCGGGGCGGCCGACGGCGAGGCGCGTGGCTCGGGCGGCCCCGCGCAGCTGCTGCTGCACGCGCGCGGACACCTCCGCGCCGAGACGGATGCGACCGATACCGGATGCGGACCCACCGGATACCGCCTCGGGCCAGTCCAGCAGGGCCAGCCAGGTCGCGGGCGGGTGGACGTGGCAGTACAGCAGGTGCCAGTGCCCGGCGGCAGGATCGGTGCCGTAGTCGTGCAGCGTGCCGGGATGCAGCAGCACGGCCTCGCCGGGCTCCGTGGCCAGCACGTGGGTCTCGGAGGTGCGCACGAGTCCGCCTCCGCCGACGGTGTGCAGCAGCAGCCAGTCCGCGGTGCCCCGGGTGCGGCGCACGTGATAGCCGGCGTCCTGGTGGAACTCGCCGGCCAGCACCCGTCCGGTCTCCGGGGGCGGCACCTCGACCGGCGCTACCTGACGACGCACAGCAGGATCGTCCATGTCCGTGACCTCCGATCACCTGGTCCGTGGTGGCCCAGGGAACCAGACTGACACCATGACCACTATTCAGGGAACCACTGCACAGGGACTCAGCCTGACCGCGGACACCGGGACGGCCGATGCGTCGGAACTCGTGATCCTCGATGCCGCCGTCGCGACGCCGCACCAGCTGGCGGCGGCGTACGAGGGCGGGGGAGCGGTGCATCTGCGCGGGGTGCTGAGCGCCGAGGAGATCGCCGAGCTCCGCGACACGTTCACCACCCACATCGAGACCGACGGCACCGGCGGCGCGTTCGACGAGACCGGCGAGGACGATCCGCTGCATGCCTACCCGCGGATGATCCAGCCGCACCGCGACGAGCATGCGCCGGGCGTGCTCGCGAGGCGCTGGCTGCTCGAGGAGCGCGTGATGGGTCGAGTCGTCGAGGCCGTCGGCCCCGTGTGGGCGGCGCAGTCGATGTTCTACTTCAAGCCCGCCGGGGCTCGCGGCCAGGCCATGCACCAGGACAACCTCTTCCTGCAGTCGCATCCCGAGACCTGCATCGCGGCCTGGATCGCGGTGGACGACTGCGACGCCGAGAACGGTGCGCTGGGCGTCGTCCCCGGCACGCACCGCTACGAGATCGTCTGCCCGGAGGAGGCCGATGCGACCGAGTCGTTCACCTCGATCACCGTGAGCATCCCCGACCACCTCCGCGTCGTGCAGACGGACATGAAGGCCGGCGACATGCTGATCTTCCACGGCAGCCTCGTGCACGGCTCGAAGCCCAACTCCAGCGCCGACCGCTTCCGGCGCTCGTTGATCTTCCACTACATCCCCGAGGGCAGTCGAGAGGTGGCGTCCATGTACCAGCCGCTCCTCGACGCGGAGGGCGATGAGGTGAGGATCGAGACCGCAGAGAACGGCGGCGAGTGCGGCGAGGGCTGGGTGGCTCGGAACCACTGAGGGCGCGCGGGCCTGCGCCGACCCTCAGAACGGAGGGTCGGGGTACGTCGCCGGATCCGTGTACGGGACCCTGACCGGCACGACATCGGCAAGTGGGATCGACGACCGGTCCGGTTCCGGCTCCGGTTCCGGAACCGGAACCGGTGCTGGGGCCGGTGACTCGGCGTCCTGGAGAAGCCCACGCCACCGGGCGTCATCCCATGCGAGCATCTCTTCGTAGACATCCCACGAATGCTGGAGGGCGGCGGCGATCTCCGGAGTGAGCAGGTCGCGGTTCTGCCGGGCGCTCAGGCGTTCGATCTCGCCGATATGCCATGTCGTGCTGCCATCCGGGCCGCGAACCGGATCGAGAAGCCCTCGCGTCTTCATCATGTGGTGTTTCCAGCACAATCGATGGAGATTCTCGATGGAGGTCTGGCCGCCCTTCTCTGGATTATCGTGATCGTATTCTTCGATATGATCGGATTCCCCGACGGTGCAGACATTTCTGGTGCACCCGGGAACGGCGCAGACCGGATCGAGCAGGCGGAGATGCTCCTGCATCGTGGTCGTCGGCGAATACCTCGTCGGTGGAAGAGGGAGGAAGGTGCCGTCGGACGGATCGGTGAGGATCCGGTACCAGGTGGGCTCGCCGGCCGCGAGATGGCGGGCCATCGGGGCGGGCAGCGGGATCGTGCCGTCGATCGTGCCGGGGGCGTCGGACTCGCCGAGCAGGGTCATGGCCGGGACGACGACCTGGAGTCGGAATCGGCTTCCGGGTACCTCGACGCCCGCGGTGTCGAGCATGGTGCGGGTGAGGATCGCGTATCGCAGGGCCGCAAGGGTCATGTGGTGGCCGTCGCGGGAGACGTCGCCGTCGATGTCGAACGGTGCGGGGCGGCCTTCGTCGACCGCATGGCGCTGGTCGTTCTGGACGGCGCGCGCGGCGGCGTCCAGACGGTGTGAGAGACCGACGATCTCGTGGACCGGCCCGGTGATGGCGAGGCGGGCGGTTCCGTCGTGATCGCGGTTGACCTCGAGCCCGACATTTCGCTGCTCAGCAGGGGTTTCGCGGACAGCGGCCGCGCCGAACCAGGCGATCAGCTTGCCCAGCTCCCGGGTGAATCGGTCGGAGGGGATGTTGGCGAGGTCCCAGGCAGAGACGCGGTCATCGACCTGCCGGCACTGGTCCGGGGTGAGGCGGCGGACGCGCCGGAGCATCAGCTCGAACCAGTGGGCCGGGAGGTCTCCGGCCTCGAGCCGGGCGAGGGTGTGCGGGAAGCCCGTGACCGCGGTGTAGGCGGCATGCAGCTGCGTGCTGGCCTGGTTGACGGTGATCCGCCGGGCGTCGGCGACGAGGATCGCGTACAGGTCGCCATCATCGCTGGACTCGTCCCAGAACATCGCCATCCTCCGGAGGTGCTCTGCGTAGGCGCGGGCTTCCGCCTGCTGGGCGGCGAACAGCTCCTGCGCCAGATGCGCCTCGAGGCACCCCGGCTCCATGAAGGAACGGGCGGCGAACTCCTCGGGATCCAGGGGCTTGCGGGCGCGGACCACGGGTTCAGGCGGCTCCGTGCCAGCGGGTGGCTGCGTCATGATCGTCATCGTGTCGACGCCCCTCCCCGGTCGTTCAGAATTCGACAATGAATGTTCTGCAACTCCTTCTATTCTAGAAGGTTCCGGCTCGCGGGTCCAGCGTTATCTCCGATGTGGATGAATTTGTGGATAACCACCCTGTGTGGAGGAAAGGTGTTCTCGGGGATTGCGGCGAGCGCGGACGGAGAATCTGCGGCAAGGGCTGCAACGGGTCACCGCCACGGGTCACTACCGCGGGTCCCAGCTCAGCACGGCGTCGACGAGCAGCTCGATGGACTGGGCGCTGTCCAGGTGCAGCACGGGGTGTGCCTGGCGGCTGAGCCATTGCTCGTGGCCTGCCCGACTGCGCCCGGTGAAGCTCGGGTCGTCGTAGCCCACCGCCCAGTCGCGGAACTCCGTCCAGGCGACCTGATCGATCTCCTGGCCTTCCCGGCGCACGGACTCGCGCGCCTCGAGTCGTCGCAGCCGCTCCTGCGGATCCAGGGTCAGGAACACGAAGGCATCGCACTGCGCGAGGACGCTCCCGCCCCATTCGAGCATCGACCCCGACAGCACCCAGGCCTCACGCGGCACGAAGAGCTCGTGCATCAGCGCAACCCGTTCCTCCGTCGGCCGGTATTGCGCGGGCGCTCGCCGCTGCTCAGGCCTGCGCGCTCACTGGTAGGACACGAACCACGGGCGCGGCTCGACCTCGTAGGTCTTCTCCGGCGTGAAGGTCGGGGTGTCCTCGTCGTAGAAGTTCTTCCAGGCCATGAACATCCCCTCGGGCAGGTCGTTCTGCAGCGCGTTCCAGGTCTCGAGCTTGGCATCGGGCGTGCCGTGGCCGTCCGCATGAACCGCCATCGCGAGCTCGGAATGGGAGGTGTCGACGTCCTGTCGATCGGAGATCATCGCGAGGCTGAACTGGTGGAGGATGAACGCCTTCTGCGGCAGATCGTTGTCGGCGGTGAGGTCGGCGAGCCACTGCGCGGTCTCGTTGACCTCGTCGGCCGAGACCGAACCGATCTGCGCGAGGTGCTTCTGTCCCGGCTTCAGCCGCCATTCCGCATCGAGCGCGAGGCCCACATGGGGCTCCTTGAGCAGGTCCTCGTAGAGCTTGGCCTGCGAGAGGAAGTCGCTGGTGCCGGGCTGCAGATCCAGCACGACGTACACCCCGGCCTCGCCGGCTGCGTCGACCCATTCACGGATCGTGTCGGGGTCGAGCTCGGTCGAGTAGTCGCCGTCGGCCCCGGGCTCGGAGGAGGCGAGGGTCGTGATGATCTCGAACGCCGGGACCACCGGCTCGTCGGTCAGGCTCGAGTAGTCGCCGGCGAGGCCCTTCACCCGGTCGATGGACTCCTCGAGGCCCTGTTCGCCGAGGATCCCGAGCGACGGGACACCGGGGGAGCCATAGGCGGCGATCATGCGCCGACCGGGGAAGACGCTCTGCCCGCCACCGGGCAGCTCGGGGGCCGTCGCCGCGGTGTGCAGGGCTGTGGCCCAGTCGTCGGCCGCGCCGAAGGAGGCGCCGAGGGCGAGGATCCCGGCCGACGGGTCGTCCCCGGCGGCGCTCTTCGTCGCGGCCACGCTGTCGCTGCTGAGGCTTGGGTCCCCTCCCGGCATCTCGGAGATCGTGCCGCCGGCCGCCTCCACTTCGGCACGGGCGACGGTCTGCGCGGGGCCCGTCCGATCGGGGTCGACGAACATCGAGAGGGCGGGGGCCTCGTCATCACTGGTGATCCCGGGAAGGTCGTCGGCATCGTCGGCGGATGGATCGATCTTCACCACGTCGAGGCCGTCGCCGAGGGCCGAGACATCGGTGCCCTCCGCAGTGACGACCGTGTCGGCACCGAGGCGTTCGATCTCGTCGGCGACGGCCTGATCGGTGCCGAGCAGCAACGGGAGACCGGAGGCGGCGCTGAGCGGGGCGAGGGCGTCGACGGTGTCCTCGGTGGCGACGATCGCGCCATCGGCCGAGGTGAACAGGGAGGCGCTCAGCGCGAGGGCGGTCTGCGAGGCGTCCTCGTCCGGTACCACCGTCGAGGTCGGTGCGGTGTCGACGACGTCCACCTGGAGATCGTCCTGCCAGAACGTGCAGGCGCCGAGGCTCGCGAGCAGGGCTGTCGCCGCCGTCACGGAGACCGTTCCTCGGAGGGCGATGGTCCGCCGGCTGCGCCGGGTGCGGGGGAGCTGATCCTCGAGCGCGTTCTGGTTCCGTGTCACCGTCCCAGACTGCCGTGCGGAGGCCCCATCGGGCGAATGACGTGGCCGTGCCGGACATGTTGGTCCGGGCGGGCGACTCGACGTCATGTGTTAGCCGAGATCACGGCGTCATAGTGCGCGAGGGCGGAATCCAGGTCGTGCTCGGAGAAGTCCGGCCAGGAACAGCTGGCGACATGGAGCTCTGCCGAGGTGCTCTGCCACGGAAAGAAGCCGGATGCGCGATTGTCCCCTCCGGTGCGGATGATCAGATCGATCTCCTTGGCCGGCCCGCCGGGGAGGTGCTGGGAGATGAGGTCGACCGAGAGGGCGTCCACGTCGCCGACGGGGAGGTCGACGACCGCCCGACGAACCGCGCCGAGAATGTCGGCATGCGCGTCGTAGCAGATCGCGAGGGTCAGGTGCCGCGGGCGGTCCTGCGTCGTCTCGACCGCGTCCATCAAGGCCTCTCGCGTGCGCTTCGGCAGGAGATCGAGGTTGCCGCTGATGTGCAGGCGCCACTGCTCGGACGCGAGCACACGGGCCGGGATGACGTTCTCGATCAGGCGGAACAGGGCGCGGAGCTCGACGGGGCCGCGCCGACGAATGTTGACCGCGGAGAGCACGTACACACTGGCGTGCTCGATCCCTCGCGCGCTCAGCCAGGCGAGGACGTTCGAGAGATGCTCGGCGCCGGCCTGATGCCCGAGGCTCACGTCCGCGAGGCCGTGGCTCCTGGCCCAGCGGCGGTTCCCATCCATGATGAGTCCGACGTGCCGGGGACGGTGCGATCCCGGCGCCGGTGTGCTCGTCGCCGCGTCGGTGGCCTCGTCGATCCTCATGGCACGAAGGTACGTCCGCAGTCGGCCTCCATCGGTCCCGGGCTCGATGATCCACAGGGTCCTCACCGGACGCGCGGTGCGCAGGACGGGATACTGGCCCGATGACAGAACCTGATCTGCAGCTGGTCCTCGGTGGACTCTCCCGGGACGCGCTGCGGGAGGCGCTGGCGGGTGAAGGTGTCGCGCTGAACCCCTACGCCGAGATGCTGCTCCAGTACAGCGAGCTCGACGATCGCACGGAGCAGACGATCCGGGTCACTCGGCGCAGCGTCGCCGAGCTCGGACTGCCCGAGGGCGGCACGCTCCCGCAGATCCTGACCGCGGCCGCCGCTGCGGGACTTCGGCCGTGCCCGCTGCGGACCGGCCCCTTCCTGCGGCTCGCCCTGATGGGGCAGGAGCAGGCACCTGACGCTGTGCTCTCCGCGGGGCGCGCGCCCACCGGGGCGCTCCATGTCCTCTCCGTGCCGCTCAGCGAGGATCACGAGGTGCCCAAGGGCTTCTACCTGCGGGTCGTGGACGGGACGGTGTGGTTGCGCGGGTACCGCTGCGACGACGAGTACGTGATGCCCCCGGAGAGTCAGCTCGTGCTCCAGGTGCCGGAAGCGGGCGAGGGGTCATGAGCGCCCCACGGATCCAGGCGGTCATCGTCGACCTCGACGACACCCTGTTCGATCACCAGGAATCAGCACGACGTGGACTGTCGCGTCTGGTCGACGAGCTCGGCGGGACGCTGACGCCGCAGATCGCCGCCGCGTGGGAGAGCATGGCCGAGCAGCTCACAAACCACCTCCGCGCCGGCGACATCGGACGGGCTGAGTATCGGCGTCTGCGGATCCGGCATCTGCTCACGCGCATCGAACGACCGGTTGAGGCGGAAGCCGTCGACGACGCGCAGTACGATCGCCTCTATGCCCGGTTCCTCGAGGCCTACGAGGAGGAGTGGGTCGGTTTCGCCGACGCCGTGCCCACGCTGCGGGCGCTGCACGACCGGCGCCTTCCCGTCGCGATCCTCACCAACGGGCCCGAGGAGCGCCAGCAGCGCAAGGTCCGTGCGCTCGGCCTCGACCCGTGGGTGGAGGGCGTCTGGACCAGCGAGCGCCTCGGGGCGAGGAAGCCCGATCCGGCCACGTACCTGGCGGTGTGCACCGCGCTCGGTGCGGACCCCGGCACTGTCCTGCACATCGGCGACGACCTCGAGAACGACCTGCGCGGCGCGCTCGCCGCAGGACTTCCGGCCCTCCACCTGGACCGTCGGCGTCGCCTTCTCGCCGGGTCGGCGAGGATCGCCGGGCTGGACGAGGTGCTGGGCAGAGTCTGAGCCGCACGACGCAGCTCAGGCCGACGACGACAGGGACTCGAGGGCGGCGGCCAGATCCGCGCGCAGCCCGTCGTGCTCCGCGGAGAGGCGCAGGGCCGGGTCCGACCAGTTCTCGCGAGGGTGGAGCCAGACAGGCTGGGTCACGAGCTCGGCGGGCTCCCAGTCGTAGCGGGGCCAGATATGGGCGTGGAGGAACGCGTCCGTGTTCCCGAGGATCTCGAGGTTCACCCGACGGAACGCGGCATCGCGCGCGGCGCACACCTGCTCGACGGCCTCTCCGAGCAGGTCCATGCTCTCCAGGAACCGCGAGCGCTCGACGCGGGACAGGTCGGAGAGCCGGTCCACCCCGGGCCGATCCGTGATCAGCACGCAGTAGCCCGGGAGGAACTGGACGTCACCGATCACGGCGAAGCCACCCGGCAGACGCGACAGCACCGTCGGATTCTGCCCGGCCAGGGCGCTGGCCACCCGGTCCTCTCGCCAACTGGGCGACTCTTCAGCGTCTGGCTCCGGGGGCTGGCCGGACGGGTCCAGGCATTCCAGACTCCAGGAGATGTCGCCGTTCTGCACCAGGTCCGGACGGCCGACCGCCTCGGCGCAGTCCGACAGGCTGAGGCCCAGGTCGATGGCGACGAGATGGATCGACGGGGCGTCGCCGTGTCCTTGCGCGACCCGTCGCGCGAACTCCGTGCGCACGAGCTCGTGAGCGCGTTCGGTCGACTCGTGGTCTGCAGGGTCGCTCAGCAAGGGCATGCCTCTACGGTGCCATGGCCGACCGGCCGTGACCACCCTCAGCCCCGGTCTCAGAGCTCCGGCTCGAGCTGGACGTCCCACGCGACCACGGCGCTCTGGCCGGCTTTGGCGGCGTTCGCGGCGTCGGGCGCCCACGGGTGCAGCTCCCAGATGTTCGGCGGGCGCGGGTGAGCATCGCTTCGGAGCCGTCGATGCCCACCACATCGTGCCCACGCTCGACCAGCTGCTGCGTCACCGCGCCGGTCCCGCAGCCGGCATCGAGCACCGGCAGACGAAGGGCGGACGTCGTGCACGCGGCGGATGACCTGCGGGATCGAGGGCTCCTGTCCGTCTCGATCGGTGGTCGAACGCGCTCGGCGATCCGGCCGGGGCGGATCGTGGGCCGGACCGACGACGGCCAGCAGGCCCCCGCAGCACACGAAGGAATCCCTATGCCCTCCACCCCGAGTCCGGCCGTCCTGGACTTCACCGACGTCTCGTTCCGACGGGGCGACGCCGTGATCCTTCCCGGGGTGTCCTTCACCGTCCACCAGGGCGAGCACTGGGTGATGCTCGGCGCGAACGGCGCCGGCAAGAGCACGATCCTGGGCCTCGCTGGCGGGACCAGTCATCCCACGAGCGGCACGGTGGACGTGCTCGGCGAACGCGTGGGCCGGGTCGAGCTGCGCGCCCTGCGCGAGCGCATCGGCCATGTGAACCCGCGCCACCCGCTGCAGTCCGCCCTGCTCATCGAGGAGGTCATCCTCACCGGGCTCACCGGCAGCACCGAGATGATGATGCGCTGGGAGCCCACGGCCGCGGAGCGCGCCCGGGCGCGCGAGCTCATGGGGACCTTCGGTCTCGCGGCGAAGGCCGACGCTCGCTGGCCGACGCTCTCCCAGGGCGAGCGCGGGCGCACCCTCGTCGCACGGGCGCTGATGACCTCGCCCGAGCTGATGCTGCTGGACGAGCCGTCGACCGGGCTGGACGTGGCCGCCCGGGAACAGCTGCTGGAGACCCTCGAGCAGCTCCCGATCCACGATCCCGACCTCACGACGCTCCTGGTCACGCATCACCTCGAGGAGATCCCGCCGATCACGACCCACGCCCTGCTGCTGCGCGACGGAGAGGTCACGGCGGCCGGCCCGATCCACGAGGTCCTCACCTCGCAAGCCGTCTCGGAGACCTTCGATCACCCCATCCGCGTCAGCGTCGACGACGGTCGCTGGCAGGCCCGGACCGGCTCGCGGCGGGCTGCGTCGATGCCGGAGCTGGTCCCAGTGCCTGCGCGGGCCGGGGAGAAGTAGGGGCCGAAGGTCCCGGCCGAGGGGTGAGGCCCGGCTGCTGCTACCCGCGCAGAGCTGCGACCTCGACCCGTACGGCCCTCTGGTCGGTGAGCTCCACCTCGACGCTGTGCTCGCCGCATCGCACACGGTGCATGCCGACCGCACCCGGCCCGACCGCGCGCAGGCTCAGCGCGGTGAGGGTGCCGTTCTCCCAGGCCATATCCACCTCGATGCCGGGGCGGGCGCGCAGGCCCCGCACGGAGCCGGTGCTCAGGATCGGTGCCGGGGCCGGGAGCAGCTCGATCTCGCCGCGGTGGCTCTGCACGAGGCATTCCGCGATCGCGGCGACGATGCCGATGTTGCCGTCGATCTGGAACGGGGGATGGGCGGAGAACAGGTTCGGGTACAGGCCGCTGCGCTCGCCGTCCGCGGTCTCGGCGGGGCGCAGGAACAGCTGCAGGAGGTCCTGGACCTTGTCGGGGCGGTGCAGGCGTGCCCACAGGGACGTCTTCCAGGCGAGCGACCAGCCGGTGGCCTCATCGCCGCGGGCCTCCATCGAGCGGACCACCGCCTCGGACAGCTCCGGGGCGAGATGCTGCGCGCCGGGGTACTCGAAGCCCAGGTGGGAGACGTGACGGTGGGTCGGCTCGACCTCACCCACGCCGTCCAGGTGCCATTCCAGGATGCGGCCGTCGGTCCCGATGCGGGGCTCTGGGATCCGCTCGAGGGCGGCGGCCGCCCGGGCCGCCACGTCGTCGTCGGCGCGCCCCAGCAGCTGGGCCTTCGCGACGAGGGACTCGAGCACCTCGCGCAGCAGCCAGCGATCCATCCCGGAGCCCTCGGTGAGCGAGACGACCTCGCCGCCGGCGGTGATCCACTCGTTCTCGGGGGAGGTGGAGGGGAAGGTGACCAGGGTGCCGTGCGGCCCGTCGTGCAGCAGGTCCAGGGCGAAGGCGGCGGCCTCCCGGAGCGCGGGCAGGCGACGCTCGGCGATCACGGCGGGATCCTCGCCGCTGAACGAGGCGATCGAGTCGAGCTCCCGCTCGAGCCACAGCCCGCCCATCGGCCAGGTCGCCCACTTCGGGTCGCCCTCGACCGGATCGGTGTAGCCCCAGGGATCGGAGTTGTGGTGCACGGTCCAGCCGCTCGCCCCGTAGAGCCGTCGCGCGGTCTCGCGACCGGACTCCCGCAGCATCGCGACATAGCCCTCGAGGGCGCCGGCCGCGCCGGGGACGTGGGCGATGCCCGCCGCCCAGTGGTTCATCTCGAGGTTGATGTTCACGGTGTAGTTCGAGTTCCACGGTGCGAGCACCTTCTCGTTCCACAGGCCCTGCAGGTTCGCCGGCGGCAGCCCCGGCCTCGACGCGGAGGCCAGCAGGTGGCGGCCGAAGGCGAACATCGTGGACAGCAGCTCGGCCTCCGCGGTGCTGGAGGGATCGGCGCCGGTCAGTTCGAGGGCGACGTCCGCGAGGCCTGGCAGCGGAGCCTCCCGGTGGCGGCGTCGGAGCTCCTGCTCGCCGCGCGCGAGGGCGGACTCGGCCTGCTCCGTCGCCTCCGCGAGAACCTCGGCGAGGGGACGGTCCGGCTGCTGGCCGAGGCCCTGCCAGGTGGTGACGATCGCGCAGGCTACGAGCAGCCTCTCGTCGACCGCACGGGTGCGCACCACGACCGCGACGCGGCTCGCGCCCTCGGAATCCCAGGCCAGCTCGGCCATGTCGCCATGGCGCGTCGGCACGCCGTCCGACGGTGCTCGCAGCACCACGGTCAGGCCGTTCGCGTCGGCCGTGCGCTGCTCCTCGACCAGCGGCGAGGTCAGCTCGAGTGCGAAGCGGGTGCCCGGGGCGCAGGGGGCGGCGTGCACGAGGACCTCGTCGGCCGCGCTGACCAGCGTGAGGTGCTCGCCGTCGTCGGTGCGCACCACGTGCTCGCCGCGGGCGAGATCGAGGAGGCGCTCGGAGTCCTCGGTGGAGGAGCCAGCGGAGGGGGTCTCCGGCTCCAGCGTCACCACGAGCTCTCCGACCGGCTGATAGGCCTGCGACCAGGCGGCGCCGAGCCCCTCGAGCAGCATCTGCGCGTCGGCGACCTCGCCCGCCTCGAACAGCTCCCGGGCGCGCTCGCGGATCGGTGCGGCGTCCTCGGCGGAGGTGAGCCAGCGCTGCGTGGTGGTGGGGGTGCCGGACCACAGGGTGGAGTCGTTGAGGCTGAAGCGCGCCCGCCGGGGGTCGCCCCAGACCATCGCACCGATCCGACCATTGCCGAGGGGGAGTGCCTCGAGCCAGCGGGAGGCCGGGCGCGGGCGACGGATGGTCATGCTCGATGACATGGGGATTCCTCCGGGAGCTGGGGGTGCGGATGCGGCGTGAGCGACGGTCGGGCCAACGCTTTCCGCTGCCATTCATCCTAGGTGTGCGCCCGGGTGCTGTCGAGGGAGCGACAGGGCCGACAAGCGCTTGCCCGTCGGCCGCGTCCATGCTTGACTAGGGATGAGGCAAGCGGTTGCCCTTCGGGGAGGGGGTGACGGTCGAGGCGGATCGCCCGGCCCGCCGAGCAGCCGCCCGCGAGCACTCGCCCGGTACGGGGCGCCACAGGAAGCACAGGAGACAGTCATGGCAGAACGCAGGATCGGGATCATCGTCAACGGGGCCACCGGCCGCATGGGCTACCGCCAGCACCTGGTGCGCTCGCTCCTCGCCATCCAGGAGCAGGGCGGCGTGGAGCTGGCCGACGGCGATCGCCTGGTGCCCGACCTGCTGCTGGTGGGCCGCAACGAGGAGAAGCTGCGCGGGGTCGCGGAGAAGCACGGCCTGCTGAACTGGACCACCGACGTCGACGAGGCCCTCGCCAACGACGACTACGAGGTGTACTTCGACGCCCTGGTCACGAACCTGCGCGTCGAGAACCTCAAGAAGGCCATCGCCGCGGGCAAGGCGATATATACCGAGAAGCCGACCGCCGAGACCTTCGAGGACGCCCTCGAGCTGGCCCGCCTGGCCACGGAGCACGGCACCGTCAACGGCGTGGTCCACGACAAGCTCTACCTCCCGGGGCTGCTCAAGCTGCGCCGCCTCCTCGAGGGCGGTTTCTTCGGGGAGATCCTCTCGGTGCGCGGCGAGTTCGGCTACTGGGTCTACGAGGGTGACTGGCAGGCCGCCCAGCGCCCCTCCTGGAACTATCGCTCCGAGGATGGCGGCGGCATCGTCGCGGACATGTTCCCGCACTGGAACTACGTGATCGAGGAGCTCTTCGGGCGCATCGAGGACGTCTACGCGCAGACCGCCACCCATATCGGCACCCGCTGGGACGAGAAGGGGGAGGAGTACACCGCGACCGCCGACGACGCCGCCTACGGCATCTTCCGCCTCGACGGCGGCACCGTGGTGCAGATGAACTCCAGCTGGGACGTGCGCGTGCACCGCGACGAGCTGGTCGAGTTCCAGGTGGACGGCACGCACGGGTCCGCCGTCGTCGGCCTGCACAGCGCTCGCATCCAGCCGCGCGAGGCGACCCCGAAGCCGGTGTGGAACCCCGACGTCAAGGACGGACACGACTACTACGCCGACTGGATCGAGGTGCCGGACAACGAGCCGTTCGACAACGGCTTCAAAGTGCAGTGGGAGGACTTCCTGCGCCACTACGCAGAGGGCCGGGCCTATCCCTACGACTTCCTCTCGGGAGCCCGCGGCGTGCGCCTCGCCGAAGCGGGCCTGACCAGCGCCGCCGAGGGTCGCCGCGTCTCCCTCGATCCGCTGACGGAGGCCTGATCATGGCAGAGCCCCTGCAGCTCACCCTGCTGGGCGAGGACGGCACTCTGCGCCGGATCGCCCTGGACGAGGCGCCCGCCTTCGCACGGCCCACCTCGCCGCTGCGCTCCCGCGTGGTCTACGCCGCCGTGCACGTCGTCCCGGCCGCCCACGGCGACAACACCCCCGGCGCCCCGGCGGACATCGACTGGGACGCGACCCTCGCCTTCCGTCGCACCATGTGGTCCCGCGGCCTCGGGGTCGCCGACGCGATGGACACCGCCCAGCGCAACATGGGCCTGGACCCGGCCGCGACCCGCGAGCTGATCGCCCGTACGGCCGACGCCGCCCGCGAGGCGCTCGCCGACCCGGAGATCGCGGCCGTGTTCCCCGCCGGGGCGAGCGTGCGCGACCTCGTCGTCGCCGGGGTCTCCACCGATCAGCGCAGCGAGCACGAGCTGAGCCTCGACCAGATCGTCGAGGCGTACATCGAGCAGCTCCGCGCCACCGAGGCCACCGGGGCGGGCGCCGTGCTCATGGCCAGCCGCCACCTGGCCCGCGTCGCGACGAGCGCCGGCGAGTACGAGGAGGTCTACCGCCGGGTGCTGGAGGCCGCGACGGAGCCCGTCGTGCTGCACTGGCTCGGCACGGCCTTCGACCCGCAGCTCGAGGGCTACTTCGGGGACGCCGACACCACTGTCGCCGCGACGACCCTGCTGCGCATCATCGAGGCGGATCCGTCGCGGATCCGCGGCGTGAAGATGAGCCTGCTGGACGACGCCGCCGAGATCGCCGTGCGCGAGCAGCTCCCCGCCGGGGTGCGCATGCTCACCGGCGACGACTTCCACTTCTCCCACCTCATCGTGGGCGACGGCACCGGCACCACCGAGGTCGGCGGGGAGCAGGTCGCGGGGGAGTACTCCGACGCCTTGCTCGGGGCGTTCGCCGCCACCGCGCCCGCCGCGTCGGCCGCCGTGCAGGCGCTGGATGCCGGCGACCCGGAAAAGGCGCGCCGCATCCTCGACGCGTCCGAGGAGCTGGGACGGCACGTGTTCTCCGCCCCCACCTTCCACTACAAGACCGGGGTCGCCTTCCTGGCCTGGCTCAACGGCCACCAGAAGGCGTTCGCGATGGTCGGTGGGATGCACTCCGCCCGCAGCCTCCCGCACCTCTCGCGCACCATCGAGCTCGCCGCCACCACCGGCAACCTCGAGCAGCCGGCCCTGGCCGCCGAGCGCTGGCACGCGATGCTGCGCCTGGCCGGCTACGACATCCCGATCCTGGACGGAGCCACCGCATGAACACCCCGCACACCTCGCAGGCCACACCTCGGCTGTCGATCAACCGCTGGACCTGCCGCAGCACCCCGATCCAGGACTTCCTCGAGGCCACCGCCGCGCACGACCTCGAGGCCGTCGGCCTGTGGCGCCAGGACGTCGAGGAGGTGGGTCTGGATGCGTTGCGCCGCCGCGTCGACGACGCCGGCCTGCGGGTCAGCAGCCTGTGCCGCGGCGGGTTCCTCACCGCGGCCGACGAGACCGCCCGCGCCGCGTCCCTGGATGACAACCGTCGGGCGATCGACGAGGCCGCCGCGCTCGGCGCCCCCACGCTGGTGATGGTGGTCGGCGGGATCACGCCGGAGGACAAGGACATCGTCGCGGCCCGGGCGCGGGTCGCCGAGAGCATCGCGACCCTGGCCCCGTATGCCGAGCAAGCCGGCGTGACGCTCTCGCTCGAGCCGATGCACCCCATGTTCGCCGCCGACCGCGCCGTGCTCTCGACCCTCGACCAGGCCCTCGACATCGCCGAATCCACCGGCAGCGACGCCGTGGGCGTCATCGTGGACACGTATCACGTGTGGTGGGACCCGGCGCTCGAGGCGTCGATCGCCCGGGCGGGGGAGAGCGGCCGTCTCTTCAGCTACCAGGTGTGCGACTGGAACCTGCCGCTCGCCGCGAACCCGCTGTTCTCCCGCGGCTACATGGGTGACGGCTTCATCGACTTCCCCTCCATCACCCGCATGGTGAAGGCCGCCGGGTACACCGGCGACATCGAGGTCGAGATCTTCCACGAGGACGTGTGGGCCACCCCGGCGCATGAGGCGATCGGCATCGTGAAGGATCGCTACGAGGAGCTCGTGCTGCCCGAGGTGTGAGGGGTTCTTCGCCTGAACGGGCAGTCAGCAACGAGCCGGCAACGACGGACGGTCGATCATCGTGAGGTGACCGTCCGTCCGTCTCTGCGTGGGCGGGACCTCGTGCTCGCGGTCAGGTGCTTATGGTGCGCGGGGCTCATGCGTCGTGGTGCACAGTGCTGGAACGTTTCTCGGCGTCGGGGGAGGACATGTCCTTGCTTCCCGTCCGGTCAGCGTGCGGAGGAGCTGGGGTTGCAGCGCGCCTGTGCCACTTCACCACTGCGAGGATGAGGTATCCGAGCGTGAACGTCGCCATGAGCGCCCATAATCTCGGAGTTCCGAAAGTGGAGACCACGACCTCGGCAATTATTATGAGGGCGAGGGAAAGTAGAAGGTAGCCTAGAAGGTTGCGTATTTCATGAAACATTCAGACCAGCAACTTCTTGAGGTACTTGCCGACGTACGGGATCGCGGCGAATGCGAGTGCGCAGTAAGTTCCGTTGTTGTCGCACCACACCTTCAAGTCCACGGCCGTTCCCGGATTAAGGGAGTCGTCGTACGCTTTAAGTCTGAGCATGTTCACTTTAGAGATTCGCTTGCCGTCCAAGTATTCATAATATCAGCCGTAGCAATACTTCGGAGAATTATTTGTCCACATCATTAGACCGCTACTCCCCTCTTCGCAATAGGAGTAATACTGCCCGGTCGCCATTGGCGTAGGTGTCGACTCTAGATGCTGAGTGATGGCGAGATCGCGGTCGCGCTCTGTTGCGTCGGATGGGGCTAACTGTTGCGCTTTGATTCCCGATTCGCTGGTCACTTCTGTGATTGACGGCAGGGCGTCGTCTGCGTGCGCGGCGTTCGATGCCCCCACGACGACGGCAAGTGCAGATATCGTTGCCAGACTTCTCTGGATCTAGGGTTTCACGGCACAATCCTCATCGTTGATGATGTGTAAAGGGACCATATCATCGGCGGGGCTGCGGTAGTCAAGTCTGTAGCGACTCCGCGGGGCGGCTGACTGGTCGATGTGCGAGGTCTGCGGTGAACAACTCCAGGCTCTGTGCGTCCACGCCGACGTTGGCAATATCGCGATCACCTGCACCGGCACCTGTGTCTGGGGCCTAGTGCCTGGATGGTCGATACCTTGCGAATGCGACGGTTAAGGCGGCCGACATGCTCGATGTCAGCTGTCACGCGGCGGGATTTTCAGGGAGGATGACTCCTTGTGCGGCGTATGAATAAATCGCCCATAACATGACAATCGCGGTGAAAATGAGGCCGAAAGCGACTCTCTTGGATGTCTTTGTCACGTTCGCTTCGCTTTAGAAAGACGAACAAATTTTTAGGAAGCAGCTCTTATAATTACAACTCCGGCCGAGGCTGCTGCGATGCCGACTGGCCCTCCTGTGACCTTCAGCGCGCCCTTGAGAGCTGCAGGCCCGAGCTCGAACAATGGTGGAAGCCGCGAGTCCCCACTTCCCTCATCGCAGTTCCGATCGCGGCCCAGGTGCCGGCGGAAAGAACGCCGGTAGAGATGCCGAGTGCGCTCAGTGCGACGCACTTCGCGTAACAGCGCGCCGACCCCGAGCCGGGCGCGGAGGCGCAGCTCGACTGCGCTGTACCTCCGACCTCGACGGTGCGGCGGCCGGGCTCAGACCTTTGCCGTGAGCGCCGTGGACTCGCGCAGCAGCACGTCGCCGCGCACGTGCACCTCGAGGGGCTCCTCCGGGGCGTCGGACTCCATCGGCTCTGACCCCGTCGTCCCGGTCTCCGCGTCCGCGGGCGGGGTGCCGAGCACCCACTGGACCGCCTGGCGCGCCATGTCGTGCAGGGGGAGGGCGATGGTGGTGAGCGCGGGGTTCGAGTCCGCGCTGTCGGGCACGCCGCCGAAGCCGGCGACGGAGACCTGGCCGGGCACGTCGATGCCGCGACGGCGCAGCTCGCCGAGGGCGCCGAGGGCCATGACGTCGGCCGGGGCGAAGACGCACAGCGGGGCGTCGTCGGTGCTGGTGGCGGAGCTGAGGTGCGACTCGATCGCCTCAGCCAGCTCATAGCCGCCGTCGCGGGTCAGTCCCGCCTCGATGCTCAGCTCGGGCTCGATGCCTGCCTCGGTCAGCGCGGCGATGAAGCCGCCGGTTCGGTCCGCGGCCGAGGGGATCCCGGAGATGCCCTGGACCACGGCGAAGCGGCGGTGGCCCTCGACGATCAGCGCGGTGGCGAGCTCGTGAGCCGCCGCGGCGTTGTCGGGCACGATGGTGCGGCCCACGCCCACGGACTGGCCCATGCCCACGACCTTGCCGCCGTTGCGGGCGAAGCCCTCGAGCAGGGTGCTGATCGCGGCGTCGGAATCGTTGCCGTAGCGGTGCGAGCCCACGAGCACCAGCGCGTCGACCTGCTGGGCGATGAGGGAGCGCAGTGCGCGCACCTCGGTGTCGATCTCACGGTCGGTCTGGGTGAGCAGCACCTGGGACTGCGACGCGAACACCTGCTGCTGGATCTCGCGGGCGATGGTCGCGAAGTACGGGTCGGCGATGTCGTGGACCACCAGACCGATCAGGCCGGAGCGGGAGCGCGCGAGGGCCTGCGCCTGGGCATTGGGGACGTAGCCGAGCTTCGCGGCCGAGGCCTCGACCCTCTCGGCGACCGCCTTGCCAGGGACGCGGGCGGATCCGTTGAGCACGCGGGACGCTGTGGCCAGGGAGACCCCGGCATCCTGGGCGACGTCGCTGAGACGCACTGCGGCCATCGGGGGCTCCTACTTCTCGGGGATGCTGTCGGGATCGGACGGGGAAACGCTGTCCCGATTTTTCCAGCATAACGACGCCAGGAGCGGCCGACGGGGGAATGGCGCCTTCCGGTGGCGTGACTTTCGTCCTCCTGCGCCGTCCGCTCCGGGGCGCGCCAGCCGGACCTGTCCGGCGCGCTGGCCCGTCACCTGAGCCGGCTGATCAGGCGAGGAGCCCGATCACCATCACGAGCGGCAGGGAGATGAGCGACGCGATGGAGGTGACTATCGTGAGCGTCTTCAGGGTGCCCTGCGTGGAGAGCCCGATCAGCGACTTGAACATCCAGAAGAAGTTGCTGTTGACCTGGAGGGCGAACATGGCGCCGGAGGCGACGGCGAGGCCGATGGCGATCGGGGCGACGTCGATCGAGCCGAGCACCGGGGCGATGATCCCGGCCGCGGCGATCGAGGCCACCGAGACCGAGCCGATCGCCAGGTGCAGCACCGCGGCGATCACCCAGGCGAGCAGGATGCTGAGCACGATCGGGGCGCCGGCGTCGGCCGAGAACAGGCCCGCGAGGATCTCGTCGAGCCCCGTCTCCGCGATCACCGCGCCCAGCGAACCGCCGATGCCCGTGATGAGCAGGATCTCGCCGGTGGTGTGGAAGCCGGTGCCCAGGGCGTTGTTGGTCCCCTCGGAGCCCAGAGTGCGACGGGCCAGCAGGTACGCGCCGAGCAGGCCGACGAAGAGGGCGAGATTGGCGTCGCCGATGAAGGCGACCGCGTCGGAGGTGACCCCGAACAGCTCCGCGAAGGCGCCGCCGCCGATCATCACCAGCGGGACGAGGATCGGCAGCAGGCACACCAGCAGCGGCGGCGTGCGGGGGTGGTCCGTGGCGGGGGCGTCTGTCTCGTCGGTGGTGGTCGAGGGGCCGGCACCGTCGGCCTCCGCGCCGTCGGCGAGCTCCGCGCTGTCGGCGAGCTCCTCGTCGGCGGCGGGCTTCCAGTAGCGCCCGCGCAGCAGCTGGCGGAAGATCAGGGTGGTCGCGATCGCGGTGAGCGGGCCCAGCACGATGCCGTACAGGATCCAGGTGCCCAGCGGGATGCCCATCAGTCCGGCGATGGAGACCGCGGCCAGGCCCGGCACCACGAACACATAGCCGGCGAAGATCCCCGTGCCCAGTGCTCCCGCCATGAGGGGCAGGCCCCGCCGGCCGATCAGCGGTCCTGCCGAGCGCACCACGGGGGAGGCCAGCACGACCTGCACGTCCACATAGATCGAGGGGAAGATGGTCGACATCGCGGCGGTCAACGCATACGGGAGCCTGCGCCCGCCCACGTCGTTGACCAGCAGCTCGACCATCTTCTGGAAGGCGCCCATCGCATGGAGGAGGGAGCCGATGAGCACGCCGAAGCCGATCAGCAGCCCGACCTCGGCCATGATCTCGCCGAAGCCGGTGGTGATGGCGCCGATGGTGCCGGTGAAGCCCACGCCGGTGGCGAGGCCCAGGTAGAGCGAGCCGATGATCAGTGAGATCACCGGGTCGACCTTGCCCTTGATGATGAGGGCGACGACCCCCATGATCGCTATCACCGTGTGGAGTATGACCACGGAATGCTCCTGTCCCAGCGCGGGGTGCCAGGGACGTAGTGCCGCGACGCAGTTCCGGGACAGTCTGCGGCACCCGGAGCCCCTGATCTGCGAGATCGGCTCTGCGTGTCGGGACGGATCGGCTCAGGCGGAGATGTCCAGGCGTGAGGGGTCCACGGGGTGACGCGGGGGTTCGCCGGCCGTCAGCCGCCCGGAGGCGAGCTCCGTGCGCAGGGCGCATGCAGGCTCACCACGTCGGCGCGGGAGTACAGCTCCTCGGGCTCGACCTTCGACGCCCCA
The DNA here is from genome assembly GCF_039526165.1 of Brachybacterium tyrofermentans. Lineage (NCBI taxonomy): Bacteria > Bacillati > Actinomycetota > Actinomycetes > Micrococcales > Dermabacteraceae > Brachybacterium > Brachybacterium tyrofermentans. The sequence continues at coordinate 39,728 of NZ_BAAAIR010000105.1, forward strand.
GGGCCCTCACCGAGCGTCTCCTGCTCCGGCGGCATCCGCGATCAGGGTGCGCAGGGTCTGCGCCTCCCCGGCGAGGGTCGCCGGGTCGTCGCCCGGGAGGAACTCGAGCAGCGCGTCACGGTCCGAGACCTCGGCGGCGAGCAGCGTGAACACCTCGCGCCAGAGGCCCGCGCGCGCGGCCAGGGGAAGCCGCTCGTGGGTGGGCCACCAGGAGAAGACATGGGTGGTCGAGGTGCGCGGCAGCACCTGGCGCAGGGTCTCGAGGGCGTCGGCGTCCGGCATGCCCTGATGGGGCTGCCAGTACGAGAGCACGGTCGGCCGGGCCACCTCGTCCAGGAGATGGAGCGTCGAGCCGAGCTCGTCGGTCAGGGTCCGGCCGTGGAACTCGAGACCGACGTCGACGCCATGCTCGGCCGCGCGATCCGCGAACTCCTGGATCCGGCGCACGATCCGCGCACGATCCCGCTCGTCGACGTCGGCCGAGCCGCGGCTGCCCGCCCACACCCGGATGCGGGGCGCGCCGAGCGCCCGGGCAGAGGCGAGGACGCCTTCGAGCTCCGCCGAGAACTCCTCGTCGGAGCCCTTGAAGCGCAGGTAGGAGCCGTAGGAGGCGACGGCGAGGCCCGCCTGCTCGGTGAGCTCGCGGGCATGGCTCGCGGCGACGGTGTCCCCGGGCGGGACGTGGGCGTCGCCGGCCCATTCGATGCACGCGAGGCCGGCGTCGGCGGCGAGTTCGACGACACGGTCGACCTCGAGCGCGCGGAAGGTGACCGAGCACAGTCCGGGACGGATCATGGTGACTCCTGGGGTCGGTAAGGTCTGGTGTTGGGACGGTCGGGCGTCGGGGCGGTCAGGACAGGGCCTCCGACGACCAGATGGCAAGCGTTTGCCCAGAGCGTATCGCGAGCACGAGGAGGTGGAGGTGATGGTCGGTGATGCGAGCGGCGCCGACGGGTCGCACCCGGGTGCTGCGCCCCGCGCCGCTGCGACGCCGAACGTCCTGCTGCTGGTCACCGACGACCAAGGGGCCTGGGCGCTCGGCTCGCGGATGCCCGAGCTGCGCACCCCGACCCTGGACCGCCTCCAGCGCGAGGGGAGGACGTTCGAGCAGTTCTTCTGCGCCTCCCCGGTGTGCTCCCCGGCGCGGGCCAGCCTGACCACGGGACGCATGCCCTCGGCTCATGGCGTGCACGACTGGCTCCGGCCGGAGGCCCTGGCCCGCACGGATGCTCCGCTGCGGCCGTTCGAGCCGGACTTCCTGGAGGGCCTGCCCGGCGCGGACTCGCTCGGCGCGATGTTCTCCCGCCACGGGTACCGGTGCGGGATGACGGGCAAATGGCACCTCGGCTCCGCGGCCAGCCCCGCGGAGGGATTCGAGTACTGGTACGCCCACCAGCTCGGCGGCGGCCCCTACTACGACGCCCCGATCTGGCAGCAGGCCGACGGGACCGGCATCCCCGCATCCCCTGCGCAGCCCGGCACCGAACCCGCCTACCTCACCGACGCGATCACGGAGCGCGCCCTCGACTTCCTGGGCATGACGGAGGCCGACGATCGGCCCTTCTTCCTCCAGGTCAACTGGACCGCCCCGCACGACCCCTGGTTCGACGGCAACCATCCCGCGGACCTGCTGGACCTCTACGCCGAGACGGACTTCCCCTCCGTGCCGCAGCCCCCGCCGCACCCCTGGTTCGTCCCCGAGAACTTCCCCCGCGCCGGCGCGGACCGCCACGGCGCGCTCGCGGGCTACTGCGCCGCGCTCAGCGGTGTGGATCGCAGCATCGAGGCACTCCTGGCCCAGCTCGAGCGCAGCGGACTGCTGGAGGACACGATCGTCGTCTTCACCTCGGACAACGGCTTCTCCTGCGGCCACCACGGCATCTGGGGCAAGGGCAACGCCACCACCCCGCTGAACCTCTGGGAGCCCTCGATCACCGTGCCTCTGATCGTCCGCTGGCCCGGTCACGTTCCTGCGGGAACGCGCGATCGCACCCCGACCTCGGCCACCGGTCTGCTGGAGACCCTGGCCGAGCTCACCGGTGCCGTCCCTCTCGAGGACCCGCTGCGGGCGGGACGATCATTCGCTGCGCGGGTGGTGGGTGGCCGGGGCAGTCCGGGGCTCGGGGATGAAACCATCGTCATCCACGACGAGTACGGAGCCCACCGCATGATCCGCACCGACGGCTGGAAGCTCGTGGTGCGCCGCGAGGGCCCCACCGAGCTCTACCACCTCCAGGACGATCCGGGCGAGGAGCGCGACCTCTCCCACGATGCCGCGCACGCGGGCCGACGTCGCGCGCTGGCGGACGATCTCACCTCGTGGTTCGCGGCCCATGAGACCCCAGCGCTGAGCGGCTGGGACACCGCGGTGGACGGCGCCGGCCAGCGGCGCCCGGTCGGCTGAGCCGTGCCGCCGACCAGCATCTGCGCGACGTGCGCCGGCCCGCTCGTCGATCACTCCCGACCCGTCTCCCCGTGAGGAACCCTCCCATGCCCACTCCGGATCGTCCGAACATCCTGCTCATCGTCTCCGACGACCACGGCTACGCCGACCGTTCCGCGAGCGGCAGCAGCGATGCCCGCACCCCGAACCTGGACCGCCTGGCGGCCACGGGCACCACGTTCGAGAACGGGTATGTCACCGCTCCGATCTGCTCGCCGTCCCGAGCCGGCCTCATCGCGGGGGCGCACCAGCAGCGCTGGGGCGCGCAGTGGTTCGACACCTCGGCGTTCCCGCCGGCGCCGCGGAAGGTCATGCCCGAGATCCTGGGGGAGGCGGGCTACCGCACCGGATACTTCGGGAAGGTGCACTACGGGCCGGAGCGGCCGGGTGATCGCGCCTGCCCCGACCGGCACGGCTTCGACCGGTCGCTGTACGGACTGGCAGGGCTGAGCATGGGGCGCCTGCACTACCTGCGCCACTCCGAACAGGCCCTGGAGAAGTACGGCGAGGCCGCCTCGCGCCACGGCGTGAGCCCGCTGTTCGAGGATGGCCGCGAGACCGACTGCGAGCGACACCTGACGGTCGAGTTCACCGAGCGGGCGATCGACTTCATGGCGGATGGGGCGCAGGTGAGTGGACGCGAGGACCCCTTCTTCTGCATGGTCGCCTACAACGCCGTGCACAACTTCGCCTGGCAGCTGCCGCAGGACGAGCTCGACACCCGCGCCCTGCCCGCCCATGACGACTTCGACCCGGCGGCCGCGGAATATGTGGACTGGTACGACGGCGCGATCTCCCCGCGCCTCGAGCGCGGCCGCGACTACTATCTCGCCCAGCTCGAGATCATGGATCGCGAGATCGGCCGGATGCTCGACCACCTCGAGGCCACCGGGCGGCGGGAGAGCACGCTGATCGTCTACCTGACCGACAACGGCGGCTCGACCTGCAACTACGGGGACAACGCCCCGCTCGTCGGCACCAAGTACAGCCTCTTCGAGGGTGGCGTGCGGGTGCCGTTCCTGGTCTCCCGCCCCGGCACGGTCCCGGCCGACGCGCGCTCCGCGGCGCTGGTCTCCGCGCTCGATCTGCTGCCGACGTTCGCGGCCGCGGCCGGGGTGACGCTCCCGCCGGGCATTCCCGTGGACGGGATGGACCTCCGCCCGGCCTGGGAGGCCGTGACGGAGCAGGGTGTGGGGGAGCGCCAGACCGATCGCGGGCACGAGGCGCTGCACTTCGACACCGGCTTCCAGTGGGCCGTGCGCACCCCGGACTGGAAGCTGCGCTGGGTCGATGCGAGCACCGGGCACCGCGAGCACCTGCTCGCCGTCGAGCACACCGACATCGGCGACGGGCTCACGCTGGTCCCGCTCGGTGCCGGCCTCACCGATGAGTCACCGCAGGCCGACGTCGCCGCGCAGCACCCGGAGGTCGTCGCCGAGCTGACCGCCCTGCACGAGCAGTGGGCGGTGCAGCTGGCGTCGAACTGACCCCTCTCAGCTCGCGTCGGCCTGGCCTCGCTCAGCCGCGGCCGAGCAGCCTGTCCATCGGTACGAAGTCCGCGAACTCCGCATCCAGGGTCGAGGTCGGCTCCGCAGGAGCCCCGTCGGCCGCCTCGGCGGCAGTGCCAGCTGCATCCCGAGCTGCCGCGTCCTGCGCTGCTCCGGCCGCTGCCTCTGCGCCGCCGGCCGAGGCGCCGATCCCGGCGCTGAGCATCGTGGCGAGCTCGCGCGCGGCCCGGCGCACGCGCACCGCGAGCGGCTGCTCATCGGCCTGGCCGTCCGTGTCGGCGCCGAAATCGGCCGACGCCGCGAAGACGACCGTCGGCACGACCTCCGCCTTGAGGTACCCGAACATGGGGCGGATCGCGTAGTCGATCGCGAGGGAATGGCGCGCGGTGCCCGCGGTCGCGCCGAGCAGCACCGGCTTGTTCTTCCAGATCTCGATGTCGATCGCGTCGAAGAGCATCTTGAACAGACCCGAGGGGCCGACGTTGAACACCGGGGTCACCGCGATGACCGCGTCAGCGGCGCGCACAGCCTCGATCACCATCGACAGGCGCTCGTTCGGGAAGCGGGTGAGCAGGGCGTCGGTGATGTCGTGCGCGTACTCGCGCAGCTCCACCGTGGTCACGTCCACCTCGATCCTGGCGTCACCCTCGGCACCGTCGCGGCCGATCGCGGTGGCGGCGGCTCGGGAGAGCTGGTCGGTGAGCATGCGGGTCGAGCTGGGGGTGGAGAGCCCGGCGGACAGGGCGACCAGGCGGACGGTATCGGTCATGGGGTGATCCTCTCAAAGAGCGGGACGACGACGAGGGCGGCGTGACGCCGGCAACGTGGCGTCGGTGGCGTCGGTGGGGTCGGTGTCAGCGGGGCAGAACGGGTGGGCTGGCGCTGAGGGCCAGGTCTGTTCGCGTCGGCGGGGCAGAGTTGGGGGAATGTCCGGCGGATTCCTCCAACTCTGCCCCGCTCGCAGGGTTGGGGGTGAGCCGAGGCGGGTCAGGGTCGCTGAGCCGCCGGCCGCGGGGCCAGGGTCGGCGAGCCGGCGACCGCGGGGTCAGCGGCGAGTGGTGCCGGCGTCCTCGGCGCGCAGGCCCGTCCAGTTGTCGCCGGTCTCGAACTTGTAGGCGTCGTCGAAGGAGCCGCGCTCGGCTTCGGCAGCGGCGACTCGTGCGGCGTGGGTGGGCGCCTCGGGGACGTCGGCCGGCTTGCGTGCCTCGAGCTCGCGCCGCAGCACCGGGACCACCTCGGTGCCGAGCAGCTCGATCTGCTCCAGGACGGTCTTCTGCGGCAGGCCCGCATGGTCCATGAGGAACATCTGGCGCTGGTAGTCGCCGACGTTGTCCGCCATGGTCAGGTAGCGCTCGATGACCTGCTCGGGGGAGCCGACGGTGAGCGGGGTCTGCGCGGTGAAGTCCTCCATCGAGGGTCCGCCGCCGTAGACGGGGGCGTTGTCGAAGTACGGGCGGAACTCGGTGATCGCGTCCTGGGAGTTCTTGCGCATGAACGCCTGGCCGCCGAGGCCCACATAGGCCTGGCGGGCCGTGCCGTGGCCGTAGTGCTCGAAGCGCTCGCGGTACAGCTGGACCATCTGCGCGGTGTGGCTCATGGGCCAGAAGATGTTGTTGTGCAGAAAGCCGTCGCCGTAGTATGCGGCCTGCTCGGCGATCTGCGGGGAGCGGATCGAGCCGTGCCACACGAAGGGGGCGACGCCGTCCAGCGGGCGCGGGGTGGAGGTGAACTGCTGCAGCGGGGTGCGGAAGCTGCCCTCCCAGTCCACGACGTCCTCGGTCCAGAGCCGACGCAGCAGGTCGTAGTTCTCGATCGCGATCTCGACGCCCTTGCGGATGTCCTGGCCGAACCACGGGTAGACGGGGCCGGTGTTGCCGCGGCCCATCACGAGGTCGATGCGACCGCCGGTGAGGTGCTGGAGCATCGCGTAGTCCTCGGCGATCTTCACCGGGTCGTTGGTGGTGATCAGCGTGGTCGCGGTGGACAGGATCAGATCGGTGGTCTGCGCGCCGATGTAGGCCAGCGTGGTGGTGGGGGAGGAGGTCACGAACGGCGGGTTGTGGTGCTCGCCGATCGCGAACACGTCCAGGCCCACCTGCTCGGCGAGCTTCGCCTGCTCGACCATGCCCTTCAGGCGCTCGTTCTCGGTGGGCACCCTGCCGGTGGTGGGGTCCGGCGTGATGTCGGCGATGGTGAAGATTCCGAACTGCATGATCGCTCCTCGTGGTAGGTCTCGATGATCGGGAGGAGCTCTGCGTCCTGTGAGGATCTGCGCCCTCCGGGACTCCGTGCCCTCAAGGGCTCTGTGCCCTGAGGCCCGGTGGAGCATCTCCGATCGATAGTTCAAAAATAAACTAGTTCGGCGGGGGATGCAAGCCCGGGGTGATCGGCGTCCCGTCGGCCGGGTCGGGAATCCCGTCGGCCGCCGGTCGTGACCCCGTCGAGACCTGGATCCGGCCCCGACTGTTCGTCACAGTGACAGGATTGCTGACCATGACATCCGAGAGCATTGAAGCCCTGTTGGACGCGACCCGGTTGGCCGGGCTGGAGACCACCGACGGGGGCAGGATCCTCGCGAAGGTCTCCGCACCGACTGCGAAGGGCACCGCCTACCGCAGCGCGCTCGTGGAGCTCGAGGGTGACCGCATTCTGCCGCTGACCCGCGGCGATGCCTCCATCGGGGCGGTCGCCGCCGCCGAGGACGGCACCACCTTCTTCACCGCCAAGCGGGTGGGCGAGGACGGCGCCGAGGCGGACGACGCCCAGCTGTGGGCGCTGCCCGTGCGCGGCGAGGCCCGCGAGCTCGCCGCCCGCCCCGGCGGCTTCGGCACGCTCCACCTGGCCGGCGACCACCTGCTCGCCGAGCTCGAGGTCCATTCCCAGGCCCGGGACGAGACCGAGCACGCCCGCCTGAGCGCGACACGGCAGAGCGCGAAGGTGACCGCCGCCTTCCACAGCGCGTTCCCCACGCGCTACTGGGACCAGGATCTGGGGCCGACGCGCACCGTTCTCGCCCTCGCCGCCCTGCCTGAGGACCTCGCCTGGGCCGAGGCGACGGAGCCCGCCGGCACGGAGCCCGCCGGCACGGAGCCCGCCGGCACGGAGCCCGCCGGCTCGGCGACCGGATCCGCCGACGGCACCACCGACAGCTCCGCCGACGACGGGCCCCGCGCGCAGGTGCTCCACTTCCGCCACGTCGAGATGCCGCCGGGACGGCTCGTCGACTGGACCGTGGACCGCACCGGATCGCGCGCCCTGGCGGCGATGTCGGATTCCCGCGGTGACCTGGTCGCCGTCCCGGATCTCTACCTGCTCGACCTGATCGGGGCGCAGCCGCCGCGACTCCTGCGCGAGGCGACGGCGGACCTCGAGCACGGCCCCGGCGAGTTCAGCCCGGACGGCACGCGGGCGCTCATCGGGCGCCAGCAGATCTGGACCCAGGAGCTGAGCCTCGCGGCCTCGGTCGAGCTGCTGGACCTGGCCGACGGGACGTCGACCCCGGTGTGGCCCGAGCTGGACCACTGGGTCGATCCGGTGTGGCTGGACGACACCACGCTCATCGCGACCAGCGACGACCACGGCCGCGGCTCCGTCTGGATCGGCGGGGTCGACGACCCGGCACCGCGACGCCTCGTCGGCGGCCCGGAGCAGGATCTGGCGTTCTCGTCGGCATCGGTCGCCGGGGGAGCAGTCATCGCGTCGACCTCCGGGATCGACGTGGCGCCCTTCCCGGTGCGCATCGACCCGGCGACCGGGGTTGTCGAGGAGCTGCCGAACCCGGCCGCCTCCCTGGCCTCCGCCGGCACGCTCACCGAGGTCGCTGCGACCGCCGAGGACGGCACCGATTTGCGCGCCTGGCTGCGCGTCCCCGAGGGCGAGGGCCCGCACCCGCTGGTGGTCTTCGCCCACGGCGGCCCGTGGGGATCCTGGAACGCCTGGACCTACCGCTGGAACCCGAACCCCTTCGTGGCCGCCGGCTACGCCGTGCTGCTTCCGGACCCTGCGATCTCCACCGGCTATGGCCAGGCGATGATCGACCGCGGCCAGCACGAGCTGGGCGGCGCCCCGTTCACCGACATCATGGCGCTCACCGACGCGGCCGTGGAGCGGACGGACATCGACGCCGAGCGCACCGCCTTCTCCGGCGGCTCCTACGGCGGCTACATGGCCAACTGGGTGGCCGGGCACACAGGCGACCGCTTCCGCTGCATCGTCACGCACGCCTCGCTGTGGGACACCGAGTCGATGGGTCACACCACCGACAACGCGGGCTGGGAGCGGTCGATGCGCGACCAGAACCAGCAGTACAACCCCAAGGACTACGTGGGGGACATCGTCGCCCCGATGCTGGTCATCCACGGCGACCGCGACTATCGGGTGCCGATCGCTCAGGGCCACGCCCTCTGGTACGACCTGCACGAGTTCTCGGCGACCCCGCGCGACGCCGACGGACGCACCCGGCACCGCTACCTGTACTTCCCCGACGAGGGCCACTGGATCCAGGGCCGCGGGAACGCACAGGTCTGGTACGAGACCTTCCTGGGGTTCCTCGACGAGCACGTGCGCGAGGTGGCCTGGGCCCGACCAGCGACGCTGGGCTGAGGCGCACCGGCTTCGCGGCGCGCGTCGAACGGGACGCCCTGGCAGGGGGAGGCGGAGGGGGGTGCCCTGACCGTCCCAGCCCGGACACGCCGGAGCGGGCTCGCCGAAACCACTGGTATGCCCCACCTGCGGGACGTATCAGTGGAATCGGTGGGCGTGTGCTGTGCCAGCGGGACGATCCACCAGGCGCGGTGCGGCATTCCCTCGATATGTCCCGTTAACGGCACGTTTCGGCGGTTTCGGCCTGCGTGTCGGGCAACGTCGGCGCCTGTCGCGGTGGCCTGCGCCGGCTGGGCCTGCCAGCGTGGCCTGCGCCGGCTGGGCCTGCCGGCGTGGCCCCGACCGAGAACGCCGCGGCCTGCGCCGGCACCCTGTCAGAACGAGGGGAGCAGGGTCTCGCTGTGCTCGTCCTCGAGGAAGGTGCGCACGGCGTCGCTGGTCATCGCCCGGCGCAGCACCTGGATCTTCTCGGAGTCCTGGTTGTCCTCACGGGCCACCAGGGAGATCGCGAAGCGCTGGTCGACCTTCTCCTCGAGGAGGATCGCGTCCGCCGGGGTCAGGCCCACCTTCGAGATGTAGGTGGGGTAGTTGTAGACCATCGCGATGCCGTCCTCGTCGTACGCCGAGGCCAGGTTCAGCAGATCCACCTGCACGAACTCGAGCGCCAGGGGATTGTCGACGATGTCGCCGACGCGGCCCTCGAAGCCGGCGTCCTCCGGCAGGGTGAGCAGCCCGTGCTCGTGGAGGATCGCGAGCGCCCGTCCCTCGTTCGAGGCGTCGTTGGGGATCGCGATCTTGGCGCCCTCGGGGATCTCGTCGGCGCTCTCGTAGGCCTTGGAGTAATAGCCGACCTTCGCGTCGTAGATCGGCTCGAGCAGCACGAGGTCCGCGTCGTTCTCGGCGTTGAACGCCTCCATGTACGGCTTGTGCTGGGCGAAGTTCGCGTCGACCTCGCCGTCGGCCAGGAGCCGGTTGTACTGGACGTTGTCACTGACCTGCACCAGCTCGATCGTGTAGCCCTCCTCCTTCGCGACCGTCGCGGCGGTGGTGACCACGTCGGTCATCGGTGGCAGGTGCGAGGCGACCTTGATGACGGCGTCCTCCCCGGAGCCACCGGAGTCGCCGGAGCCACCGGAGCCGGACCCGCCGCCGACGCCGCAGGCGGCGAGGGCGAGCGTGGAGGCACCGGTCAGGGCGGAGAGGGCGAAGAGGCGTCGGTTCATGAGAGGACTCGTTTCATCGTGGGGGAGGGCCGTGGGGCGCTCGCCGGGGGTACCGAGGGTGCGGGATCGCCGGTCAGCGACCGCGTTTGTCGAGGAGCCGGGCGAGCAGGGTGCCTGCCCCCTGGATGAGCATCACGGCCACGATCATCAGGACGATCGTGGTGTACATGAGGTCGTACTCGTAGGTCTGGTAGCCGTAGCGGATCGCGAAGTCGCCCACGCCGCCGCCGCCGACCACGCCCATGATCGTGGAGTAGCTGACCATCGAGATCGTGACGGTGGTCAGGCTCAGCACCAGGCCGGAGCGGGCCTCGGAGTACAGGAAGCGCACCACCAGCTGCAGCGGACCCGCGCCGAGGGACCGGGCCAGCTCCACGGTCTGCTCGGGCACGTCCAGCAGGGTCTGCTCGGAGAAGCGGGCGTAGAGAGCGGCGGCCACGAAGGCGAGCGGCACCGACGCCGCGGTGGTGCCGAAGGAGGTTCCCACCAGCCAGCGGGTGATGGGGATCAGGGCCACGACGAAGAGCAGGAAGGGCACCGAGCGCACCACGTTCACGTAGGTGTTCAGCACGCTGTGCAGCCAGCGGCGCTCGAAGGGCCCGCCCGGGCGGGAGAGGTACAGCAGGGTGCCCAGGGGGAGGCCGACGAGGACCGCCGCGAGCATCGAGTTGCCCAGCATGTAGCCGGTCTCCACGATCGACGTGATGATCTCGCCGCGGTACTCGCCCAGCCGGGTCAGCAGATCGTTCATGCCAGGTGCTCCCGGGCGCGGTCGGCGTAGCTTCCGGTGCGCTCGCGCGGCGGGGGAGGCGTGACATCGAGGAGGGCCGCCAGGTGCCCGCCCTCGAGCACGGCGGCCCGGTCGCAGGAGGCCTTGATCACGTCGAGCTCGTGGCTGACCAGCACGATCGTGGTGCGGAACTCGGTGCGCACGTCCCGCAGCACGGCCATCACCTCATCGGTGTGCCCGGAGTCCAGGGCAGACGTCGGCTCGTCGGCCAGCAGTATCTGCGGCCTGGTCGCGAGCGCTCGCGCGATCGCGACGCGCTGCTTCTCGCCGCCGGAGAGCCGGCTGGGATGCTTGTCGCGGTGGTCGGCCATGTGCACGAACTCGAGCATCTGCAGGGCGGTATCCCGCCCGCGACGCCCCTGCAGACGCAGCGGCATCGAGACGTTGTCCAGGACGGTCGAGTTGCCGAGCAGGTTGAACTGCTGGAACACCATGCCGATGCCGCGCCGCCGGGCGCGCTGGGCACGGGGCCGGAGAGTGCTGAGGTCCTCGCCGTCCACCAGCACGGTGCCCGACGTGGGCGCCTCGAGATGGTTGATCAGGCGCAGCAGGGTCGATTTCCCGGAGCCGGATTCGCCGACGACGCCGAACATCTCGTTCTCGGTGATCCTGAGGTCGATGCCCTCCAGGGCGGTCACGACGGACCGGCCCTGCGGGAAGGTCTTGGCGACGTTCAGGAACTCGATCATCGGCTCTCACGAGGGGGAGGGTCGAGCTGTGCGCCGGGGCCGGAGGGCCGAGGAGAGGCGGCTCGAGAAGGTTCCTTCAGCGTACCGAGCACCCTGGTCAGGGGGCTATGCGGTGCATCACGTCGGCCTCAGCCCTGAGCGGACTTCCACGCTCCGTCGGGCGCCTGGAGCTCGACGACCGGCTCGCCCGAGCCGCTCAGCAGCTTCGAGACCGGGCAGCGGGCATGAGCGGCATCGAGGAGCGGCTGCGCCTCGTCGGGCGCCATCGCGTTGATCGTGACCAGCGCGCGGGGCGCGAACCGGTATCCGCCCGACGGGTCCCGGTGCAGGCCGACCTCGACGCTCACGTGGCTCCCGTGCGGCAGGCCGTGCTCGGCGAGGACCACGCGCAGGGTCTCGCCGAGGCACGTGCTCCAGGCCATGGCGAGGAGCTGCTCGGGGTTGAACCCGCGTGCCGGTGCCGTCGGCCCGCCCGTGGGGAGCAGGACCTCGGGGGTCGGCAGGGCCTCGGAGGTCGGCAGGGCCGTCGCGGGCACCTCGGCGGCTGGGCGCTCGCCGCCGGGGCGTGCTGCGGCGGGATCCTCCGCGGCGAGCGCGGTGGGACCGTCGTGCACGCGCACCTGGCCGGAGGTGCCGCCGATGTTGTCCACGCGGGCGACGTACAGCGCATCGGCCCGAGGGCGGTGCGGAGCAGATTGGTCCGGACTCGTGGCCGGAGCCGGGGTCGAGGGCTGCACCATGCTCCCAGGCTAGTGGGTGACGCGCCCGGCGGGATCACGCCACCTGATCCGACGGCGCGAGCCAGGTGTTGCACTGAGCGACATCGCCGTCCGATTCCAGACCGACCGTCAGCCAGTGCACGCGGGACGCCGGCTCGAGGCTGTGGGGCTCGTCCTCCGTGGGCCAGGTCGACTCGTCGAGCAGGGTCTCGATCATCTCCGGCGTGGGCTGGGCCTCCGCGGGCAGCTGCATGGTCGAGGCCGCTGCGAGGCAGCGCATCTGCAGGTTGTACCGGCGCCAGGCCTCCTCGGCGCGCTCCGGGTCGTCCGCGAGCTTCTCGTCGAGCGCGTTGAAGTAGAACGCCAGCGAGCTGTTCCAGGTCAGCGTGTTCATGTACTGGTACGACAGGTCCCACGCGTACGCGCCCGGCACCGCGGCGGGATCGGTCTGCTCGGCTCCGGTGCCGTAGCCCGCGGGCCAGTAGATGGTGAAGTCGGGGTTGCAGACCCGCGGGAAGTCCTCCTCGAAGGTATCGGGTTCGCAGGGGGAGCTGGGGATGTCCGGGTAGGTGTAGACCTGGACCGATGGCCCGTCCCAGGGCAGTCCGCGGTCGGAGCTCGCGCTGGACCACAGGAAGTCCAGGCAGTCGTTGGCGGCGTCCAAGGTCGCCTGCAGCTCCTCCACGGACTGCTCGACCGGCGTCTCGGGGATCTCGCAGCTGCTGACATCGGGCAGGGACCCCGTGGTCAGCGGGTTGTTGGCCATGACCGCCCAGACGTCGTCGGCGTCGCCCTCCACGGTGTCGAGCGGGGAGATCCCGACGAACGTCGACTCCGCCGGGTCCGTCGAGAAGTCGGCCTCCGGAGGCTGTGTCGAGGTCGATTCTGGGTCCGACGGGGCGGCGGTGGAGTCCGGCCCGCCGCCGCGCTGGAGCGTGAGGTAGAGGACGCCTCCACCGATCACGAGCAGCAGCATGGCGATGCAGCCGAAAGCGACCGCGATCAACGCCCAGCGGCGCCCGGGGGACGGCTGCCGTCCCGGGGTCTGCGGGCCGTCGGGGCCGACGGAGCCCGGTGGGCCGCCCATGCCCGTCGGACCGCCTGGGAAAGTCGGACCGCCTGGGGCCGTGTGCCCGCCCGGGCGCGCCGGACTGCCCGGTCCGCCGTAGGGGGAGGCGCCGAACTGTCCGTTGTGCTGCGGAGCAGGGGACGATGCGTTGTCGGGGGAGGCACCGGGGTGAGCGTTCGGGTGGGGCTGGTCCGCTCTCCACGCCTGGTGGGTGGCGTCGGGATCGACGCCGTGCGGGCCGGGTCCCTGCGGATCGGGTCCTTGCGATCGGTTCTGGCCGTCTCCGCCCCCGTACCCCGGTGGCCCGTCATACGGCGCGCCGTCCCCTGTGCCCGACATGCGTTCCCCCTCGTGTTCCCCGGCCGTTGCAGATCGCAGGATATCCGGGGCGGACGCAGCGGGCAGGGGAACTGTGGGCTCGGGGCTGCGGAACTGCCGGTGCCGGCCATCCAGGCGCGCACGAACCGGGCCGCCTCGCACCGCTGACGTGGGCTTTCGCGGAGATCGACGTCGGAGGTCCCGATGCGGTCACGAGGTGGCACCCGTCGGCCTCCACCCAGGATGCGTGCGCGCCGCCTTGACAAAGGATCGAACACGCGTTCGACTGTGCAGTATGCGATGGAGTGGACAGGCGATCGACGGCGAGCAGCGCTCCCAGGCCCTTCTCGGGATGAAGGGTCTGGTGCGCAGCGTGCGCACCCCTGAGTTCCAGGGCGTCACCTTCCACGAGGTGACGGCGAAATCGGCGCTGAACCGGGTGCCCGCCTCGAGCTCGATGCCCTTCGCATGGAGCGTCAACCCGTATCGCGGCTGCTCCCACGCCTGCGTCTACTGCTTCGCGCGCAGCACGCACACCTATCTCGACCTCGATGCGGGTGCGGACTTCGACCAGCAGGTCATCGTGAAGGTCAACGTCGCCGAGGTGCTGCGCGCCGAGCTCGCCAAGCGCTCCTGGAGCCGCGAGCTCGTCGCGCTGGGCACCAACACCGATCCCTATCAGCGGGCCGAAGGGTGCTACGGGCTCATGCCCGGGATCATCTCCGCCCTCGCCGACAGCGGCACCCCGATCTCGATCCTCACCAAGGGCACCCTGCTGCGGCGGGACCTCCCGCTCCTGACGACCGCCGCGGACAGGGTCCCGGTGGACCTCTCGATGTCGATCGCCGTGTTCGACGACGACCTGCAGAAGACGATCGAACCGGGCACGCCGACCACCGCCGCGCGGCTCGCGACCGTGCGCGCCGCGGCCGACGCCGGCTTCCGCGTGACCGTGTTCCTCATGCCGATCATGCCGTGGCTGACCGACTCCGACGCCCAGCTCGACCAGGCCCTCGCGCGGATCGCCGAGGCTGGTGCGGAGCGCGTCGTCTTCGGCGCCCTGCATCTTCGGCCGGGGGCCAAGGAGTGGTTCCTGCAGTGGATCGAGCGGGAGCATCCCGAGCTCGCCGCCGGATATCAGCGCTTCTACGGCCGGGAGTCCTACGCGCCGGCGAGCTACCGCAAGAACCTGTCCCAGCGGGTGCGACCGCTGCTGCAGCGCCACGGCCTGGACATCCATGAGGACGAGGATCAGCCCGAGCAGCGGCGGGCGGCCGCCGGCAAGGTCGCCCGGGCCGGCAGGGTGCGGTCCGCGCCGGCGGCGCTCGACCTGGTCCCGCAGCCGTCACTGTTCTGAGTGGTGCAGCTGTTCTGAGATGAGCACCTGTTCGGGGACGAGCAGGGACGAAAATGCCCCTCACCGCCAGGTGAGGGGCATTTCTTCGGCGGAGGATAGGGGATTTGAACCCCTGAGGGCGTTAACCCAACACGCGTTCCAGGCGTGCGCCATAGGCCGCTAGGCGAATCCTCCAGCGCTCGTAAGAGCAGGCATCAGCGTACCCGACACCCAGGGGTGGTGCGAACCGAGCGGGCGCAGGTCACACTGCGTGCCCGCTCAGGGCTCCAGCTCCTCGAGCTCGACCAGTCGCAGATCGTACTGATCGATGCTCAGGGCAGTACGCAGTGGCACCTCGTGGGACGAGCCGACGACGAACAGAACCCGTCCGCCGGGGACCGCGCCTGTCGCCGACCGCAGTCGCGCCGCGATTGCCAAGTTTCTCGCGCGCCAGTTCGCCAGCATCACCCGGCGCAGCCGAGGAGTAGTCCCTCCGCCGACGAGTCGCTCCGAGCTCTCCAGACGTTCGGTCGTGGCCCGCACATCATCCGATGCGTAGAACCGCCATTGAGCCCAGAGATCCTCCGCGAGCTGCGGCGGAGAGATAGCCTCCGCGAGCAGACCGGAGACCTCGTTCTTGTAGTCCTGGAGCTCCGCCTCGAACCCCTCCGGCAGGGGGTCGATGTTCTCGACCCCGGCGTGATCATCGACGTGGGCGACGCAGTCATGGCCGAGCTCTCGGGCGATGTGCGCGTCGATCGAGATGGTCTCCCGACGTCGACCCGCGAGGTCGTCGAGGAACTCTCGGACGGCTTCGTCGAGGTTCGCCTCCTGATACGGGAGCAGCAGGGCATTGATCGGCTCCCGTGCGCGGAGCCAGGCAAGGACTCGTTGGGTCAGCGATGTGTCGGGAGCGCAGGCTTCGCGCCGCGCGGCCCAGGCCTCGCCGGGGGTGGCGTCGAGCAAGGAGGCTCCCCGCCTCGCGTCCACGGCCCCGCCGACCTGGAAGTCTGCGAACGTCCCGCCCCGCTGCTCGTACTCGACGACGAGGTTCCCCGGCAACGCCTCGATCGCCACCAGGTCCGGCCTCCAGGAGAGCAGGCGCTCGCGGGCGTGGGCCACCACGGGCTCCGGCGTCGTCGCGGACAAGTGCGCGGTCGGGACGATCAGGAGCTCCGTGCTCGGCGGGGGAGAGGGCATCGTCGGCCTTTCTGCGCTGGAGGCACGGTCAGGCTATCGAGCGGAGCCCTCGAATGGCTCAGATCTCGTACTCGAGGAGCTGGTGGTAGGTGCGGTTGCGGTAGACCAGCGGCTCGTCGTTCGCGATCTCGGCGCGGTCCGCGGCGACGATCACGAGGTGGCTGCCGCCGGCGGGGACGCGCTCCAGGATCCGTCCGCTGATCCAGCCCGCGGTGCCGCCCAGCACGGGCTCCCCGGTGGGCAGCTGGTGCCAGTCGACCTGCGCGAACCGGTCGATGCCCGAGGTCGCGAACACGGCGGAGACCTGGCGCTGGTCCGCGGCCAGCAGGTTCACCGTGACCGTCTCGGCCCCGCTGAGCGCGGGCCATGACGACGAGGTGTCGTTGATCGAGAAGGCGAGCACCGCAGGCTGTGCGGACACGGAGATCACCGAGGTGGCCGTGAAGCCCACGGGTCGGGTGCCGTCGGTCAGGGTGACGACGGCGACGCCGGCGGGGTGACGCCCGAACAGCGCGGCGAAGGTCGCCCGGTCCAGGGTTCCGTCGGCGGCGTTCGGCCCGTCGGCATCGGCGGGGCGGTGGCTCGTGGTGGCATCGGATGACATCGGAATGCCTCCTCGGAATCGTCGGGTCGGGCAGGAGCGCCCCGGGCAGCGCGGTGCTCGGGAGGGCGTTCGTCCGACTGTAGAGAGCGCGGCGCGGTCGACGCCACGAATGTGACGCCGGAAGACATCGGACGGGACCGGAGACGCGGACGACGGTCGAGGGACCGGTGGGAGTGCGGAGCGGGAGTGGGGCCTGGTGCGGTTCCTGCGACGAGAGGACCGATCCGCGAGTGCGGATCGGTCCTCTCGTCGCAGAACTGGGCGTGCTCTGCGTGTCCGGCGTGTCCGGCGTGCCCGGCGAGGCGGGAGACGCCCGCGGGGTCAGTCGCCCTTCTCGGGGTGGCGGACGATGTTGACGACGGCGGCGACGAGGCCGCCCCAGACGGTGATGATCGCGATGGACATCATGACGATGGCGGAGACGGACATGGTCACTCCTTCGTGAAGAGGGTCGACAGGATGGGGATCGGCACGGGGCTCACCATTCGGCGGACCGCAGCTCGTGCGGGGTGGTGGCCTCCGGCGTGGAGACCAGGCCCTTGCCGGCGACGGCTTCGGGGGCGACCGGGTCGCCGTCGGAATCGTCCTTGTACAGGTTCGACCCGGCCGGCCACGGGATCAGCGACAGGCCGATCGCGACGACGACCAGGCCGATCGCCATCAGCCACCCGAAGACGAAGACGAACCAGCCCGGGTATTCCCCGTAGGTGGTCGGAGCAGTGAGCAGATCGCGCGTGCTGAGGACCAGCGAGACACCAAGCACGATCGGGGCGATGCCACCCACGCACACCAGCCACCAGTTGCGAATCGGGAAGCTGCCCTTGAGGTTGAGGTGGTCGCGCAGGGTGGGCAGGCCCCGCACCACGTAGGTGACGATGATCGTGGAGACCGCGGCGGCCGCGACGATGCCGTACTCGTTGGCCCACTTGTCCAGCACGTCCAGCAGGGGCAGGCCCATCGTGGTGGAGAACAGCGCCGTGGAGACCACGGCGAGCGGGATGCACACCCACAGCGTCGCGGGGATGCGGGCGAAGCCGAATTTGTCCTGGATGGCGGCGATGACCACCTCGACGATCGAGATCAGGGAGGTGAAGCCGGCCAGCACCAGCGAGCCGAAGAACAGCACGCCGATCACGGCGCCGGCGGGGGCCTCACTGATGATCGTCGGGAAGGCGACGAACGCCAGGCCCGGACCGGAGGTTACGACCTCGTCGATCGCGACGCCCTGCGCCTGCGCCATGAAGCCGAGGGCGGAGAACACGCCGATGCCGCAGAGGATCTCGAAGCCGGAGTTCGCGAAGCCGACCACCAGACCGGAGCCGGTGAGGTCCGTCTTCTTCTTGAGGTACGAGGAGTAGGTGAGCATGATGCCGAAGGCCACGGACAGCGAGAAGAAGATCTGGCCGTAGGCAGCGATCCACACCGTGGGGTCCAGCAGCGCGGCCCAGTTCGGCGTGAACAGCGCGTCCAGGCCGTCGATCGCACCCGGGAGGAACAGGGCCCTCACCACGAGGATCACGAACATGATCACCAGCAGCGGGATGAACACGACCGAGCTGGCGGCGATGCCCTTCTGTACGCCGAGCGCCATGACCACGATGACCGCGAGCCACACCACGATCATGGAGATCAGGACGGCGGGCACGATGTCGAAGGAGATCGTGGCGTCGGCTCCACCGAGCGCCTGGGTGTACTCGTTGAAGAAGCCCTCCGCGTCATCTTCCCAGCGCTGGTTCAGCGAGAAGAAGGTGTAGTTCGTGGCCCAGGCCAGGATCAGGGCGTAGTACAGGGCGATGATCAGGGCGATCAGCACCTGCCACCAGCCGATGAATTCCGTCCAGCGCTTGAAGCGGCGCCACGCCATCGGCGCGGAGCCGCGCCAGCGATGCCCGATCGCGTAGTCGAGGAAGAGCAGCGGGATACCGGCGCTGAGCAGCGCGATGAGGTACGGCAGGATGAACGCGCCGCCGCCGTTCTCATAGGCCACTGCGGGGAAGCGCCAGATGTTGCCGAGGCCCACTGCGGAGCCAATGGCCGCGAAGATGAACGCGGTGCGGCCGGAGAAGGCCCCGCGGTCGGCGCTCGAGGCCGTCGCGGCAGGAGAGGGGGATGTTGCGCTCAAAGGTGTCGCCTCCGAAAGATCGCGCGGAAAGGGCGGAAAGGAATGCGCCGTGGGGACTTCGCCGAGGAAAGGATCGCGCCGAGGGCAGTGGCTGGGGCATGGCGGACCCGGCGGAGCGCCGGGACGGCGCACGGTCAGCGGGTCTCGCGCCCGTGCGAAGGCCGGAGGTGCGCGGTCGGAAGGGGTGGGCGGCCGCACATCGTGCCCGGATGATACCCGTCCTGGGGCCTCGCCCGCAGGGTCAGTCTGCCAGCGGCGGGGGAGGCGTCGGCGCACCGGTCGGGGGCGCGACCCGCGGGTAGCTCCCGGCGCCGGTCCGCACGGCGGCTGGACCGGCCTGCGTCGGCGCACCGGCCACGGCGGCCGTGGTCCCGGCCCCTGCGGCGGCGCGGGCCGGCGAGGGATCCCAGCCGGCGTCGACCACCCGGCGCTGCATGAGGATGGCGCCGCCGAGGAGCACGGCGCCGACCACGACCAGCAGGATGATGCCGGGCAGCACGCCGGTGCGGGCCGAGTAGCCGATGAGGATGCCGAACCAGCCGAAGTCGGTGTCGCCGAAGGTGGTGTTGGCCGATCCGAAGGAGCCCAGCACCTTCAGCAGCAGCGCCGGCAGGAAGGTGACCAGCAGGCCGTTGACGAAACCGCCGGCGACCGCGCCGCGTCGGCCGCCGGTCGCATTGCCGTAGACGCCCGCCGCGCCACCGGTGAAGAAGTGCGGCACCAGGCCGGGCAGGATCAGGGCGAGCCCGAGCACCGGGCCCAGCCAGACGCCGAGCACCAGCAGGCCCACGAGGCCGCCGGCGAAGCTCGAGAGGAAGCCGATCAGCACGGCGTTCTGGGCGTAGGGGAAGACGATCGGGGCGTCGAGCGCCGGGATCGCGCCGGGGACCACCTTGGCGGCGATGCCCTGGAAGGCGGGCACCAGCTCGCCGAGGATCGTGCGCACGCCGAAGAGGATCACGGCCACGGCGATGCCGAACTGGAGGCCCTGGGTCACGGACTGCATGAGGTAGTTGCCGACGTCGGTCGCGCCGCCCTCGAAGGCGTCGAAGGCGGTTCCCTGCCCGGCACGTGCCAGGTAGACGACGGCGACGACGAGGTACATGAGCACCATCGACAGGGCGGTGGCGACCATCGAGTCGCGCAGGAAGCGCAGGGACTCGGGGACCTTGAGGTCCTCGGTGGAGCGGCTGCGGCCCTTGGGGTCCACGAGCCGGCCGACGGTGCCTGCGGCGATGTATCCGGCGGTGCCGAAGTGGCCGATCGCGATCGAGTCGTCCCCGGTGATGCGACGCGTCCAGGGCTGGGCGAAGGCCGGCAGCGACACCATGAGTATGCCCAGCAGGACCGCGCCGAGGACCACCACGACCACGGTCGGCATGCCCGCCGAGGCCATGACCACCGTGATCAGGGTGGCCATGAACAGCAGGTGGTGGCCGGTGAGGAACACATAGCGCAGCGGCGTGAAGCGGGCCAGTCCGATCGCGACGATGAAGCCGAGGATCATCAGCCATGCCACCTGCGCGCCGAACTCCTCCTGGGCGATGCCGGCGATGGCCTCGTTGGTGGGGACCACGCCCTGGGCGCCGAGGGCGCCCTGGATCATGGTGCCCAGCGGGGCGAGGGAGGCGGTGACGAGGGTGGCGCCGGCACCGATCAGCAGGAAGCCGAGGATGGCCTTGAGGGCGCCGCCGGCGACCTGGCCGGCGGACTTGCGCAGGGCGATCAGGCCGATTGCGGTGATGATGCCGATGAGATAGGCGGGGACGCTGAGGATCTCGTTGACGAGGAACTCGGCGATCGTGACGAGCACGTTCATGGTCTTGCTCCGTGGGGTGGGAGGGAAGGAGGAGGAGTGGGGGTGGCCCGCTGGGACTCAGGAGGTCCTGAGATCCGGCAGCGGACTCAGACCGCGTAGACGCGCCGCAGCACGGCGTCGATCTCCGCCTGGGAGGTGAAGTTCTCGATGATCTCGACGCGGACGCCGACGTCGCCAAGGGTGTCCGCGATGGCGCCGGAGGTGAGGATGGCGTCCGCCTCCTTGGCCCGGCCCTTGGCGGAGATCGTGTCGGTGGCCTGGATGTCGAGATAGGAGGACCAGCCCCAGCGGTCCAGGACCTGCTCGGCCGTGTTCTTGAGGAACAGACTGGTGCCCAGCCCGTTCCCGCACACCGTGAGGATCAGGTTCTTCGAGGGGACCGCGTCAGGGTCGACGACGGCGGATGCGCCGGTGGGCGCGGGATCGGCCGCCGGAGCGGCGGCGGTGGCCGACGCCGGGGCTCCCTCGGTACCGGCGACCTGTGCGGTGCCAGCGGTGCGTGCGTCGGCCGAACCGGCCGCGCCGTCGGCCCCGAGGGCGGTGAGTACCTCGTCCGGGGTCGACGCGGAGTCCAGCGCACGGCGGCCCTCCGGATCAGCCAGCACCCCGGCCAGGGCGGCGAGGGCCGCCTGGTGGGCGGAGGAGTCCGCAGCGGCGAGCGCCATGACCAGGGTGACGGGATCGTTGGCCTGGTTGCCGAACTCGACCGGCTCGGCCAGGCGCACGAACGAGAGCGCCGTGCGCAGCACGGAGTCGTCGGGGCGGGCGTGCGCGAGGGCGAAGCCGGGCGCGATGACGATGTAGGGGCCGTGCTCCTCGACCGTGCGGATCATCGCGTCGGTATAGGAGCCGGTGGTGGCCCCGGCGGAGACCAGCAGGTCCCCGGAGAGCCGGATCGCGGCGCGCCAGTCCTGCGCCGGGGCGTCGAGGAGGATCGCGGTGGGGTCGACCAGATCGCTGAGCTGTGACATGGAGAACTTCTTCTGACGAGGGAGAACGCGGATGCGCATGCCGAGGCTACGTGCTCACCGGCAGGCGTGGGCTGTCGCGCTCGCCCACGTCACATCGGGCGTGCGCCGTCGGCGGGCGAGGAGCGATCAGGATGAGGGATGAGACCGGGTCGGCGAGAGGCCGCCTCGTGCATATCCTCGTCGGCATGGCTTCCCAGCAGACTCCGTCCTCGGACGCGTCCCGTCCCGCGGCGCAACGCTCCGAGGTGCAGCGCCCCGAGACCCAGCACACCGAGGTGTCCACCGCCTACCTCCGCCAGCTCGATGACGAGCGGGAATCGGCGATGCGCACCGCGTCCCATCCGGGCTCGTCGTTCGACGGGGCGAGCATCGCCCTGCACGACCGGCTCGAGGAGCGCGTCGCGGCCGACGGTCCCGGGATGATCGACCTCATGCTCGACCTCGCCGAGCACCCCGAGGTCGCCTTTCAGGAGCACCGCTCGGCGCGCGCCATCGTCGACGTCCTCGCCGAGCACGGCATCGAGGCGCAGCTGGGCGTGCACGGCCTGGACACCGCGATCCGTGCGGAGATCTCGGGAACCGGCGCCGGGAGCGGGAACGGCGGGGCCGACGGGCCGACGCTCGCGATCCTCTCCGAGTACGACGCGCTGCCCGGCGTGGGCCATGGCTGCGGCCACAACGTCATCGCGGTCATGGGGCTGGGCGCGTTCCTGGCCCTCTCGGCGCTGGCGAAGGCCGACCCGTCGGCCGTTCCCGGACGGGTCGTGTTCCTCGGGACTCCCGCCGAGGAGGGCCACACCGGCAAGGAGTACATGGCGCGAGAAGGCGCCTTCGAGGGCCTGGACGCCGCCGTGATGGCCCACCCCTACGGCTATGACCTGGCCGATCAGACCTGGCTGGGGCGTCGGACCCTCACCGTCGAGTACCACGGGCACACCGCCCACGCCTCGGCGCAGCCGTTCATGGGCCGCAACGCCCTGGACGCCGCGAACCTCATGTACCAGGGGATCGGGCTGATGCGGCAGCAGACCCCGCCGTCGGACCGCATCCACGCCGTGATCCGCGAGGGCGGCGAGCGCGCGAGCGTCGTACCGGACTACGCGAAGCTCGATCTGTATGTGCGCTCGCAGCGCCCCGAGACCCTCAAGGACCTCTCGACGCGGGTCGACGACGTGGCCCGCGGCGCCGCCCTCATGGCCGGCGTGGGCGTGACCGTGCGCTGGGACGAGCATCCGCCCTCCCTCCCGGTGCGCACGAACGAGGCGCTCACCGGGCGCTGGGTCCAGGCGCAGCGCCGCCGGGGCCGCGACCCGCTGCCCTTCGGCGTGGTCTCGCCGATCCTCGCGGCCTCCACCGACTTCGGCAACGTCAGCTACCGCGTGCCCGGGATCCACCCGGTGATCCGGATCGCCCCGCCCGAGGTCGCCCTGCACACCCGCGAGTTCGCGACCTGGGCGGTCTCCGAGGACGCCCGGTCCGCAGCGGCCGACGGGGCCTACGGCCTGGCGGCCACGGTGCTCGACGCCCTGCACGATCCGCAGCTGGCCACCGCCATGGCCGCCGAGTTCGAGGAGGCCGGCGGCGCGATCGACGTGCGCGGCTTCTTCGACTGAGCGCCCGGGGCGGCCTGCCGCCGCGGTCCGCCGCTCCGCTGCCGCCCCCCGTCGGCCCCTCGGCCGTCCTCCCCTCCCGACCGTCCCTCGCCCCGACTGGAGTCCCCATGAGCACGGCATCGACACCGCCGGCGACGACCGGCATCACCGACAAGATCCTCAACGGCGTGGAGAGGGCGGGCAACAAGCTGCCCGAACCCTTCATGCTCTTCCTGGTGCTCTTCGCGGTCACCGGCATCGTGTCCACCGCGATGGCCTGGAGCGGCGTGGTGGTCTCCGTGCCCGGCTCCGAGGAGCCCACGGTCATCAAGGGCCTGTTCACGGGGGAGGGGCTGACCTGGCTGACCACCACCCTCGGCGAGAACTTCATCGGATTCCCGCCGCTGGTGACCGTGCTGCCGATCCTGCTGGCGATCGGCATCGCCCAGCATTCCGGGCTGCTCGCCGCCGGGATCCGCAAGCTGTTCGGCACCTCGCCGGCCTGGCTGCTGCCTTACGTGGTCGGATTCGTCGGCGTGATCTCCTCGATCATGGCCGACACCGCCTTCGTGGTGGTCCCGCCGCTCGCGGCCCTCGTGTTCAAGGCCGCCGGCCGCCACCCCGTGGCCGGTCTGCTGGGCGGCTTCGCCGCGGCAGGCGCCGGCTACTCCACGAACATCTTCCCGACCTCGCTGGATGCCCTGTTCGCCGGCATCACCACGTCGGTGATGGGCGCCCTGCCCGGCTTCGAGACCACCGCGGTCAACCCGGTCTCGAACTGGTTCTTCAACATCACCTCGTCGATCATCCTGGGCTTCGTCGCCGGGTTCATCATCGACAAGGTCCTCGAGCCGCGCCTGACACGTCAGGGCATCAACCGTGACGAGGTCGCCGTCGAGGGCGCTGCCGACAGCGCCGAGAGCGCCGAGCAGATGCGCGCCGCCCTCACCCCCGAGGAGAACAAGGGCCTGCTGGCCGCGGTGATCAGCGCCGTGGTGCTCACCGCGATCTTCCTCGTGGCGTTCCTGGTCCCGGACTCGCCGTGGCGCAACGAGGACGGCGGCTTCCTGCCGAAGTCCCCGCTGCTGAGCTCGATCGTGTTCATCGTGGTCGCCTACTTCGTGGTGCTCGGCCTCGCCTACGGGATCGCCACGAAGACGGTGCGCTCCACCCGGGACGCCGTGGACATGATGACCGAGTCGCTCAAGGAGATGCTGCCGTTCGTGGTGCTCGCCTTCGTGCTGGGCAACTTCATCGCCCTGTTCAACTGGTCCGGCATCGGCACCTGGATCGCCGTGACCGGCGCCGCCGGGCTCGAGGGCGTGGGGCTGACAGGGTTCCCCGCCGTGCTCGGGTTCATCCTCCTGGCCAGCTGCCTGAACCTGTTCATCATCTCCGGCTCCGCCATGTGGGCGATCATGGGCGCCGTGTTCGTGCCGATGTTCGCGCTGATCGGCTACGAGCCCGCCTTCACCCAGGCGGCGTTCCGCGTGGGCGACTCCGCCACCCAGGTCATCACCCCGATGAACCCGTACATGATCGTGCTGCTGGGCATGATCCGGAAGTACGAGCCGGGCGCGGGCCTGGGCACCCTGATGGCGCGCATGCTCCCGTTCGTCATCCCGTTCTGGATCGTGTGGACCGTCATCCTCGCGGTGTTCTTCGCGTTCGACCTGCCGCTGGGCCCGGGCAACGGGATCTTCCTGGAGAAGTGACGCCCGGCAGGCGGGGCCGAGCGGGCCGGGCTGAGCGGACCGAACGGGCCGGTCAGCTGACGATGGTGGCGTCGTCCCGTTGGGAATCCAGCAGGTGCTGACGCGAGTACCCGGTGATGCCGATCGTCTGCGCCCGTCCCGGATCGGAGACCAGGATGTTGCCGTCGGAGTCCGTGCCCTGGGCGACGACGAAGTGGCCGTAGTCGGCCTCCTCGCCGATCAGCGTCCCGTGATGGACGTGCAGGATCACCACCGATCCGCTCGCGGCGGCATCCACGCCCTCCTCGAACATGGAGTGCGTGGCGGTGCCGTCGTACTCCCGGATCCCCGCCTCGAGGTCCTTGAGGTAGGCGCCCCAGTAGTCCACGCTCTTGGCGGACGCGTCGCACTGGGGAGACAGGCCGCAGGCGACGCGCATGTCCTCGACCGCGGTGGCGTTGCCGCCCACGGTCGCGCCCTCCGGCCCGGAGACGTAGTGCTCCGGTGCCTTGCCGGCGGCGACCAGGGCGATCACGGCCGACGTCGGGCCGCAGTTCTCGCCGTCCCAGGGGCCGGTGCCGCCCTGATCGACGACGACGAGATCGCTCGCCACCTTGGCCTGGGCGGTCGCGAACAGGCCGGTGGTCGCGGCGAGGCCGACGAAGCCCAGACCGCGGAGTGCGGCGCGCCGGCTGATGGGGGTGGTCATGGGGCTCGTCATCCGGGATCCCTCCGATGAGTACCTGGTGGTCGCGACGGGGACGTCGTGGCGGGAGCGCCTGGGTCGCAGGTCGAGCTCCCTCGTGACCCACGCTGTGAGAGACCGGGCGCCCGCCGCAAGACGTGCGTGACGCACCACGCGGGGTGTCACGCGCAACAGGGGACGGGATCGGACCGAGACGCCGGCTCCCCTGCAGGTCAGAAGGGTTAGAAGGGTCAGAAGGGTCAGGGGCAGAAGGGGCAGAAGGGGCAGACGGGCAGGGGCGGAAGAGGCAGACGGCAGGGGGCAGGGGGCAGGGGGAGCCTGCGAGATCAGGGCGGACCCGGGGGAGCCCCGGCCCAGGTCGAATCGTCCGAGTCGTCCGAGCCATCCACTCGTCGAGTGCGACCTTGACGCTGGCGTCCTGGAACCTTGAGATCCCGAAGGTCGCACTCGCCGGAGCGCTCCAGGGGGAGAGTGTTCACCCGCGCGGGGGAGGTGGGGCGGCGCCGATGAGCGAAGTCTCGGGACATGACCACAACACCGAATCCACGCCCACGCCCCACGACACCGAGATCACGCCCCGGAATCACTACGGGCCCTCGCCTCCACGACACTGCGGGCCCGCGCCTCCACGACGCTGCGGGGCAGCACCCCCACGACGCTGCGGGGCGGCGCCCCCTCGACACTGCGGGCCTGCGCGCCGACGGCACGGCGGGGACACGCCCCGACGACGCCGAGCGAGCAGCGCCCCGCTCCCTCCGGATCCTCCTGCTGCTGGGCACGCTCACCAGCCTGATCAGCGCAGCCCTCGGGATCCGCTGGCTGATGGCCCCTGACGCCGCGCTGTTCACCGCCTCGGCCACGCCGCCGCCCCTGCTCGAACTGATCGGCGCAGGCCCGCTGTACACCCTGCAGATCGTCGTGGCGCTGCTCGGGGCGGTGGTGGGGGTCGTCGGCCTGTCCCGTCGGCCCGGTCCCGCCCTGGCGGTGGTGGGCGGCCTGCAGGTCGCCCTGTTCGGACTGGGCTTCGCGAGCTTCATGACGCTCGCCCAGACCGGATACCTCATCGCCCTGTCGATGCCGATCCTGCTGAGCGCGGTCGGCGTGCTGCTGGTCCTCCACGGAGGCCGGGCCCGGTGGGTCGTCGGCGTCCCCCTGCTCGCCCTGCTGATCCTGGGCGCCGTCGCCGGCGCGGGGACGATCGCCCACCTCGCCTCGATGATCCTGCCCAGCCTGCTCGCCACCGGCCCCCTGATCGTCGCCACGGCGCACTTCGTCGTCGCCGGCGCCCTCTGGGCCGCGATCTCCCTGCTCGCACTGCGCGACACCGGGACCCTGCGCGCGCTGGGGGCGTGGACAGTGCGCCGACGCAGGATCCTCACGCTGATCGCGGCCTGCGGCCCGCTTCCGTACGCGCTGCTCCGCCTGACCTGGCTCACCCCGTGGCCGCTGCTCGGCGGGGAGATGGCCGCCGGCGATCCCTCCGTGCGCGTCTGGGGGCTCGCGCTCTCGACGGGCGCCTGGCTCGGCGTGCTCCTCACCATCGGCCTGATCCGCCCCTGGGGCGAGGTGTTCCCGCGCTGGTTCCCCGCCGTCGGCGGGCGCCCTGTCCCCGTCGCCTTCGCCGCCATCCCCGGGTTCACGGTCGCCGCCCTGCTGTGCTTCGCGGCGGTACCAGTCATGCTCAGCGCGTCCGCACTCGGCCTGGCGACGGCGCTCGAGTTCGCCCTGGTCTTCCCCTGCTGGCTGTGGGGCCCTGCGCTCGCGCTCGCCGTGTGGGGGTACGTCGGCCACCGCCGGTCGACCATCGACCCTCGCGCCGGAGGCCCCGCCTCGGCCAGGATGGGGGCGTGAGCAATCGACGGCAGGTCCGACAGCAGGGCAGCCGCTTCGCGTGGCTGATGACGGGCGCGGCGATCGGGACGACCGTCGTGCTCGTCCTCGCGCTCGTGGTCCCCGTGCCCCGTCAGCAGCTGCTGCCCGTCCCGCTCCTCCTGCCGGGTGTGCTGCTGGCGATCCTGCTGGGCGGCCTGCTCGGTCTGGTCCCCGGGGTGAGGGAGCTCGAGGTCACCGCTGCCCGCTCGATGCTCGGCGTCGACTCCGAGCTGGTGGTGCCCTCGCGGCCGGGCCTCGTGCACCGTGCGCAGGACGTGGTGTGGGTGCAGCTGCACCTGCTGCTGGGGCTTCTGGTCGCGGCCTTCCTGACGATGCTGCTTCCCGCCTCGGTGCTCACCCTCGTCGAAGCGCTCCGCGGTGGGGAGAGCACCCTGGTGCCGACGGCGAGCACGGCGGCCGGACGGTTCGGCATCGCCGCCGCCGCACTGCTCTCGGCCGTCCTCTCCCTGGCAGCCTTCCTCCCGCTCGGACGGCTCGCCGCCCGGCTCGCGCCCCGGCTGCTGGGACCCACCTCCAGGGACCGTCTCGAGCTGGCCCTGGCCCGGATCGATCGGGAGTCCGAACGCACCCGCATCGCCCGCGAGCTGCACGACGGCATCGGCCACGCCCTCACCATCGTCAGCATCCAGGCGGCCGCCGGTGGGCACGTCATCGCCCGTGACCAGGACGCGGCCGCGCAGTCCCTCGCGCAGATCGAGGCCACCGCGCGCGAAGCGCTGCTCGATCTCGATGAGGTGCTCGCGGGCCTGCGCGACGAGGCGGCCGACGGGGAGGCGGCCGACGGGGAGGCGGCCTACGGGGAGGTGGCCGACGGGGGAGCCGCGCCTCGCCTGGACCGGGTCCTCGAGGACCACCGGCGGGCAGGCCTGGATCTGCGCGCGAGCGTGGCGGTCCCCCGAGGCCTGTCCCGTCTCCAGCACGAGCACCTCGCCCGGATCGTCACCGAGCTCCTCACCAACGCGCACCGCCACGGCGGCGCCGGTCCGGTGCAGCTGCGCGTCGCCGAGGGCGCGGCGGCGACGGGAGAACGCGTCGTGTCCGTCGAGACGAGCAATCCGCTGTCGACGACGGCCCTGCGGAGAGATGATGCTCGCTCGGAGGGCTCGGAGGGCTCGGAGGGCTCGGAGGGCTCGGAGGGCTCGGAGAGCTCGAAGGCGTCGGGTGTCTCGAAGGTTCCGGAGGCTTCGGCGTCCCGACGCCGCGGGCGCGGCCTCGCCGGACTGCGGGAGCGTCTCGAGCTGTGGGGTGGCACGCTGGAGGCCGGACCGTCCGACGGCAGCTGGCGCGCACGCGCCGAGCTCCCGATCCTCTCCGAGAGGCCCCGACATGACCCCTGAGCCCGACGGCGTGACCAGCACGGGCAGCACGGTGGCCTCCGGCGCGGGCGCGGGCGCGGGCGCGGGCGCGGGCGCGGCTGCAGGTGCGGGATCGGGCCGCACCCCGGTCCGCATCCTGCTGGTCGATGACGAGCCCCTGGTCCGCCAGGGCATGAGGATGATCCTCGATGCCGAGCAGGATCTCGAGGTGATCGGCGAAGCCGACGATGGCGCCGACGCCGTGCAGTTCGCCCGACGAGAGGCCCCGGAGGTGGTGTGCATGGACGTGCGCATGCCCGAGATCGACGGGATCCGCGCCACGGAGCTGCTGCTGCGCCTCCCCGAACCGCCGAAGGTGCTGGTCGTGACCACCTTCGAGCACGACGGATATGTGCTGGACGCGCTCCTGGCAGGGGCGTCGGGCTTCCTGCTGAAGCGATCCCGCGCCGAGGAGATGGTGCAGGCCGTGCGCACGATCGCCCACGGAGACAGCCTGCTGTTCCCCGGCGCCGTACGCACCCTGCTGCAGCCTCGCGCGGCCACCGCGGCGTACACCGGTCCGGCGTTGACCCCGCGGGAGACGGAGGTGCTCGAGGCCGTGGCCCGCGGGTCGAGCAACGCCGAGATCGCTGCGCAGCTGGTCCTGGGCACCGAGACCGTGCGCACCCACGTTGCCTCCGTGCTGCGCAAGCTCGGTGCCCGTGACCGCACTCAGGCCACCGTCGTCGCCTACCGAACCGGGCTCGTCGAGCCGTGAGGTCGCGCCGCGCGACGCCTTCCGAGCGCTGCGGGCTCGGCGACGCCTGAGCGCGCCTTGTCCTCCGCGCGGGCCGCACGCAGGATGGAGGGATGAGCGATCTCGCCGCACGCCTCCGCGCCCTGCCCGCGTTTCCCGACGTGATGCCTGAGCTTGATCTCGCGACGCTGCCCATGGACCCGACCGAGCTGTTCCTGACCTGGCTCGAGGAGGCGATCGCGAGCGGTACCCGCCAGCCTCACGCGATGACGTTCCAGACCCTGCTGCCGGGCGGAGCCCCCGTCGGCCGCACCCTGATCCTCAAGGACCTCGACGAGACCGGCTTCCAGATCTCCACGCGCAACACCTCGGCCAAGGCGCATCAGCTCGCGGAGGATCCCCGCGCGGCCATGACCTTCTTCTGGCGCGAGAGCGGACGGCAGGTGCAGGTCACCGGAGTGGTCACTGCCCTCGGGGAGGACGTCTCGCAGCGGGACTGGCTCGCCCGCCCCACCTCGGACGGGACCCCGAATCCCGACTGGCAGGTCTACGCCGTGCAGCCGGAGCGGATCGAGTTCATGCAGGCCCGCGCAGATCGGAATCATGTGTATGTCAGCTACCGTCGAGAGGACGGCTCCTGGCATCACGCCCAGGGCAGATGACGGAAGGACGACATGGCGAGAGCGCACATCTTCTACCCGCGGACCCTGCAGCGCAGCGGCCTCGTCTTTCTCGTGGGCGGCCTGGTGGCAACCGTCGTGCTCGCCCTTCTGCACGGCGGCATCTCCTGGAGCAACTTCGGTCTGCTCTACATGGTCGGCGGCGCCGCGATGATCATCGTCGGTCGCGTGCTGGAGGCACGAGCTCGCCGCAGGGGCCGGGCCGGGACCGCTGACCGCCGTCCGTAGTCCTCCGAGCATGTTCCTTCGGCCATGTTTCTCCGACCGTGTTCCGAAAGGTGCCATCGAGGTGGAACCTTTCGGAGCACGGCCGCGTTCGCGTTCCCGTTCGCGGTCTAGGCCCGAGTGCGGGGCGGGGCGGGTCAGGGTGTCGGCGGATGCTCTGCGATGCAGAACAGGTTCCCCTCCGGATCGGCGAGTGTCGTCCACTGGACGTGCGGGTACTCGTCGAGCACATGCCACCGCACCACGGCGCCGAGCGAGACGGCACGGTCGACCTCCTGCTCCCGCTGCCCCCAGGGCACGGTCAGGTCGAGGTGCGAGGACTGGCGATCCGGTCGGGGAGAGTCGCTCGGCTGGATGAACATCCCGAAACCGTGGGCACCGGCCGGGGCGATGTACACGCTGTTCCCGCCGGGCTGAGGATCCCCGCCCGTCAGCTGCGACCAGAATTCGGCAAGGTGGTGGGGATCCGAGGCGTCGAGGTTGTAGGCACCCAAGGTGACCTGCGACTGTGTCATTGCTGGATCCTCGCACGGTGGGAGGTCAGGATCTGTCCTCGTGATGCAGACCCTTGTCGGGCTGACAGGCGCGGTGAAGTCCGTCGGCGTGCTGGTCGCTGCGAGGCAGCGCGAAGCGCCGGTGCGGACGGCCGTAGGCCGTGACGGTCCCGGCAGCGGCGAAGCCGATCTTCTCCAGCACCCGCGCCGAGGCAGGGTTCTCGGCGTCGGCCACCGCCACCAGGCGCGGGATGTCGAGCGGGCCGAACGCGGCGTCCACGCACAGCTGCGCAGCCTCCGTCGCCAGGCCCCGCCCCCAGGCGTCGCGGGCGAGGGTGTAGCCGAGCTCGGTCCCGAACCGGGTGACCTCCAGTCCGGCGTCGCCGATCAGTCCGCCGGTGCCACGGTCGATCACCGCCCAGAACGCGAAGCCGCGCTCGCTCTGGTGGCGGCGGTAGTCCGTGATCATCTGCGTCGTCGTCGCCGGCGAGACCGCCTTGCCGTCACCGACGTATCGCATGACCACGGCGTCGCCGTAGATCCCGTGCGCGGCTGCGGCGTCGACCTGCTCGAACGGGCGCAGCAGCACGCGCTCGCCGACCAGGGGAAAGACGAGGGACGTGCGGGGCGTGCGCGGCATGAGGGCAGTGTGCGGTGCGCGGGCTGCGGTGGTCAACGCGATGCGCGGGCGTCCTGTCGGGCTACCCTGACCGGGATGTCCCGCGCTGCTCTGCTCCCTCCCGTGCTGCTCGGCCTCGTGGTCCTGCTGCTCGCGCAGATGGTGGGCCTGGGCCTGTCGGCGCTGCTGGGCCTGCCCGTCCCCGGGGTGGTGATCGGGATCGTGCTGCTGGTGGTGCTCGGTCTGCTGCGGCCCACGCGCGCCGTGCTGCGCGTCGCCGAACCGGCCGCGACCCCGCTCCTCGCGCACCTGCAGCTGCTGTTCGTCCCGCCCGGCGTCGGGATCCTGCTCGAGCTCGACTCCCTGGCGCAGAAAGCGCTGCCGATCGCGCTCGCCGTGGGCGGTTCCTTCGTGGTCACTCTGCTGGTCGCGGGGACGATGCTGCAGGCGCTGCTGCGCCGGCAGGATCGTCGGCGGGCCAGGGGGAGGGCTGCCGACGGGCGAGGTCCGGACGGAGGCTCCGGGGAGCCCGGCGGGCCCGACGCCCCGCAGCCGGGGGGCGCGGCCGCATGAGCACGCTCATCCACCTGCCGGTGTTCGGCCTCGCGCTCACGCTCAGCGCCTACCTGCTGTCCCTGTGGCTGTACCAGCGAACGGGGCGGCCCGGGCTGCTGTCCCCGGTGCTCGTCACGGTCGTGATCGTGGCCGGGGTGCTGCAGCTGACCGGGCTCCCGTACGCCGAGTACCTCGAGCAGGTGACCGTGCTGACCCTCCTGCTCGGCCCTGCCACCGTGGCCCTGGCCCTGCCGCTGCTGCGCAACGGCCGGGCGCTGGCCTCGTCGGCCCCCGCCGTGCTGGCGACGCTGGTGGTGGGCGGCGCGCTGAGCGTGGCGCTCACCGTCGCGGTGCTGACCGGGTTCGGGGTGGGGGACAACCTGCTGCGCGCCGCCCTGCCCCGCTCCGTGACCTCGCCGGTGGGACTGTCGATCGCGGTGCTCCTCGGGGCGTCCGTGCCGCTCGCGGTGGTGCTCACCCTGATCTCCGGGGTGCTCGGGGCGGTCGTCGGCCCGGCGCTGCTGACCCTGGTGCGGGTGCGCGACGAACGCGCTCGCGGTTTCGCCATCGGCCTGACCTCCCACGGCATCGGCACCTCGCGCGTGCTCGCCGAATCCACCGTGTCCGGCGGCTGGTCCAGCGCCGCGATGGTGATGAACGCCCTGGTCATGACCACCGTGCTGCCGATCGTCGCAGCACTGGTCACCGGCTGAGATCGGTGCTGGAACGGCGGGCGACGACGAGCTATCAGGTCAGGTCGAGGAAGGCACGCAGCTCGGCGAAGGCCGACGGAATGACGGAGTAGTGGGCCCACCGCCCCTTCTGCTCGCGGGTGAGCAGGCCGGCGTCGACGAGCTTCTTCATATGGTGGCTGACGGTCGGCTGGCTGATGCCCAGCGGCTCGGTGAGATCGCAGGCGCAGACGTCGCCGCATCCCTGGGCCGCCACATGCGAGAGCAGCTGGAGGCGCGTCGGGTCCGAGAGCGCTTTGAGGCGCAGCGCCAGATGCTCCGCCTCGGCGACATCGATCGGGCCGGCCCCGAGCGTGCAGCAGTCGAGTGTGGCGCGCTCGCCCGGTGTGCACGACGGCGCGATGCTCTCCGGAGGTGTGCTCGGGGGCGCGATCGAGGGGGAGGTCATGTGGTCACCTTACATTGACGGATGTCTATGTGACAGGCTAGCGTTCGCATCGATGTTCGTCTATAGGAAGAGGTAGTCCCCGTCATGACGACGACTGCAGCGCCCGGAACGCCGACCCGGGTGGCCGGGGAGATGTCTTTCCTTGATCGGTTCCTTCCGGTCTGGATCATCGCGGCGATGATCCTGGGCCTGGCGCTGGGACGCTTCGTTCCGGGGCTCAATCAGATACTCGAGAGCATGTCCGTCGCCGGGATCTCCGTGCCGATCGCGATCGGGCTGCTGGTGATGATGTACCCGGTCCTCGCCAAGGTCCGCTATGACGAGACCCGCCGCGTGACCGCCGACCGCAAGCTCATGGTGCTGTCGCTGGTGCTGAACTGGATCGTGGGCCCGGCGATCATGTTCACCCTGGCCTGGCTGCTGCTCGCCGACCTCCCCGAGTACCGCACCGGACTGATCATCGTGGGCCTCGCCCGCTGCATCGCCATGGTCTTCATCTGGAACGACCTCGCCTGCGGCGATCGGGAGGCCGCGGCCGTGCTGGTGGCGATCAACTCCGTCTTCCAGGTCCTCGCCTTCGGGGCGCTCGGCTGGTTCTACCTCCAGGTGCTGCCCTCCTGGCTGGGGCTGCCCGTGACATCGGCGGAGTTCTCCGTCGGTGCGATCGTGCTCTCCGTGCTGGTCTTCCTCGGCATCCCCCTGCTCGCTGGCTTCCTCACCCGGGTGCTCGGCGAGCGGGCGAAGGGGCGGTACTGGTACGAGAACCGCTTCCTGCCCCGCATCGGCCCCTTCGCGATGTACGGTCTGCTGTTCACCATCGTGCTGCTCTTCGCCCTGCAGGGAGAGGCGATCACCTCCAACCCCTGGGACGTCGCCCGGATCGCCCTACCGCTGCTGGCCTACTTCGTAGGCATGTTCCTCATCTCGCTCGTCGCCGCCCGCGCCGTCGGGCTGACCTATGCGAAGTCCACCACGGTGGCCTTCACGGCGTCGGGCAACAACTTCGAGCTCGCGATCGCCGTCGCGATCGGCACCTTCGGCGTCACGTCCGGGCAGGCGCTCGCGGGTGTCGTCGGCCCTCTGATCGAGGTGCCCGTGCTCGTCGCCCTGGTCTACGTGTCCCTCTGGCTGGGCCCGCGCCTGTTCCCCGGTGACACCACCGTCCCCGCCCGCACCACCGAGAAGGTCTCCGCATGAGCTCCCAGAACTCCGCCGCCCCGTCCGTGCTGTTCGTGTGCGTGAAGAACGGCGGCAAGTCCCAGATGGCCGCCGCCCTCCTGCGCCACCACGCCGGGGACGCCGTCGAGGTGCACTCCGCCGGGACGAAGCCGGGCAGCGCGATCAACGCACTCTCTGCCGAGGTCGTCGCCGAGGTCGGCGCGGACATGTCCGCCGGATTCACCAAGCCGATCGACCCTGCGCTGCTGGCCCGCGTGGACCGGGTCGTGGTGCTCGGCGAGGAGGCCGTCGTCGAGCCGGTGCCGGGCATGGCGGGGACGATCACCACGTGGGTGACCGACGAGCCCTCCGAGCGCGGCATCGAGGGCGCCGAGCGGATGCGCCTGGTGCGCGACGACATCGACGCCCGGGTGCGCACGCTCCTGGACGACCTCACACAGACCTCGACCTGATCTCTCGCAGCAAGGAGATTGCCATGCTCACCACCAGCACCACCTCCACCCGTCCCGTGGTCATCATCGGCGCCGGCCCCGTCGGCCTGGCCGCCGCCGCCCAGCTCGCCGAGCGCGGAGTGGACTTCCTCGTGCTCGAGACCGGCCCCACGGCAGGAGCGGCCATCTCCGACTGGGGCCACACGCGGCTCTTCTCGCCCTGGCAGTACAACGTCGACTCCGCCGCCGGGCGCCTCCTCGGGGCCCAGGGATGGACCGCGCCCGACGGGGACACGCTGCCCACCGGCCACGAGCTGCGCGAGCAGTATCTCGAGCCCCTCGCCGAGCTGCCGCAGCTCGCCCCCTCGATCCGCTACGGCGTGCGCGTCGCGGCCGTCTCCCGGGCGGGGCTCGACAAGACCCGCACCGCCGGGCGCGACGAAGCGCCCTTCCTGGTGCGGATCGAGAGCGCCGACGGGCAGGTCGAGGACCTTCTCGCCTCCGCCGTCATCGACGCCTCCGGCACCTGGTCCACCCCGAACCCGCTCGGCCAGGCGGGGCTCGTCGCGCCCGGCGAGACAGCCGCCCGCGCCGCGGGCCGGATCACCTGGGCGCTGCCCGACGTGCTCGGTCGGGACCGCGCCGCGTTCGCGGGGAAGCGGGTCATGGTCGTCGGCGCCGGCCATTCGGCCGCCAACACTCTGCTCGATCTCGCGGACCTCGCCGAGCAGGAGCCGAGCCTCTCGATCCTCTGGGCCGTGCGCACCGCTGACGTGTCGCGGGTCTACGGAGGCGGGGAGCAGGACGAGCTCGCCGCGCGCGGAGCCCTCGGCACCCGGCTGCGGCGCCTCGTCGAGACCGGCCGCATCGAGGTGCGCACCTCCTTCACGATCACGAGGTTCACAGCGGGCGAGGCACTGAGAGTGCACGCGACCACGCCCGACGGAGAGCGCACCGAGGAGATCGACCTGCTGGTGCCGGCCGCCGGCTTCCGGCCCCAGCTCGGCATGCTCTCCGAGCTCCGTCTCAGCCTGGATGCCGCCGTCGAGGCGCCCGCGCAGCTGGGACCGCTGATCGACCCCGAGTTCCATTCCTGCGGGTCGGTCGAACCCCACGGCGAACGGGTCCTCTCCCACCCGGAGAAGAACTTCTACATCGTGGGGATGAAGAGCTACGGCCGCGCCCCGACCTTCCTCATGGCCACCGGCTACGAGCAGGTCCGCTCCATCGCGGCCGCGCTGGCCGGGGACCGCGAGGCCGCCGATGCCGTGCACCTCGATCTCCCCGAGACCGGGGTCTGCACCACCGACCTCGGCGGCAGCTGCGACGCCCCGGCCTCGGCCTCGGCTTCGAGTGACGAGGGATGCTGCGCTCCGGCTCCGGCTCCGGCACCCGTCGGGGAGAGCTGCTGCGCCCCGGAACCTGCCGCGAGCACCTGTTGCTCCAGCTCGCAGCCGATCACCCTGTCGGTCAGGTAGGACCTGCACGCGGGACGGGCTGCGGTCCGTCCCGCGGGGCGCCCGACGGCGATCTCCCGGTCGAGCGGGACCTGCTGGGACAGGCCCGCGTCTCCAGGCACGACGGCTGGTCGGCGGCCGCGCCGAAGAAGCGTACGATTCCGCGCGTGCCACCACTCGGCCTCACCCCATCCCGCGCCGTCGACCGGCGTCCGCGCCCCGCTCGGACCGTCTTCCTGGCCTTCGCCGCCTGCGGTCTCCTCGGGACCCTCCTGCTCCTGCTCCCGTCGGCCTCCACGGGGGCCAGAGGAGCCACACTCGTGGAAGCCCTCTTCACAGCGGTCTCCGCCCTCTGCGTGACCGGGCTCATCGTCGTCGATACCCCCGTCTTCTGGACCACGTTCGGCCAGGTCGTGATCCTGGTGCTGATCCAGATCGGCGGCTTCGGCGTGATGACCTTCGCCTCCGTGATCGGCATCGCCGTGATCCGGAAGCTCTCCCTGCGCTCGAAGCTCACCGCCGCGGCAGAGGTGAAGAGCTTCGGCATCGAGGACGTGCGGACCCTCGTGCTCAGCGTCGTGCGGATCTCCCTGATGATCGAGGCGGTCGCGGCGGTGATCCTCACGCTGCGCTTCGCCCTCGCCTACGGCGAGACATGGGGCGACGCCGTGTGGCTCGGCGTCTTCCACGCGGTCTCCTCGTTCAACAACGCCGGGTTCGCGCTGTACAGCGACAGCCTCATGTCCTTCTCCGATGACCCGGTCATCCTTCTGACCGCCAGCGGTGCCACGGTGCTGGGAGGTGTCGGCTTCCCCGTGCTGATGCAGCTGAAGAAGCATCTGGGCACCGTGCGCCTCTGGTCGATGAACACCCGGATCGTGGTCGCTGCGACGCCGCTCCTGCTCGCCCTGGGAACCCTGTACATCACTGCTCTGGAGTGGAGCAATCCGGAGACGCTGGGAGGGATGCCGCCCCATCTGCGGATCCTGAACGGCTTCGCCATGTCCGCCCAGACGCGGACCGCCGGCTTCAACACCGTCGACACCGGGGCGATGGATCCCGCCACCTGGGTGGGCATGGACCTGCTGATGTTCATCGGCGGAGGACCCGCAGGAACCGCTGGTGGCATCAAGGTCACCACCTTCGCGGTGCTGTTCTTCCTCATGCTCGGCGAGCTGCGCGGCGCCGGCGCCGTCACCGTCTTCGGCAAGCGCCTCTCCCGGGCGGTGCATCGCCAGGCCATCACCGTCATCGTGCTGGCGGCCGGCCTCATCGTCGCCGCCACCATCGTCATCATGCTCCTGACCGACCTCTCGCTCGACGTGATCCTGTTCGAGGTGGTCTCGGCCTTCGCCACGGTGGGTCTGTCCACCGGGATCACGGCGGATCTCCCTGCCAGCGCGCAGCTGATACTCATCGTGCTGATGTTCATCGGCCGTCTGGGCCCGATCACGGCGGCCACCGGCCTCGCGCTGCGGCAGCGGACCCTTCTCTACGACCTCCCCAAGGAAAGGCCGATCATTGGCTAAGCGCAGGTTCTTCCGGTCCGTACCCTCCTCCTCCGTCACTTCGGCGAACGCGGTGGCCGTCATCGGGCTGGGCAGGTTCGGTCAGTCCCTCGCCCTCGAGCTCATGAAGGACGGCGCCGAGGTGCTGGGCATCGACGTGCGCGAGGACGTCGTCCAGGCCCTCAACGGGCAGCTGACCCACGTCGTCGCGGCCAATGCGACCAATGAGCAGGTGCTGCGTCAGCTGTCCGTCTCGGAGTTCGATCGGGTGGTCGTCGCGATCGGCAGCGACATCGAGTCGAGCATCCTGGTCACGTCGCTGCTGCTGCGCTTCTCGGTCCCGCAGATCTGGGCGAAGGCCGTCAGCGACGCGCACGGCCTGATCCTCGAGCAGCTGGGGATCCCCCACGTCGTGTACCCCGAGAAGGACATGGGTCGCCGCGTCGCCCACATCGTGCTCGGCAGCATGCAGGACTTCATCGAGATCGACACCGATTTCGCGATGGTCAAGACCGCGCTGAATCCCGAGTACGAGGGAACACGGCTCGGCGACAGCGGCATCCGCCGCAAGTTCGGAGTCACCGTCAGCTCCGTGAAGCACCGGAACGAGGCTTGGCAGCCAGCGACGGAGAACACCGTGCTCACGGAGGGAGACACCATCCTGGTCACCGGACCCACCCGGAAAGCCGAACGGTTCAGCAGATCGTCGTCCTGACCCGGAGATCCCCGAACCCATGACCCCGCGATCCGCGTCGTCAGGGGACCTCAGGGGTGCCGAGGACAGGTTCTCGGGGTCGCTGTAGCCTGGAGGACGCAGAAGCGCATGGCCTGACCACGACCAGGGATGGGAAGCGAGACCCCCTCATGACGTCGATCACCGACCACGACGCCTATATCGCGTCGGCGCCCGAACAGTTCCAGCCCTCGCTGCAGCGGCTGCGAGAGATCCTGCGCCGCGTCCTGCCGGAGGCCGAGGAGATCGTGGCCTACAGCATGCCCGGGTTCACGATCGACGGCACGGTCGTGGCCAGCTATGCAGCATTCAGCAGGCAGTGCGGGCTGTATCTCCTCGCCGGCGCCATCGCCGAGCATGCCGAGGAGATCGCGGCCGCCGGTCTCACAGCGACCAAGACCGGCATCACCTTCACCCCGCGCAAGCCGATCCCGGACGACCTCGTCGAACGCCTCGTGCGGACGTCTCGACAGGGCGTCGTGGGCTGACGCACCTCACGGCGCATCGGCACGCGGGGGTGGAGACCCGTCGATCATCTCGTCATACCCGGCGCGGAAGTCGGGCACCTCGAGAGAGCCGAGCAGATCGAGGAGAGCGGTGCCGTCGAGCACGGTGCCGACGCCGGTATCCGGCTCCTTGCGCGGGGGCGCGGGCTTCCCGAGCCGCCGTGCGATGTGCGTGACGACTTCGCCGAGGGTCGACGGGACGCCGTCCACGGCGTGCAGGAGCTCCGGCGGATCGGGTGTGCCGAGCAGCGTCACGACCGCCCGGGCGAGGTCGACCTCGTGGATCCGATTCGTGTGCCGGCCGTGTTCGACAGGGCGCCCCTCGAGGACGGCCCGGATCAGGTGATCGCGCCCGGGCCCGTAGATGCCCGCCGGTCGCAGGATGCTCGCCCCGAACAGCTCGCGCGCGGCCTGTTCCCCGTCGAGGAGCACGTGGGCCCGCTCCGACCGGGGACGGGCGGGATCGGACTCGGTGAGCGGACGGGAGGAGTCGTAGCCCTCGAGCACCCGGGTCGAGGAGACGAACACGGTGCGCCGGGGCGCCGCAGGGAGGGCGGCGGCGAGATGCTGCAGCGGTTCGCGATAGCTCGCGGCGACGGACGGGGTCAGCGTGATGACCATGGCGTCGACCGCGGGCAGCGCGGAGGGGAGGGGCTCGCTGAGATCCGCGGTGATCGGTGTGAACGCGAGCGGCAGGGTGCTCGGGTCGCGGCGGAGTCCGGCGATCTCGCTGCCTCCGTCGACCTCTCCGTCTCCGTCGACTGCTCTGCCCCTGGCGTGCAGCAGCTCACCCACGCGGATGCCGACGCGGCCGCAGCCGACGAGCAGGGTTGTTGCGCTCACGGTCGCCTCCTCCGGGGTGTTCGTCCACGGGGGATCGTCTCTCGGTGACCTGACCGCGACCTGTGGCGCCACGTCCTCGGTCCGAGGTTCCACGGAACCCCGCTGCGTGCACAGAACTGTGCGGTCCGCGTCCTCCTCCAAAAGTCGGGTGCGGTGCGCGGGGCACTACGAAATAATGGACTGCTGCCGCCGTGCCCGGGGCGCGGTGCACTTCGCGGACAGGATCTGTCCGCTTCCCACTTTACCGTTGTTCCTGCCGCCGATCGCGGTGCGAGCACTGCCGTACCCCAGCCTGACCCCTCACCAAGGACCCTCCATGCTCTGGACCGTCATCCGGCGACACCTCCGCCCCTACCTCCCGCACGTCGGGGCAGTGATCGTGCTGCAGCTCGCGACCGTGCTGGCCACGCTGTACCTGCCCAGTCTCAACGCGGACATCATCGACAACGGGGTGGCCACGGGCGATACCGACTACATCTGGCGCGTCGGCGGAGTCATGCTGATCGTCGCGATGGTGCAGGTCATCACCGCAGTCATCTCCGTCTGGTTCGGGGCCCGGGTGGCGATGGGCATGGGGCGTGACGTGCGCCGGTCGATCTACACCCGCGTGGACCGCTTCTCCACCGAGGAGATGGGCCGCTTCGGTGCCCCCACGCTGATCACCCGCGGCACCAATGACGTGCAGCAGGTGCAGATGCTCGTGCTGATGACGCTGAACTTCATGGTCATGGTGCCGATCATGTCCATCGGCGGGATCGTCATGGCGATCCAGGAGGACCCCGGTCTCTCCTGGCTGGTGTGGGTGGCCGTGCCGGTGCTGATGGTCATCGTGGGCCTCCTGGTCACGAAGCTCATGCCGCTGTTCCAGCGCATGCAGGACAACATCGACTCCATCAACTCGGTGATGCGCGAGCAGATCATGGGCATCCGCGTGGTGCGTGCCTTCGTGCGCGAGAAGCACGAGACCGCGCGCTTCGAGGACGCCAACGCGACCCTGACCGACACCTCGGTGCGGATCGGCCGGCTGTTCGTGATCATGGGCCCGGCGATCACCGTCGTGCTGCACCTGGCCACCGCCGCCGTGCTCTGGTTCGGCGGGCATCGCGTGGACGCCGGGCTCGTGCAGGTCGGCTCGCTGACCGCCTTCATGCAGTACCTGCTGCAGATCCTCATGGCGGTCATGATGGGCACCTTCATGTTCATGATGTTCCCGCGCGCGATCATCAGCGCCCGGCGCATCGGCGAGGTCCTCGACACCACGCCCACGCTCGCCGAGAGCTCCCGCCCGGTCGCCCTGGATCGGGCCGACGGCGGCGCGACGGTCGAGTTCCGGGACGTCACCTTCTCCTATCCGGGCGCCGAGGCCGCCGTGCTCGACGGCGTCTCCTTCACCGCGGAGGCAGGCCGCACCACGGCGATCATCGGCTCCACCGGCTCCGGGAAGAGCACGCTGATCAGCCTGATCCCGCGCCTGCACGACGCGACCAGCGGCCAGGTGCTCCTGGACGGGGTGCCGGTCACCGACCTCGCCCGCGCCACGATCTCCGCGACCGTCGGCCTCGTGCCCCAGAAGCCGTACCTGTTCTCCGGCACCATCGCGCACAACCTGCGCTTCGGCGATCCGACGGCCGACGAGGACGAGCTGTGGCGCGCCCTCGACATCGCCCAGGCCACCGAGTTCGTCGCCGATCGCACCACCGGCGAGGGGGAGGGAGCGGCGACAGGCCTGGAGTCCAGCGTCTCCCAGGGCGGCACCAACGTGTCCGGCGGGCAGCGCCAGCGCCTGTGCATCGCCCGCACCCTGGTGGCCCGGCCCCGGGTGTTCGTCTTCGACGACTCCTTCTCCGCCCTCGACGTCGCCACCGACGCCGCGGTGCGCGCCGGGCTCGATGCGCACACCGAGGGCGCCACGCGGATCATCGTCGCCCAGCGCATCTCCAGCATCACCGGCGCCGACCAGATCCTCGTGCTCGACGAAGGTCGGATCGTGGGCCGCGGCACCCACGAGGAGCTGCTCGAGACCAGCACGACCTACCGGGAGATCGTCGATTCCCAGATCACCGTGGAGGAGCCGGCATGAGCGCCGCGAAGAAGCAGGGAGAGAACGTGACGGATCCGGCCGACGGGGCGACGCCGCGATCCGGGGCGGCCGCCCCGGATCTCACCGAGGCCGAGATCCTCGAGATGCAGGACTCCATGAGCGGTGAGTGGGGCGAGTCCGCGCCGCGCAAGGCCAAGGCCTTCTGGCCCTCCGCACTGCGCCTGGCCGGCACCTTCGGAGATCACAAGCTCAGCCTCGGGATCGTGCTGGCCTTCGGGATCATCTCCACGGCGCTCACCGTGTGGGCACCCTCGATCCTCGGCGACGCGATGGACGTCATCTTCGACGGGGTCCTCACCGGCGACGGCGTCGACTTCCCGGCGCTGGGACGGCTGCTGCTGGTCGTGCTGGGCATGTACCTCGTGGCGGCCCTGTTCGACTGGCTGCAGGGCCGGCTGCTCAACGACGTGGTCATGCGCATCGTGTACCGCCTGCGGGAGAAGATCGAGGCGAAGGTCAACCGCCTGCCGCTCTCGTACTTCGACACCCGCCAGCGCGGTGACCTGCTCTCGCGCACCACCAACGACGTCGACAACGTGCAGACCGCCCTCCAGCAGGCCTTCGCCTCTCTGGTCTACGCGGTGCTCACCATCGTGGGCATCACCGCGATGATGTTCTACCTCTCCTGGCAGCTGGCCGTGATCGCCCTGGTGGCGCTGCCGATCTCCGGCGTGGTCATCGGCATCATCGGATCGAAGTCGCAGAAGCTGTTCACCGCGCAGTGGCGCAACACCGGGCGGCTGAACGGCCACGTCGAGGAGTCCTTCACCGGCCACGACCTGGTCACTGTGTTCGACCGCCAGGACTCGATGCTCGAGCAGTTCGATACGCGCAACGAGGAGCTGTACGAGGCGTCCTTCAAGGCGCAGTTCTACTCCGGCATGATCATGCCGATCATGCAGTGGGTGACCTACCTGGGTTATGTGGGGATCGCCGTGGTGGGCGGTCTGCGGATCGCCAGCGGGCAGCTCAGCCTCGGCCAGGTGGTCGCCTTCATCCAGTACTCGCGCGAGTTCAACGCGCCGCTGGGTGAGGTGGCCGGTATGGCGAACATGCTGATCTCCGGCGTGGCCTCGGCCGAGCGGATCTTCGAGCTGCTGGACGCCGAGGAGCAGGAGGCCGACGGGGAGATCACCGTCCCGGACACCGCTCTCGACGGCACTCCCGCTCTCGACGGCCCCGTCGCCGGCAGTGCCCTCCCGCGCCGCCGCATCGAGCGAGCCGAGCTCACCGCCCCCACCCGCGGGCGCATCGAGTTCGACCACGTCGCCTTCTCGTACACGGCCGACAAGCCGCTGATCACGGACCTCACCCTGGTCGCCGAGCCCGGCCAGACCATCGCGATCGTGGGACCCACCGGCGCCGGCAAGACCACCTTGGTCAACCTGATCATGCGGTTCTACGAGATCGACGGCGGCGAGATCCGCCTCGACGGCGTGGACATCCGGGCCCTGGACCGCGGCGCGGTGCGCAGCCAGGTGGGCATGGTGCTGCAGGATGCCGTGCTGTTCGGCGGCACGATCCGCGAGAACATCCGCTACGGGCGTCTCGACGCGAGTGACGACGAGGTGATCGCGGCGGCGACCGCCACCTTCGTGGACCGTTTCGTGCACACCCTGCCCGAGGGCTACGACACCGTGATCGAGGACGAGGGCGCGAACATCTCCGCCGGTGAGCGGCAGCTGATCACCATCGCCCGCGCCTTCCTCGCGAATCCGGCGCTGCTGATCCTCGACGAGGCCACCTCCTCCGTGGACACCCGCACCGAGGTGCTCGTGCAGGAGGCGATGGCGGCGCTGCGCACGGACCGCACCAGCTTCGTCATCGCGCACCGCCTCTCCACGATCCGCGACGCCGACGTGATCCTCGTGATGGAGCACGGCGACATCGTGGAGCAGGGCGATCACGACGCGCTGCTCGAGGCCGAGGGCGCCTATCACCGCCTGTACTGGTCGCAGTTCGCCGGTGGCGTGGATCCCGACGCGGAGGACGCCGTGCTGGCGGGGTCCGCAGCCGTCACCGGCGAGGTGGCCGCCGTGGCCGGCG
The DNA here is from genome assembly GCF_039526165.1 of Brachybacterium tyrofermentans. NCBI lineage: Bacteria > Bacillati > Actinomycetota > Actinomycetes > Micrococcales > Dermabacteraceae > Brachybacterium > Brachybacterium tyrofermentans. Next base: position 83,595 of record NZ_BAAAIR010000105.1, read on the forward strand.
AGGCGCCCGACACCCCGGACGGCCTCGCTCACGCCTAGCCAGGCGCCCGACACCCCGGACGGCCCCGCTCACGCCTAGCCAGGTGCTGCCCCGCCGAGCTGTACCTCGCGCTGCCCGGTCACGGATTCCTCGCCTGGGCTCACGTTCTGTACCCCCGACCCCGGCACACCTCCTCCGCCTGGGGTGCAGGGCCAGCGGGGCAAAGTGGCTCTTCCCAGATGAGGGTGTAGCGCACGTCGCGCGGCGGGCCGGCGCGTCGGTGTCGGGGTGAGGGTCGAGGTCTCCCGA